>JAPLNJ010001190.1 GCA_026692885.1 Planctomycetota bacterium | reverse complement strand
GATTTCGTTGGCACAGGAGAAAAGGGCTTTTGGAATTCCGGTCAGAGTTTCTCCGATCTCACGGTTTTCGTTTCACCGTTGATGCGGACCTGCACCTCGCGCGGCTTGGTGGTACTGACGCGCCAGTTGACGACCTTGCCGTCCTTCCACTCGATATCCACGGTGCAGCCGCCGCGGGCGCGCAGGCCTTTGACGCTGCCGGTGGGCCAGTTGGAAGGGAGCGCGGGCAAAAAGTCGATGAGGAACGTGCCATCGGGATTACGGATGTGGCTTTGCAGCAGCATTTCGGCAATGCCGGCCGAGGCACCGAAGTTGCCGTCGATTTGGAATGGCGGGTGAGCGTCGAACAGGTTGGGATAAAGGCCGCCTTGGCCTTTCTTGAGCCAGATGGGGGTGATCAGATTCTTCAAGATGAGCATGGCGTGGTCGCCGTCGAGGAAACGCGCCCAAAGGTTGACTTTCCAACCCATGCTCCAGCCGGTGGCGGCGTCGCCGCGGTAGATCAGGGATTGTTTGGCGGCGTCGAAAAAGGTCTTGTCGCGCCAGGTGATGTCGTCGCCGGGGTATACGGTCCAGAGATGCGAGACGTGACGGTGGGTGTTCTTCGGGTGGTCCTTGTCTTCGAGCCATTCCTGTAGCTGGCCGTACTGGCCGACGTGGTTCGGCGCGATGCGTGCTAGTTTTGCGGAAAGATCGGCCGCGAATTCCCTGTCGGTGTCGAGAATGTGGGCAGCTTCGATGCAGGCGCGGAACAGGCACCGGATGATGGCGTGGTCCATCGTCGCACCCATGACGAGGCCACCTTGCTCGGGCGAATTGGACGGACCACTGATGAGCTTGCCGGTCAGCGGGTCTTCGACAAGCGTGTCTGCGAAGAATTGTGCGGCGCCTTTCATGAGGGGGTAGCCGCGATTAGCGAGGAACTGCTTGTCTTGCGTGAACAGGTAATGCTCCCAGAGGTGCGTCGCCAGCCACGCGCCGCCGGGGAGCCAGATGCCGTGGTTCGACGCGTTGATCGGCGCGGCGCCGCGCCAGAGGTCGAAGTTGTGGTGCACGACCCAGCCGCCCGCGCCGTAGTGGACCTTCGCGACTTCTGCGGTCGGTTCGGCGGGCCAGTAATTCATCTCGGTGTTAATGTTGCAGGTGTACTTGCTGTCCCACGGTGGATTCAACTTGTCGTTCCAAATCCCCTGCAAGTTGGCAGGCTGACCGCCGGGGCGGCTGGCGCTGATGAGGAGGTAACGACCGTATTGAAAGACCAACGCGGCGAGCTGCGAATCGTGGCCATCGGCAAAATCCTGGATGCGCTCGTCGGTCGGCTTGTCGGCGGCCGGTGTGCGGCCGAGGTCAATCGCGACGCGCCGGAACAACGCTTGGTGATCGGCCACGTGCGCGGCCCGCAATTGCTCCCACGTCTTTCCTGCCGACAGTTTCAGCAACGTGGTGCAACGCTCCACCGGATCCCCCGAAACATCACGGTAGCTCTTGAAGTTCGTCGCCGCCACGAGTCTGATGACGAGCCTGTTTGCGCCCGTGATGCGGAGGCCGTCCTGTTCCGCCGTCACGATACCGCCATCGGCCGCCAGCACAGCTCGGCTCTCAAAACGGATGCCATCGGCCTCGACCTGGCCGCGCAACACGAGCGTCTGGCGGCCGTCCAGCGTTGTTCGCGAATCCTTGTGAGGGCTGTTCAGACACACGACGCAGTCGAGCTTACCGGGCTTGTCAGCGGTGAGCCGCACACAGACCGTGCGGTCGGGGAACGACGCCAACACCTCGCGCCGATAGGCCACGTCGCTGGACTTGTACTCGGTCACAGCCATCGCGGTGTCAAGATCGAGCCAGCGGCGGTAATCGGCGGCCTGGTTGTGACCTTCGAATTCAATCCGGAGATCACCGCACGGCTGGTATTTTTTCTGGTGGAGCGGCTCGCTCATGAATTGTCTCGTGCCGAGGTCCTCGGCTTCCTTCTGCCTGGCGAGCGCCTCCTTGAGTTTCTCCTTTGCCGGTTTAGATTCACCTTTCGAGTCGAGCTGGAACGCTTCGCGTTCCAGCTTCCGCATCTCCTGCAACAGCCGGCGCAGCTCCGGCAGCGCTTGCACCGCACCTGTGTGGGCATACGAATGCGGCTGGCCGGTCCAGACGGTGTGTTCGTTGAACTGGATGTGCTCGGTCGGCACGCCGCCATAAATCATCGCGCCCATGTGACCGTTGCCGACCGGCAACGCTTCTTCCCAGCCTTTGGCGGGCTGGCGATACCACAGCGCCAGGGAAGAGACGGACGGCGGCGCGGCGTCCGGCTTGGGCGACTCCGCAGGGGTGCCGACAGGTACGGCCGCGTGCAGGACGGCCAGCGGAGCCAGTAGCAGGGCGGCGGTGCACGCGATGCGGGTGAGTTTTCTTGTGCTGTTCATGGGGGGCTTCTTTCTTGCAGCAGGTGGGTAAGCGGCTGGAAAAGAACAAGTCCGTAGTTTGACCGTAGGACGGATTGGCACTTCGGCCCGATGTTTCGGGGCCGAAGTGCCAATCCGTCTTACCACCGATTCGCCAGGTCATTTCTTTACACTAACCGTGTGGTTCTCGGCAGTCGGCCGACGCATCGGCCCTGCATTGTGATGACGACGAAGGCTGTGCAAAATATGTTTCTTTTCCGATATACCACGTCCGGAACGGGCACACCGAGGCGTCAGCTTTGGCTGAGCCGCTGCTTGGGGGCCTCGTACAGTAGGGCGTGCGTCTCTCGTAGCCACTGAGGAATCTTGTCCTTGAAGGGCGAGCCCGCCAGGGCCTTTTCGAGATCCAGTTCATGGACGTGGCCCGCATTGAGGCCAGGGAACCAATGCCCGCCATTGCCCAGCAGGTTGTAACGCATCTTGCCATAGTCCAGCATGTCATAGGCCAGGACTAGATTTCGCAGCCAGAGCATGACGCGCATGTTCATGTAGCCAGGACTGTCCTGCCACGCGGGCAGTCCCTCGGCATAACGATCCGCCAGGTCCTCGCCCACTGCGTCCACCAATGCCTCGCGCAGCCGCTTTTGAATGGGTGGCAACAGTTCGTCCTTCCTGTCCAGAAGGGGGATGGCACTGGCTGGCAGGTCAAAATCACCGGGACATGCGGCGCCGATGCTCAGCGTGTGAACTTGCGGGTGGGCAAGGCAGAACAGGACATTGAAGACCAAGGGGTGCAACGACTGACAGAGGTCCAACACGCGGGCTGTCGGCTTGTACAGCATGCCGCCCTTATCCGATGGGCTGATGATGAACACGCCCATGTCCGCGCGAGTAGCGGCCTCGATGGCGGGCCAGTTCTGCTGGAAGATGTAATACCAGTGCAAGTTGACGTAGTCGAACCCTTCGCCTCGCTTGTGGGCAATCGCCGCCTGAATCACATCGAGAGGACCGTGCGTGGAGAATCCCACGTGCCGGACCTTGCCCTCGGCGACGAGTTCCCGGGCCGCGTCCAGGCACCCGCCCGGGCGGACCGTCCACCACAACGTCTCATGGTCGTTGATGCCATGGATACCCAGCAGATCGACGTACGAGAGCCCCAGTCGCCCCAATGAATCGTGGAAGTCGACGAGAAATTGCCTGGGGTCGGCCAGCGGCTGGATCTTGGTCTGCACGATAATCCGCTCGCGCGGTATTTCGGGCAGTATCTGGCTGAGCTGCCGTTCAGAAGATCCGTAGCCGCGTGCGGTTTCGATGTGGCCGATGCCCAAGTCCAGTGCCCGTCGCACGGTGGCTTCGAGATTGGCCTGCTTGTCGGCCGGGATGTCGTCTAGCGGCACGTCCTGCCACCGGTGCTGGTAACGCATGCCGCCGCACGTAAGCACGGGCATCGAAAGTTCGGTTCGGCCAAATCGTCGGTAGAGCATAGCGGTCATGTTCGGTTTCCCTGGTTACCGTCACCAATTCACCTGCGCGGCATCGGCGACGTATTTCGCCCGGGCCGATTCGGGGAGGAATCGGTCCTGAATGAGCCGATCGACAACCTCGGCCACTTTCCGGCGGTAATTATCGGGCGTGCCGTAGCGACGGGTCAACTCGGCAGGTTCCAGCGGTGCGGCCTTGGGGGCCTCGCCGGTGGCAGAAATGTAACGAACGACGGGCACTTCGACCAGCGGCAGCCGAACCCCGCCCGTAGCGATGCCCAACTCGTCGGTAACTGGGATCTCCGCCGGCTCGGATGCCAGATGTTTGACTCGCAGGCTTTCGGTTTTCTGCAAAGTGAGCCTTCGATTGTCCGGCGGCCTGACCCTGCTGGAAGCCCAGTCTTCCAACGCGACCGTCAACGGCGGCACACACGCCCCCCAGGATACCGTCCCGCCGCCACCGTGGCCGCCAAGCGGGAAGTCATAGACCCGCACGTTGTCCGGCACCGTCCCGTGATGGGTCAGGTAGGCCATCATCTCGAAATATTCACTCTCCGCATTCAGGGCGAACACCTTGGCGTCAGTCCCGGAACGTGCCATCAGCTCCGACCAGGAATAAGGGGCATACACAGTTTCGGCGCTAAATGTGCCACCCGAGCCGGGATCCGAGTCTGGGCGGAAGACATCGACGTATCCTGCCCGTGCGCCATTGGGTAGCAGGCCATCGAAAACTTTGCCCGCGGGGGCTGTGTTCAGCCCGTGCAACAGGAAGGTGCGCATGAACCGCCCGCTCTGGCTGATCCCGTAAACGAAGGCAAACTGCACTTTGCCAGCCGCGGGGTTGGGCCTAGCCTCGACATCAGCCGCATAACGAAGGAAGGCGACGAAATCCCGCACCACCACCAGCCCGTAAGCCTGCGGCATCGGCCCATCGAAGTCGGTCAGTTTCAGTTGCGGTTTGGGCGGAGCCACATTCTTGGCCTGCCAGGCGCACCAGCCGTAGGCCCCGCCGCGACCGAGGATGCCGTCACGCAATCCACCGGCGTCATTGCCGCGATTCAACACCGAGAACCAGAACCGCCCGTTTCCGTTAGCGGCCGGCAGCCAAAGTTCGAAGTCGGACTCGTACTTCAGCCCGACGACCTTGTCCAAGGTGGGGATGCCCGCCTCGATCCGCTCGGCTCTTCCTGTGATGATGCCGGCCACATGCCGGACGGCTTTTCCGCCCACCGAGACCGCTTCGTCCTTGCCGATCTTGACCCCGACAACCTCCGCTGAGGCCGGGATGGTCGTGACGAACACCCCGGCCGCGAAAGCCAACAACCACGTGCCACGACATCTCTTCTTCATTGTCATGTTCCTGTTTCGCCGCCACAGTTGACTGTCTTCCAGGAGCCCGCCAGAACCTTCCGCGCCTTCCCTCCGAGCCATTCCCAGTCTTACGACTCCCGCTCGACTGAGCAAGACCACAACGCCTTGTCGTGGGCCAAACCGCTCGATATCAGTTCACCTCCCGCGGAAACGCACGATCCACCACCAAGCGAGCCGCAACCGTGGTCGCATCAGAAGACAGTTGCGCGAGAAGAGTCTTCTTCCACCAGTCTTCTAACAGAGTCCACCAACCGTCTCGCCCGATTCCTGTTTTGTTCCCGCGGCACTCGGTCCGTCAAGAGATCCTCCCGTTCTCGCAGGTACTTCTCCTCGGCACCGTCCGGGTCTGCCCATCGACCGAAGTAGTAGGTAACACCGTCAATCTTCTTCGCCCATTGGCCAGCAGGATGCGGCCAATGCGGGGGACTCTTGCGGGGCTTCTTCGGCGCAACACGCCCTCCGTCGTCTTGCCATCTCCCGCAGGTCTGGTAGACTCTTCCTCGGAACGAAGTAATGCAGCTTGCCGTTGACTTTCTTGGTCCACTGACCGTTAGCGTGGGCGAACAGCGGGAAGTCGGGCCTGGGTTTGGGGGTCGAATCATGTCGCTCGCAATGTCGCTGCACATGGTGGTAGTGTTTTGGGTGGCGAGTCGGCGTCAGTCGTGTTAGGTGTCGAAACGGTGGTAGTGTCGCGGTGTCGGGTAGGTGTAGTCGGACTACCACGGGTGTCGGAAGGAGTCAACAATACGAGAATTCGTTGGGAAATACGCGCCCGTGGCGCAATTGGATAGCGCATCGGTCTTCGGAACCGAGGGTTGGGGGTTCGAATCCCTCCGGGCGTACTTATAACGCCATGAGCCACAATGGTTTATGGCGTTTTTCTTTTGCCATTCATGTATCCAATCGTCGCCCCATTCAGAGCGTATCTAATTTCACATGTTTTTGAGATTGGATGCCCCACCAGCAAGCCCGATTTGACGGGCTCATGATCGCCGTCGCGTGAGTGACCGTGAAGCACCGCCCGTTTGGCCCGCCGGCATCATCAGCGCCAAGTCGCCGCCTTCGCTCAGTCGGCCGTACCCGCCCCATCCCAGCGGCGACATTTCCACACGTGACTAGGACGGCAGGCGCCGTCCCGGTCGCGGCCGGGAGGGTGCCCCATAGGACGACGACGCATTTAGGGTAGAAGTCGGGCGGCGCAGGTCCCACGGCCTTCGCTTTGTGCGGGCTGGCTCTCAGCGGCTCTGAGAGCTTCACGGCGAGAGCAGGGCAGGAACGCGCGGGCCACATCGCGTACCGGCACGAGGCGAACGCGGGTTCCATCGGAGTTGCCGCAGCAGCACCTAGCCGCACGACCCCGCACCCGCGACCTGGACTACGGCGACGGTCCTCGACGCTGATGCATTGGCCCTGGTGGTGTCAGGAGTTCTGAACTTGATTCGGCCATTCCGCACGGGTATCCTGCCCGTTGCTGATTCCTGCCCCTGAACCCCACGGAGCCAATCCATGCCCCGCATCCTGCTTATCGGCCTCGTCCTGATCCTTGCCCGCCTCGCCACGGCGGCCCAGCCAGCGGCGAAGACCGTCACAGTGCAGCCGGCCGACAACGGCCGGCCGCTCGTCAACCCGAACATGGGCTGGACGATGCACTTCTATTCAAACATTCCCGCGAATTACGGCTCGAAGCTCGAACCGGCGGATACGCTCGACGACTTTCCCGGCTTGTCGACCGTCTATCTACGTGTGCCGTGGGCGTACCTGGAACCGGTGGAGGGCAGGTTCAATTGGGCCTTGTTCGACACGCCGGCTCAGCGCTGGATCGCCAAGGGCAAACAGGTCGCATTTCGGGTCAGTTGCTCGGAGAGCTGGCTGCGGTTTGCCACGCCCGAGTGGGTCGAGCAGGCCGGTGCCAAAGGCGTGTTCTTCAACATGGGCCAAGGCCCAGCCGCCGAGGGACGATTGTGGGACCCAGACTTCGGCGATCCTGTTTTTCTCGCAAAGCTGGAGAACTTCTTGAAGGCGATGGCCGCCCGCTACGACGGAAATCCGAACGTGGCGTTCATCGACGTTGGCTCCTACGGCATGTGGGGCGAGGGCCATACCCTGATGAGTAGCCAGGTGCCGGATGAGAAATCTGATCCGGTCGTGCGACAGCATATCGATCTGCACGTCAAGTTGTTCCCCCGCACCCTGCTCTGCATCAGCGACGACGTGGCGGGACCCACCAAGCCCGGCCGTCATTTTCCGCTGCCGGATTACGCGTTGTCGAAGGGCGTCTCACTACGTGACGACAGTATCTGTGTCGCGAACCCACCGCATTCCTGGTATCATGCCGAAATGGCCGAGGAGTTCTGGCCGCGTTTGCCAGTAATTTTGGAACACGAACACTACGGCGGCTCCAAACAGCGCGGGGCTTGGGGCGACGGCTCGTTGCTGGTCAGATCGGTCGAGGAGTACCACGCGGCGTACATGTCGATCCATTGGTGGCCACGCATCGAATTGGAGGAGAATCGCGCGGTGATTGAAAGAATCAATCGCCGGCTGGGCTACCGGTTGCAGTGCCGTCGGATTAGTTGGCCGACAGCGGTGACCATCGGCAAACCGTTCGTCGTAGAATCCGAATGGGCGAACGCTGGCGTCGCGCCCTGCTATCCGGGTGGCTTTATGGCCCTGACGTTGAAGGACGAGCAAGGCGGCTTGATCGCCGTGCTGGTCGACGAGAGCTGGAAGGCACGCGAGTTATCCGTCGGCCTACCCGACAAACCTCCCGTACAGAAACGGTGCAGCGAGTTCACCATGGGGTTGATTGCGCCCGTAACCAAACCAGGCACGTACACCGTCTTCGTGAGCGTCGGTCAACGCGATGGCACGCCGCGAATCGGACTGCCGCTGGACCAGGACGACGGCCAGCATCGCTACCGCCTGGGCAGCATCCGCTTGGAGCCGTGAGCTGCCACGCGGGAACAAGGAGATCTACCATGGCCCAGACAACTCGACGCCAATTCGTGGGGATCGTGCTCGGTTCTGCCGTTCTCCAGGCAACAAACCGATTGGCTGACGCAGACAACCAAACCGCTGCCACAGTCCACGCCGTCAACCCTCAACGCGTCCCCCTCATTTTCGACACCGACATCATGGGCGACGTGGACGACGTGGGAGCCGTGGCCGTCTTGCACGCTCTGGCTAACCGGGGCGAGGCCACGATCCTGGCGATGGGGGTCTGTGTCAAGAACCCCTGGTGTCCGCTCTGTCTGGACGCCCTGAACACCTACTCCCGCCACCCGGACATCCCTTTGGGTGTCGTCAAAGGTCCGGCGCATAACCGAGCATCCAGGTATGCTCAGGGGATCGCCCAAGAATTCCCCCATGCTCTGAAGTCAGCTGAGGATGCGCCCGAGGCCGCTTTGGTTTACCGGCAGGTGCTTGCCAAACAGCCCGACCGAAGCGTGGTCATGGTGAGTGTGGGGCAGTTGACGAACTTCCGAAACCTGCTGAAGACCGGGCCGGATGAGCACAGCAACCTGGGCGGGGTGGAACTGGTGAAACGCAAGGTCCGGGTATGGGTCTGCATGGGAGGCAGGTTCCCCGCAGGGCGGGAAGCCAATCTCATCAACGACGGGCCAGCCGCCGCTTACGCCGTCGCACACTGGCCAACGCCGATTGTCTTCAGCGGTTGGGAAATCGGCCAGGAGATCATGACCGGGGCCGGGCTGCGGAAACACCCGGAAGGAACGCCCGTGCGGCGGGCCTACGAGTTATACAACGGCCTGAGGGACCGGCAGAGCTGGGACCAAACGGCGGTCCTGTACGCTGTGCGGGGGCTCGACGGCGGGCTGTCCGATCAATGGGGTGTGGTCGGGCACGGCTACCTTCACGTCAACGACGACGGCTCCGACGAATGGCGCACGTCACCCGACAAGGACCACGCCTACCTCGTTCGGAAAATGGACCCCAAGAAGATCGCTGCGGTCATCGAGGAATTGATGTTGCAGCAGCCCTGATTTTCATGGAGGAAGACCCCTGCCCAAAGGACAAGGAAAGCCGAAGACGCCGGTCGTCACCAAGTTCATGCTCCTGTAGGCCGGAACAAGCAACCGGAAGCACTGCCGGAACTTCGGTCGCTTCCGGCGCGTGGCGTCTGCACCAAGCGGGTTTTTCCTGCGAGCGTCGGTTGCGCCGTTCCGGCATAGCTTTGCGCGACCTCGTTCCGGCCTACATGAATAATCCGGGTTCAAGAAACGATGCGAACGGGACGGCATGGTCCTGGAAGAGTATTGGCTGACTACTGCTACTGGCTCCACTGATACGCGATCATCTTGGCACATGACGCATTCACAGCCTCGCCCACGTTGGGCCGCCCGGAAATGGGCGGCCTAACCTCATCCGGCCGCCACCCATCTGACCAGGATGGGCCGACCCGCGCAGCGGCCTATCCGGGGTGCCCGCGGCCACGTGAGCTCGTCGCCCCGGACGGCCCAACAGCGGAACCTGCAGGAAGAAGGATACGCCCCAACCTAATTGACACGCAGGGTTTGTCTGCAACAATCGGGAACATTCGGACCCGGGATAGGCGGCCCAGATCGGTCGGCCTATCCCGGTCCCGGTCGACCCGGATAGGCGGGTCGGCCTAATCAACGGTCGACGAAGGAGATCCCGATGCTGTTCGCTATTCTAGGAGCCCGTCCATGAAGAGCCGTGTTGCAGTCGCGGTCCTCGCCATCCTATCGCTGTCAGGCTGTGCCCTCTGTAATGTGGCAAAGAACCCGATCTACGAAGAAAAGCAACTGCTGACAAAAAAGGCGATTGAAGGGGCGTGGCATGTGCATGGCGAAGCCACACCGATCGACGAGAAGGGGGCCTCTGAAAAGAGTGTGGAATTCCACTGTGTTGGGCTCGGAGGCCCGTCGCACACGGCCTACAGGCCGAGTCGGTATTTCTTGGCGCGTTCCACAATGGCGGGGTCGCGGCTGAGCTTGCTCACTTTATCGAGCAGGGGGCCGAAGCGGTCCATGTTGGGGTGGCGCAGGAAACGGTGGTGCGCCAATTCGACGATGGACTCACAGGCTGCCTGAGCCAGCTCCGGATTGTCCAGGTACCCGGCGACCCAAGTGACGGTCTCGAGCGTCCGCACGGTCGACGCTCGGACAAGCACCAATTGTTTGTCCTCCGCGTTCTGGGCCTGTTTCATCGCCTGCTGGAGCATCCCCAGCGTTTCGGCCTCGGGGCGGTCGCTCTTGAGCGTCACGACCCGGACGTAGGCCCGCAGCGCCGAGCGCCGCGACGCCGGATCGTCGGAGCGGCTGGCCAGTTCCCAGAGTCTGCCGGCCACCTCCGCGTTGGGCCAGTTGCACAGGGCCCGCACCGCCGCCTGTTTGACCTCCGGATCGGCCTGTCCCAGGGACGTTTCCACGACCTGGTACGCTTTGGCGCCACCCAGCCGGCCGAGGAGCGGCAGGCACTTGGGCTTCTCGGCCGCCGGGACCTTGGCCAGTGCGGCCAGCACGGGTCCAGCGCGGTCTGCTCCTGCGGTCTGCTTGTCGCAGACCAACAGGATGGTCTTTTCGACTTCGTCGCGATGCCGTCCCGGCGCGACTTTCCGCAGCAGTGTGACCAGACGCGGGATATCGTGCTCGTCGGGATCCGCAATCCGCTGCAGGCCTTCCAATGCCACTTCATACACGCCCGGCTCTTCGTCAGCCGCCAACACCACCAACGGATCGATCGCCTCGTAGCAGCACAATCTCGCGAGGACCTCGATCGCCGAGGCGCGAAGCTCCGCCCGTTTCTCCAACACGGCCAGAAGTTCCTCAGTGACGGCTTTGCGGGGCAGGCGACAGAGCGCCTCCTGAGCCGCCTTGGTCACTTCTCCGCCGTCCGCCAGCCGGTCCAGCAGGAACGGCAGGGTCGAACTATCAGCCAATGCCCCCAGGCCGCGGATGCCCACCACACGGAGCTCGGGCTTGTTGCTCTGGGCAGCCTTGAGCATCAGGGAAAGCCGGTCAGCCCCTTGGCGCAGGGCCAGGGCCTCCAACACGACGGTCCGACTCTCCTCCGGGAGCTCAACCAGGCGCGCGCCCAACTGGTCGAGTTGCTTGTCGGACAAACAGGCGAGGTGCCCCGCCGCGATCCGGCGTCGTTCGGCGTCCGGGGCGGCCATCCAGGCCAGCACGGTTGCCGCGGGGTCTTTCTGGAGCCGGAAGAGACCTCCCGCGGCAGCGCGGCGGATGCCGACGGCCTGGCCCGGCTGACTGAGGGTGGTGTAAATCGCTTGCGCCCGCTCGACCGAGCCCGCGGCCGCGCTGGCATCGGCGGACCGCAACAGCGCTACGGCTAGAGTTTGCGGCAGGGGAGTCGGCGTCTTCTCGGCGCGAGCGGCCAGGAAGGCCACGGCCTGATCGTTGGCGATGTTCCCCAACGCGCGCAGCGCGGCCTCGGCCACCGGCTGATCCGCGCCGGCAGCCAGCTCTTGAAGCTTTGCCACGGCCTGCCCATCGCGCCGAGCGCCGACCGAATTGACGGCGCCCAGCAGCGGCGTACCCCGCAGGATACCGAGCGCGGTGCGCAGCGCTGCGGCCGATTCCTCGCCGGGAATCGCCTGGAGTGTCTGCCTCGCGCTGTCCGCCATTTCCGCGATCATCAACAGCCGCGCCAGCAGGGGAACTTGGGCCGGAGTCCCCACCTGCCGTAGTTTGAGACAGACGTACTGCCGGGCGGCCAGTGTCATATCGGCCGCCTCCAGCAGCGACGCCAGACGCGCGGCGCAGGCCGAGCGGCTGGTTCCCGAAGCCATGGCTTGGATCACCTCGCGGTCGATGGCCAACAACGGGACCATGTCCTGCCCATGCTCGTACTTGGGCAGGGCCTGCCAGGCTTCTTCGGCCGGCATTTCGGCACCCGTCGCAAAAGGCCCGATCGCCAGCCAGACCAAGAGAACAAATCCCAGGCATCCCGTGCAGCGAAAAAGTAGACCGCACATTCCGTGTGTGGGTTCGGCACACGGAGTGTGCCGCCTACCGTTCTTGGGTAAGTTCCTTCCTGCCGAGCATCTTTCCCAACGCTTCCTATCCGACATGCTGGCGATCCTTTGCGGTTGATATCTTCAGAGGCAATCCGAGAACCGATTTTCCCATGTACGACGGCCCTCCGAGGCCGTCGGAAACGTTTGAACTCGCTGCCCCGACGGCCTCGGAGGGCCGTCGTACAACAGTTCTCGGACGGGTTTCAAATGGTCCAGGGGCTGCGTTCGGCCTGGTTGAGCAGCGCGTTGGCATCATCGTCGCCGACAAAGCGATCCTGCGTTGGGTCCCACTTCAGCCGGCGGCCGAGCCGCAGGGAAATGTCCGATACGTTCCCCAGCGTGCTGGCCGCGTGTCCTTCCTCGATCGGCGAAACGGGATCCTGGCGACTGCGGACGCTGCGGAAGAAATCCGCCGTGTGGCCCGTGTAAGGATTGCCATGTTCCGGGCTGGCGTGCAGCCACGTGTCGCTAGGCTTGAGCTTCACCGTCAGCAGGGACGCGGGCTCGGCCCAGATCCCGTTGCGATCGGCGCGAACCCAACCTTCTTCGCCGATGAACGTGCAACCCGACTTGCAGGGATTGCCAATGCTGGAATAGTTCATCCTCAGGCCGCTGGCCCAGACGAGTTCCATCTTCCAGGAGATCCAGGTGTCGGTCATGCCCGTGGCAGGCAGCACGCCTGTGCCCTGGATTTCAAAGGACTTCGCAAATACCTCGGGGCAGCCCCAGCCCGCGATGTCCAAGTGGTGCACGCCCCAATTGGTGATGAACCCGGCGCAGTAGTGCGAGATCATGTACATCGCCAGCCATTCGCACCGTTTTTTGTCGAAGGGGAGAAACGGCGCCGGGCCGGTCCACAGGTCGTAGTCGAATCCTGCGGGCGGCTCGCAGGGCGGCTCGGCCGGATAGGAAGTCCCGCCGGGCGCGCCCACCTCGACGGTGTGGACCTTGCCCAGGTAGCCGTTCCGGGCCAGTTCGCAGGCCTGGCGGAATTGGGGCTGGCTCCGCTGTTGCGTCCCCGTCTGAAACACGCAGCCGTAGCGGCGTACCGCGTCGCGGACCTTGATCCCCTGGGCGATGTAGCGGGTGATCGGCTTCTCGCCGTAGATGTCCTTGCCCGCCTCGATAGCTCGGCTGTAAACCACCCCATGCCAGTGATCGGGGACACAACCCCAGACGGCATCGATGTCGTTGCGGGCCAACAGCTCGCGGAAGTCGTTGTAGATCTGGCAGCCGGAGTACGTCGCCTGGCCCAGTCGCTCAGCATAGAAGCCGTGGACTTGCTCTTGAGCGCGGAGCGCCCGGTCGCGGCGGCAATCGGCAATGGCCACGACCTGATGCTCCGTGAGGGGACGCATGGCCGCGAGCGAACTGCTGCCGCGGTTGCCCACGCCCAGCATGCCGATGGTGATACGGTCGCTGGGAGCGGTCTGTCCGTCCTTGCCCAGGACCGCGGCGGGTAGGACTTGCGGGGCGGCGATCGCCGCGGCCGCGCCGGCGAGAAAACCGCGCCGGGAAATCTGTTCGTTCGCTCTGACTCGGCGGTTGGAACTGCTGTTCATCTGATTGCTCCTTGACGATGTGCTGCGGTCAGTCGATTAGGGGTCGTCGTGCGGCACAAGAGCGGGATAAAGTTAGGGACCGCTTGCACACATGCGATACACATGTCTCCGCGCTCGCCCAACGGCGATGGTCAGATAACCCGGCGCCAGATCAAGCCGGCCCGATCTTCTCCGTCACCTCCCGTTCCAGCCGCTCAGCGTGCTCTCGCAGTTCCTCGACGCTACGCCCCAGCAGTTCGTCAACCTGGAGAGTCGGACGCCTGAGCCATCGCTGGCACAGGCTGATCCGCTCCGCAAGCTCGCGTTTCAGTTCGCGATTCGCCGCCTCATACCGCTCCTCAGATTCCTCATACCGCTGCTGAGATTCCTCATACCGCTGCTGAGATTCCACATACCGCTGCTGAGATTCCACATACTGCTGCTGAGATTCCACGGCCTGCCGTTGCCACTGTTCACGCAGCGTTTCCAGCGTCTGCAGGTCCCGCTTGGCTTTCAGCCGGCCTTCGTACAGTTCTCGCTCCATGTCGCTCTGAGCTAACATCTTCAATACCCCCATCGCCTTGCGCTGGTCCGGCTTGTCCATCGGTTCCGGCAGTGCATCCGCATCCAACTCTGCTCCATTCTTGAAGAAGTACAGCCAAAAGTCCAGTGGTGTGCGCAATTCCGCCAGCGTTCGCGTGAACTTCGGCAACTCGATCATGTGGACCACCAAGTCGTCCGTCAGGCACAACTGGCCCGCCGCGTCCAGCAGGCGAAATAGCGTATGGTGCTCCAGTCGATCCGCGAACAATGTCCCGTTGACGAAGCAAATGGAAATCGTCGGCCGCAAGCGGGTGTAGTCGTCGCCCGCGGCCAACTGTTGCGAATAGACCTTTGACCAGTAGTACAGCAGTCGCTGGACCAGCGCGGCGGTCGCCAGCATCTGCATTTCCAGGTTGTACAGCCGCCCCTGGTCGTCCCGGGCTTTGATGTCCAGGATCGACAGCTTGTCGTCCAGCGTCATCTTCTCGCTGTACGGGTTGAGCAGCTCCACGTCCACCAGCCGCTCCTGCGGAGGCGGCTCCAGCACCGCGTTGATCAGCGAGGCGGTCAGATCCCGCCACGACTCACTGCCGAACACCTTCTTGAACGCGATGTCAATCTTCGGGTCAATGCCAGGGATCATAGCGACTTCTCCGCATGGCAACACGATGCGCGAAGGCCGCATTGTATCCCGGCATGCCCGAAGCAACTACGGCAAGCGACAGCAACGCGAACATCGGCAGTGCGATTCGATTCATGGGGTTTCCTCGTTCTGAGCACGCTTGTATCGGGGGCGGTCCCCGCCGTCCCCTGCCCATTCCACTTCAAAACGCCCGGAACCCGAATTGGGGTCAGGCGGCCGAATCTGCGTATCGATAACGCGGAATCGTTGTCAGGCGATCCCGCCCGGTCACATATCGGACGCTGCCCACGGCCGAAGCAATCCGCGCCAAGCTCAACTTGCGGCAGAACTCCGTCGCGTCGTCCCAACTCACGCCATCCACCGCGCGCGAGGAATCCCTGAACTCACTCGGGTTCTTGGGGCACCTCCAGGTACTGCTCACCGTCTGGTCGTCTCCGGCCTGGGGTGATGTCTGGCGAGGGATGGGGTGCGACTTGGAATCGTTCGAGCGGCTGGGGATTGCTCCCGACACATCGGATACGTGCTCGCGAGGCCGCCCCGGAGCATTACGCTTAAGGATGTCTACGAGCGCCTCGTGGGGTCCTTGGCGCCCGTCGATTGTGTGGATTGTCCCGATTTGTGTTCGAGGCAGGACACTTGTCCGACCTGGGATACCTGGGTCGAGGTGAAAGAGGCGGTCGCGACGGTGCTGGAGCCGACCACGATCCAGGAACTCTTGGAACGAAGAAATCGCAAGGCCCTTTCGTCCGCACCCAGAAAACGGAGTCGAGTCTCCGCCAAGCGTCCAACGGCAGGACACGGACATTCCTGAAAGACGGGTCGCGTGTTGTGGCGACGACCAACGCCCGGCCGTGGAAGTAATCCGAATGGATGAGGCCAACCCTAATGGAAGCGAGCACCATTTCCGGTCAGCCAATCGTGGAACGTTATCGGTCGTACCTGCTGCTGCTAACCGGTTGCGGTTGGTAGGTCAAGTCGACGACCTTCTTCGGCGGCAGCACGCTGGTGCTGTACCTGATGGTGGTCATTATTTTCCTGGGCGTCCAGCAACAGGTAACGACGGGCGTCTACTTGGGGGTCGCCGGGGGCGTGGTTTTCGCGTTGGGGATCGGCCTGAGCGTGTATCGGGACAAGTTGTTGCCTGATAGAATTGCCAATCGCGAGGGTCTGTTCCGCATTCTGAGTTGGCGGTAGCTACCACTGCCGGATGGGCGAGGCCCCGCCGTTTCCCGTCCCCTCGGCAAAGAAAAGAAGAAAACCTGCGGAAGACGCGCGAAATTCGGCGGCCAACGGAGTCTTGAAGCCAGGGGGCGGATCCCTGCTTTTCACTTTGCAGAGCCAAGCTGCGTTCGTGGCGGCTCAACCGCGCTCGCTTGTTGGGAGGTGATGAATGGCTGACGGGACAAACCCATCCGCTGCGCGGAATTCGCGGCTGGACGAAGCGATCGCTGCCTACTTGGCGGCGGCGGCGCTAGGCCAGATGCCCGATCGACAGGAGTTGCTGCATCGCCACCCCGATTTGGCCGCAGACCTCGCGGCCTTCTTTGCCGCCCACGATCGGATGCACGCGGTCGTCACGCCGCCGAACGCGGCAGCCGACGCAGCGCCGACGCCGCGCCAACCGGGGGATGCCACTTTGCCACCGCGTACGCCCGACGCCGACACCTTGCCGCCGCAGGCGACGGCGACGGAGGGGGCGACGGAGGGGGCAACGCTGCCCGCGAGTGGCACCCCCACGCCACCAGCGCTCGATACCAACGTCCGCTACTTCGGCGACTATGAGTTGGTCGAGGAGATCGCCCGCGGCGGCATGGGCGTGGTCTATAAGGCCCGGCAGGTGAAGCTGAACCGAATCGTGGCCTTGAAGATGATCCTCGCCGGGCAGTTGGCCGGCGAAGACGATGTCAAGCGGTTCTATACGGAGGCCGAGGCGGCGGCCAAGCTCGACCATCCAGGCATCGTCCCTATCTTCGAGATCGGCCAACACGAGGGACAGCACTATTTCTCGATGGGGTATATCGAGGGAATAAGTCTGGCGAAGAAAGTGGCCGACGGTCCACTCCCGCCGCGTGAGGCGGCCGAGATGGTGGTCAAGATCGCCGCCGCCGTCGAGTACGCTCACCAGCAGGGGATCATTCATCGGGATCTCAAGCCGGCGAATGTGTTGTTGGACGCCCATGGTCAGCCGCGCGTGACGGACTTCGGTTTGGCCAAGCAGCTGAAGGCCGATTCTGGACTAACGAACACGGGGCAGATTCTCGGAACGCCCAGTTTCATGCCGCCGGAGCAGGCAGCGGGGAAGATCGACGAGATCGGCCCGGCGGCGGACGTGTACGCCTTGGGGGCGATCCTCTACTGTCTGCTCACGGGACGTCCCCCGTTCCAGTCGGCCAGTCCGATGGACACGCTGCTGGCGGTGTTGGGTCAAGAGCCGGTGTCGCCGCGGCAATTGAATGCCCAGACTCCGTTGGACCTGGAGACGATTGCGCTGAAATGCCTGGAGAAGAGCCCGGCGCGACGGTATGCCACGGCGCAGGACTTGGCCGAGGACCTGCAACGCTTTATCGACGACGAACCGATCAAGGCGCGGCGAGTTTCTTCGGTCGAGCGACTGGCGCGCTGGAGCCGTCACAACAGGGGACTTGCCACCTCGCTGGCCACGGTCGCGATGTTGGTCAGCCTGCTGGCAGTTGGAGCGACGATCGCCGCCAGTTATTTCCGGGCGGTGAGCGCCGATCTCAACTTGGCCAATCAGGATCTCACCAGCAGGACGGAGCAGCTGACCGAATCGCGGAATGAATCGCTGACGATGTTGGCCGACATGCAGACCGATCGGGGCTTTCATTCCGGCCGGGATGGTGACACCGCCGCAGCAGCGCACTGGTTTGCCAACGCGGCCTGGCTGACTCCGCATGATCCGGTGCGCCAGGCCGCGAGCCGGCTCCGCGCCCGGAACTGGCTGAACGACTCGCCGGTCCCCGCGGCGCTGCTCAAGTTGCCTGATGAAAATCTCCGCCGCCTGCTGTTTCAACCCGCCGGATCCCTGCTGCTGACCTTGCATGGCACCCGTCTGCGAGTCTGGGATTGGCGCAACGAGCAGGCTCTGGCTTGGACCGAGTCGCTGACCGACGTCACCGATGCCGGCTGGTCGCCCGATGGCAGACAATTGGCCGTGGCATGTTCATCGGGACTGGTGCAACTGCACGAGCCAGTTTCAGGATTCGTGCAGCATCGCTTCCAGCATCCCGAATCGGTCGAAGTGCTGCAGTGGGCTCCCGACGGGCGGCAAGTTGCCGTCGCGGGGACTCGAGTTCAAGTCTGGAACGTGACCGCGGAGCCGAAGTGCGAGCAGGATTGGCCGCATCCGCAGAAAGTGACGGCCCTAGCCTTCAATCGGTCGGGAGATCGACTGGCGACGGCCTGCGAGGACAACCGGGCGCGTCTGTTCGCGATCGGTGAGGCGACGGGACTGTCCGCGCCGCTGTTCGCGCCGGTGGAACACGGTCCGTTCAACCTCTGTGCGCCGGTGTTCTGCCGAGGAGACCGCCAGCTGGTCACCGCGGCGAAGGGAAGCCAGCCACGCTGGTGGGAAGTGGACACCGGTCGCGAAGTCACGCCCAAGATCGCCGAGCTGAATGACTGCTTTGACCGCCAGCTGGCGGGCAGTCCGGATGGACAATGGATCTTTGTCACTGGAGGGAACTCCTGCCTGGCGTGGAATGCCGACGGCCAGAACTTCCCACTCGTGCACGGGAATCTTATTCGGGATGTCACGTTTGATCCACAGCGTTCGGTCTTGATGACGACTTGCATGGACGGAAAATCTCGGCTCTGGGCGATACCACCGCTTGGTCGCTCGCCCCTGACATTGCCCCAAATGGAAACCTACACGGCCTGTGCCTTTTCGACGGATGGTTCGTTCGCGGCGATCGCGAGCTCACGTCAGGTGGTCATCTGGCAGCTGCACCAGCAGGAAGTGGTCGTCGGCCATATCGCAGGCTGGACGGAACCGAACTGGCTTCCGCGACCAGGCTTCGACGGCCGTCTGGTCGCACCCGGCGCCTGGCACGAGACCCCGTGGGGGTTGGGGGTCGGAGGCAATGCTCTGTCAGTGGCCCTGATGAGCAATGGTCAACCTGCCGGTCCGACGATTTCCCTGGAGGGACCTTTGGCGGACTCGTGCCTGTGTGCGGACAATCGGTCGGTCGCCGCGGCGTGTGTCGCCGATCAAGGCGGCATGCTCGCCGTGTTTGACGTCGCCACGGGAGTACCTGCCTTCCCCGCGATCGACTTGCCAACCGTGCCGATCAGCGTGGCGGCTCGACCCGGTCAACCCCAGGTCGCCGTGCTCTGCAAAGGGGGGCAACTCTGGGTGGTGAATACCACCGATGGTTCGCTGGCCTTCGAGCTGACCCATGCTGGCTGGTCGAATATCGGGAGCACACAGCGAGTTCGGTATACACCCGATGGGACAACGCTGTTGACCATCACCACAGACAACGCGGTGCTGGTCCGCGAGGCGGAAAGTGGTCAACTCCGGTTTCCGGCGATTCAGCCCGTGGTGGAAGGTGGGCCATGCCGCACGATCGCGATCTCACCTGACAGCCGTTTGTTGGCCACGGGAGTCACCGGCAAGAACATCGTCCGGGTATGGGATCTCGCCACCGGACAACCCGCCGGCCCCGAGCTGTTACACCCCGGAGATTTCTACGGCATTTATACGGTGGCGTTTAGCCCGAACGGCGAGCGAATTCTGTCCGGGCACAAGGATGGGCGCCTGCGCTTGTGGGATTGGAAAGCGGGGAAAATCGTGGGCCCGCCGATGCAGAATCCGGACGAAGTGGCTGACGTGCGATTCACCCCCGATGGGCGATACGCACTGGCCGCCGTGAAAAACTCGACGGTGCATCTCTGGGATTTGGCGACCGGCAAGCTCGCGGCCGCGCCGATTCGCTATCCCCTTCCTTCGCGAGGAAGCACCGTCGCCCTGGGCATCGCCGGATCGCAGGTGGTGGCGTCCGCGCCCGGCTACCCTGTTCTCGACCTGTCGGTGCTGCTGGGCGAGCCGGATGCCGAAATCGAGTCCCTGCTGGCTCAGGCGGAGCTGTCGTCGAACCAGAAGCTGCAATTCGGTGAACCGGTACCCCTGGAACAGTCGGAGTGGGACGAACGCTGGGCAAGATTCGCGACCTCACGGCTGACTTCCGAAGCTGCCGCCGAGGCACTGGCACGAACCTTGGATGCGTCCGCCGATGACTCGGCGCGGCAGCTGATCGCCGAACGCGCGGCGCGCACCCATCTGCTAGAGAGACTTCTCAAGCTCCGCCCGGACGTGCCGCAATTGCACGTGGTGGTCGCCCATGAGTTTGCGCGGAGAGGTGACCACGCCAGCGCTGCCAAGCATCGCAGCGTCGCCCTCGAGGCGTTGCAGCGTTCGCTCGGCAAGCGGGTCTTTGATCCGGCGACGGCTGCCGAATTGGCCCGCCTGATGATCGAAGATCTGTCGGTGAACTGGACGAGGCTCGAACCGACGGACCTGAAGACGGAATCGGGTTGCACCCTCACACGGCAACCGGATGGTTCCCTTCTGGCCGGGCCCGGTGAACCGCGGACCGATTCGTATTCGATCCGCGGTCGCAGCTCGCGCGGTCAGATTGCGGCATTGCGATTGGAAACGCTGCCGCATGCCGGTCTGCAAGGTGGGGGACCTGGAAACAATCATGGTGGAAACTTTCTGTTGACTGAGATCCATGCCGTGGTGCAACGAGCGGACGGCACAACGGCTCCCTTGAAATTTCGCTCGGCCGCCGCTGACAAGGTACGCCCCGTCGACCATGACACGACAGTCCTGGACGGTCCCTGGGGAACGATCGACGACAATCACGCGACGCACTGGGACATTGCCCCGTTCCCCGGAAAGCCGCACTGGCTGACGTTGCAGTTTGCAGATCCCTGCGACATGGCCGACGACGACGAACTGATCGTCCAACTCGAATTTAGAGATCTCAAATATCCGAATGCCCGAATCGGGTGCTTCCGATTGTCCGTCAGCGGCGAAGAGCACGCCGTGGAGACGGAGCAACTAATCGCCGCGATCCGCGAGCATGCCGTGTCTGGTCTTGTGGCTTTGGCCGCGGCTCAGCTGGCGACCGGACATCCCGACCGAGCGGCGGAATTGCTCAGGGGAACTCTCGAACCGAGCCGCCCCAGCGAAGCCGGCCCGCGTTGTCTGCTGCTGGCAAAAGCCCAGCAGAAACTCGGTCACGCAGCCGCGGCGCACGAAGCGTGCAATCAGTTCGTCGAGTGGCTGCGCACCAGAAATCCGCCGCGGCTGTGGCAACAGCTGGCCTTCGAGGTCGTGACAGAGATTGGCGGTCTGGAGCCGAAACAGTTTCACGCCTTGCTGGACCAGGTTGCGTTGGAACAACAACTGGCGCGGCTGACCAAAGAGATCGAGCGGGCACCCACGATGCCGACGAAGTACGGCGCCCGGGGCGAGTTACTGGCCCGGAGCGGCCGCTGGCGCGAAAGTGCCGAGGACTATGGGCGTGAACTGAAGCTGAATCCTCAGCATCGCTGGTCGTGGATGAGAGTGGCCTCCTGCTGGATTCTCGCGGGAGACGAACCAGCTTACCAGCAGCACTGCCGGGAGCTGGCCGCGCAGTTTGGGAACACGGACGCTGCCGACGTTGCTGACACGGTCTGCAAGATCAGTCTGCTCCGTCCGGGCGTGATCGATCTGTCCGAACTGCCGATCCAGAAACTGCAAGCTGCCACGTCTGACCCGAAGTGGGAACCTGGCCGACACGGGTTCAATGCGACCTGTGCCTTGATCTCCTACCGCGCAGGAGACTACGAGACGGCAGCGGCCCGGGCCATGAAGGTATCCGTGGAGAGTACGCACCCAGGTGGTGCGCTCGCGCTGGCCATCCGGGCGATGGCCGAATATCAACTCGACCGAACCGAACAGGCCCGCAGGACATTGGCGCAGGTCGAGACGTACATCCCGATTGAACTCCGGACGCTAGGCACCCCGGACTACCAGGGCCCGCTGCCGGTCCTCGCAGCGACCGCCCACTACGACTGGCTGATCGCCGAAATCCTGCGCCGCGAAGCAGCCGCCTTGATCAACGGTGGTCATCGCGCCGCCGTTCCCGAAGCCCCTGATATGCCGCAGATCCAACCGGCGGCGACGAACAAGGGCCCCGCCTCGAAGCCGGAAGTGCCGGCCCCCACGAAATCCTCGGCCAGTGAACCGCCGGCCTCGGAGGCCCGGACGGCGGAGCCCGTCTATCACGGGAAACCGGCGAGCTATTGGATCGAACGTCTAGGGGCCTCCTACGTGCCGAACGAAATCTACGGCCGTTCCAGCACCGCGGAGCCGAGGGAAGCCCTCAAGGCCCTGGGGCCGGCAGCGGTGCCGGCTCTCATTACGGTCCTGAAGCACGAAAACCAACACGTGCGTTCGGCGGCGGCGATCGTCCTGGTCGGCCTGGGGCCGGAAGCCGCCGTCGCCGCCGCGCCCGCCCTGCTGGAAGCCTCGTACGACTGGCACGCCCGCCATGAGGCGCTGAACGCCTTGAAGCAAATGGGGCCGGCAGCGAAGGCGGTGGTGCCGGAGATCCTCGAGCGTCTGTCGACATTGGCCGTGGAGCAGGGGCGGGAGTTGCGCTCCGTGGCCGGCGCCGCCGCGATGCTGGTCTTCAGTCCCGACGGGCGTCTGCTCGCCACCAGCGGAGCCGGCCCAAGTAATCCTCAGAACACGATCATCCTCCGGAACGCGGAGACGCTGGAGGAAACCCGCACGATCACCAGCGGCCAGGGATTGGTCGCCAGCCTGGCGTTCATCCGAGGGCCACAGAGTTCTCCGCCCCAGAGGCAACGCCTCCCCTTCCGTCAATCCGCCGTCTCGGCCTTCAGCTTCAGCCCCGACGGCAAGACGCTCGCGCTGGCCGGGCCTGATCGGAAAGTATGCGGCTGGGACGTGGCCAGCGGTCAGCAACGCTACGCGCTGGATCTTCCCCGGCAGGTGGCGATTCTCGGCTTCCTGCCCGACGGCCGATCATTGGTGACTTGGACTGCGAACAGCAGTTGCTACATCGTGGAGGTTCCCACACACGCCCCGTGACGGCCAAACACTGACGCAGCCTATAAGGAAAATGCCTATGACAGCCCCGGATTCAGCCCTTCCGCAAGAACACCAACCTCGCAGGATTCCGCTCTGGGTCAAACTCGCCTACACGCTGTTCGTGGGTACCCTGGTGCCAATTTACCTGCGCGACTATGGACCGACGAACTTCCTCTATTACTGCGATGTAGCCCTGTTGATGACGCTGGTCGCCATTTGGCGCGAGGATTCGTTGTGGGCCTCGATGCCCGCCGTGGGCATCTTGCTGCCGCAGGCGTTTTGGATGGCGGATTTTCTCGGCAGCATGATCGGACCGTCGTTGAGCGGGATGACGGCGTACATGTTCGACTCCGGTATCCCGCTGTTCACGCGGGGCCTGTCGTTCTTTCATTTCTGGCTGCCCTTGTTCCTGGTCTGGCTCTTGTGGCGACTGGGCTACGATCGGCGCGCCTTCCGCGCCTGGACTGTGCTGGCCTGGGGCCTGATGCTGGTCTGCTACTTCTTCATGCTGGGCCCCTCGGCAACGCTCAGCAGGTTGGGCGTGCCCGTCAACATCAACTACGTCTATGGGATGAGCGATACCGAGCCCCAGACCTGGATGCCGCCGCTGGCGTACCTGGGACTGTTGCTCGTGGTCTTGCCCCTGGGCGTGTTCCTGCCGACCCATCTGGTCCTGCGGAGCGTGTGCCGCCAGTGCAAGCCGCTGACGGGAGAAGCCGAAACCGTTGACGCCGCGACGAAGAGGCTCCAGGAGCGACGATTCCGGTTCAATCTGGCGACGCTGCTGGTGCTGGTCCTGGTGTTTGGTGCGGTGTTCGGCTGGCTCAACTCGAAGCTGAGACCCTGGGCGGTGATTCAGGCAATCGAGCGTCTGGGCGGCGAGATCTCGTTTGATGAGTAGAATCCTGGGAAGCCGGTCATCCGGGTGAATATCCTTGGTACGCAGGTCACGGACGCGGGCGTCGCAGAACTCCAGAACGCCCTGCCGAACGTCAAGATCCGACGCTGACACGAATGGAGAACCTATGAACCGACAACCGTTTGCGAAACCGCCGCGGTGGTGGTCGCCGAAGCTGAATCGCTGGTGGGTGGCCTGGTGGCGGCCCTGGCGAAAACGACTGCAGCACAACAAGCATCGCCTGCTGAGCGTGGAAGTCCGGGGCCTGGAGCATGTGCGCGAGGCCCAAGCCGAGGGGCACGGCATCCTCCTGACGCCGAATCACTCCAGTCACGCCGATCCGTTCGTGGTGTACTCGGCGGCCGACGAACTGCGCTGCCCATTCTACGTCATGATCGCCTGGCAGAACTTCGTCCGCGACGGCTGGCTGAGAAGCCTGGCCTTGCGGCACCACGGGGGCTTCAGCGTCGATCGCGAGGGCACCGACTTGCAGTCGGTGCGTCAGTCAGGCCGTGGAGATTCTCGAGTCGCGTCCGAATCCGTTGTGCATCTTCCCGGAAGGCGACGTCTACCACCGGAACGATCGCCTCGCGCCCTTCCGCGAAGGTCCCGCCGCCATCGCTCTGATGGCCGCCCGCAAGGCCACGCGGCCCATCGTCTGCATTCCGTGCGCGATCAAGTACCGCTATCTCGCCGACCCCACGCCGGACCTGCTGCGGGTGATGGAGAACCTGGAACGAGCGATCCTGTGGCGACCGCGTCCGGACCTGTCGCTCACGGAGCGGATTTATCATTTTGCCGAGGGCGCCCTGGCCCTCAAGGAGATTGAGTTCCTTGGCCGTACCGGCGCTGGTCCCCTGCCCCAGCGGATCGCGGACCTGATGGATTTCATCCTCAACTTCCTGGAGGTGCGGCAGGGAGTCAAGGCCGCCGGAACGACCGTGCCGGAACGCGTCAAGGCCGTGCGGCAGCAGATCATCACGCGCCTGACCGAGTTGCCCACCGACGACCCGCTCCGCCGTCAGGGCGAGCAAGACCTGGAGGACGTGTTTCTGGTCGTGCAGTTGTTCAGCTATCCGGGCGACTACGTGGCTCAGCAGCCGACCGTCGAACGCCTGGCCGAGACGCTGGACAAGTTCGAAGAGGACGTTCTGCGGGTCAAGACTGCCGGCATCCGGGGAGCCCGCACGGCGACGCTCACGTTCGGCGAACCGATCCCCGTGGCCGTCGGGCGCACGGAAAAACGGGCGGCGGCCATGCTGATCAGGAGCCTCGAACAAAGCGTCCAATTGCTCTTGGATCAAGCCCAGGGAACCAACGTCGACGTACCCCGAAACGCGGCGGCTGGCTAGTGCCAAACGGTTTTCGGGGTTGTCGGTGTCAAGAATGGGGTTTTACGGTTTCGCATAGACGGACCGCCAGCTGGGGGTCAAACGTACAGATTTCAGTTTTCGCAGGCAGAAGGCTTCTTATGGGCTTGAGCACACGACCGCGAAAACTGAAATCTGTACGTCTGACCCCTTGTCTCGCGCCCTGTCCCTGCTGAACCGTTAAGTCTCATTCTTGACGCGCAATGGCCAAAATAGCGTTTGGTGCTAGTGCCGAAGCAATGTCTCGGCCGTTCCTCAACGATAGCAATGATCACCCCTCGCTTGTTCACTTACGAACGACCTCGCCTCACAAGGAAACGCCCATGACAACTATGGATTCCTCGCTCCCGCGGCAGCACCCACCGCACCTGATTCCGCTCTGGGTCAAACTGAGCTACGTGACCATGAAGGCCGTCGGCAGCACGCCGATCAACGCATTTTCCGGCTGAAATCCCAGGTGCTTCTGGCACCAATCCAGGAAAGCCGTCAACGTCTGACTGCCGAACGCGTCCGTCAGTTTCAGGGGACCCTAGCACCAAACGGTTTCTTGGTCCTGACGCGTAAAGAATGAGATGTTACGGTTCCGCAGTGCCGGGCCCCAGGCAGGGCTCAGACGTACAGAATTCAAAATTGGCGGACAAACCGCTCTGACTTGGCAAAGTCGCCAAACCGCCAATTTTGAATTCTGTACGTCTGAGCCCTTGCGGCAAGCCCCGTCCAGGCGACAACGTTAAACCTCATTCTTGCCACTCCCACCGTAAAAAACCGTTTGGTGCTAGGGCCGTTTCGTAACGATGTCTACTTTTGATTCAAACTCTGTTTTGGGGGCTGCTTCGCTGCGTGCTTCGCCTGCGTTATCGGGTCCAGGTGATCGGGGCCGAGCAACTGCGGACCGCCACGGGCTCCGCGTTGGTCATGCCGAACCACCCGGCCTACATCGATCCACCGCTCGGTTCAGAATCGACGCAAAGCAGCAGCGCTCGGCCAGATGACAACCTGGGCGCCGAGGATCGCCCAATTCGTCGGGCACCTGAATGAACTCGACACCCTGGTAACCGAGGTTCTTAATGTTGTCCAGGGTTCTTTCCGGCATCTCTCCTCAAGGAGTTGTCGGTCAGAACCGCATCAGGTAACGGAATGCCTGGCCGTCCGTCTTCCACCGCACGAGCGAGCCGTCCTGCTCCGGTGCGATCGGGTCCAGCGTGTGGCCAACAAGATCCTGCGCCACCACCTGCCGCACTTTCGCAGCGGGGACGCCCAGCCGATCGAGCCGTAGTTGGACCTGGCAGCTCTCGGATCCCGGCAAGGGCATCAACTCCCAGTCTGTGCCGGGGGCATAGCGCAGGCGGAAGGCACCGGTCGTGGCCACGGGGCCGAAATCCACCAGCGTGCCGGCCGTGTTCAGCCGCGCCTGCCGCTCGGCCAGTTCCGGGTCCGGCGGTTCGGGTTTCCAGGTGATGGCGCCGGCCGCGTCAGCAGTCACGGTCCCGCACCGTGCGCGGCCCGTGCCGTCGGTTGAACCGGACAGCCGCAACCGGGCTCCGCCGGAACCGGGATGATAGAAACCAGTACGCACCGCAAACGTGGCCGGCAGCTTCACGTCGGCGGGCAAGGTCGCGGTGCAGGAGCCTGCCACGGTCCCCGCGGCGGCGAGTTTCGCGTCGTACTTCGTCCCGCCCTGGAACGCGATGCCCTCGCCCTCCGCGCTCTTCTCGTTCACGAAATGCAGGAAGGCCACGTTGCCTTGAGGCAGGGGCTGCAGCACTCGCCAGCGCATGCGCAGTTGGAACTTGCGGTTGCCGAGATCCTCGCAGCCCACGACGGTCGGTTCGATCACGCCGCGCTGGTCGGCCAGTAGAGGCCGCGCGTCGGCAAACAGCGTGTGGCCGTGCTGCGCATAACCTGCGATCACGCCGTCGCGGCGCGTGATCATGGCCGTGGCCTGACCGGCCTGGGCCACGAACCCGTAGGCCGGCAGCGTCTGGCCGGAGACCTGCCAATCGTTGCGGCCACGGTTGGCCAGCACCTGAGCGCCGTCGGCGAACTGGACGATCTGGCGGTGGATATCGTCGGCGGCAAACTCGTGCGACAACATCTCGCGGCGCGCCAATTCGGCGCACACGTCGTGCAGCAGCCAGTAGGTCATCACGGCGCGCCGAGAGAACGGGCCGTCGCACATCGGATTGCGGCCGCCCAGCACGGTCAGGCTCAGGTAATCGTCGCTGGCGTAGCCGTGCAGCGCTGGGTCGTGCTGTTCGCCGGAGTACCGGGGACCCAGCCCGCCCGCCAGCAGCACGAACGCGCCGTGGCTGACCATATCGTGCCAGGGCACCCGCTCCGCGTCGCCGGCCTCCAGCCCCCACGCGAAGTGCCACCGGCCGGGCGTCCAGCCCATGTGGTCCGACTGGCCCGCATCCAGATGACCGATCAGCGCGTCGTGGCCCGCTTCGCTGATCATCGGGGCGTTGTCGCCCAGCACCGTGCGGATCCGGTCGAACGCCGCGCTCCAGCGTTCGGCACAGACCGTCTTCGGATAGAACCGGCCGGCGCGATCGAAGAAATCGACCGGGGCCATCGCCGTAAAGACGTCCACGAAATACGAGGTCGGTGCGATCTGGGTCTTCACCAGCTTCAGGTTCCGCTCCAGCCACGGCTGGAACGCGGTCGGCAGCCAGCGATAGCTCTGCGCCTGGCGGCCCTGGTTGAACCACGCCAACTGCGGCGAGCCGTCCGCATTGAAGATGATGTGGTCGTAGGAATAGCCCTCGGCGTCCGGATAGAAGTCGATGTAGTTGTCATGCGGACAGAACAGGATGCCGTGGCGGCGGCAGGCGGCGACCATGGCTTGAAACTGGTCGACGTTGCCCGCGGGCGGATAGATGTCGGGCAACCGGTAGTCGTAGCCCCAGCGTTGCCAGACGTGCTTCACGAAGACCGCGTCGGTCAGCCCATAGCGGGCCGCGAGTTCGATCCCGTCGGCTGCCTCCTGGTAGTCGCCGCCCCATTGGTCCAGACAGATCTTGCCCTGGATCTTGGCGACGCCGCCGGCGGGTTGGAAGTTGGCAATCGGGCGATAGGCCCGCGCCGCGGCAAATGCGCCGTGCGACGACGGCAGCAGGGTCAGCGTCGCGTCGTGGTGCGTGCGCAACGCATACACCCGGGCGTCCGGGTCCACTCGCAACAGATCGGGAAACACATCACACGCCTGCAGCAAGGAGACGCCGTTAGCGAAGTCCAGGCCGATGTGCCGCGTCGACAGTTGAAAGCCGTTGGCGTGCAGGTCGAACTTGGCGGGATTCTCGATCACATTCCCGAAGCCGGCATACACACGTCGCGCCTTGTCCGACGCCGGTCCGATGGCCAGCGCCGTGAATCGCGGCTCGCCCCGCAGGTCGCGAGTGGCGCCGGGCATGGAGAAGGCGACCCGCAGCGCGCCGTGCTCGGCCCACACGCGCGCCTGGGCCCGCACTGTCTGATCGCCTTGCAATAGCCGATGCACTACCGTGCCGACGCCCTCGGCGAACTGCGGCTCCAGGCCTTCGCACACCAGCCCACTGCCGTCCGCGGCCAGCGGCGTGCCGTCCACGTCCATCGTGAAGCCTTCGAACACCAACTCGCGCCGGCCGTCGGCCAATGCCAGCCAGGCGTCCGCCAGCCCGTTCGGGCCCGGCACCAACGCCGCGCCATGCACGCCCGCGGCGCTCTCCAGCCGCCAGGTCCAATCGCGTTTTCTGCCCTGACTCGCTTCGCGCGCCCCGGACAGTGCCGACTCGCGCCGCGCGGCACGCTGAGCGTCCGGCTCCAGTGTCGGCCGCTGGCCGACCCAGATCGTCGGCGCGGCCCAGAACGCGGAATCGCACGAGGTGTCGTGCTTGGGACCCGGGTCGGTCACCAGTCGCAGCGTGATCTCCCGACCGGCCCAGGCCGACAAGTCCACGCGCGCGGGCTCCCACTGCTTCGCCGCCGAGAAACGCGAGAACAAGTCCTGCCAGGCATCGCCCGCGTTCAATTGTACCCGAAATTCGACGCCATCGCTGGTGCCCTCGCGTTGCGGGTCGTGGTCACGGATCGCCGTCGCGAATTCCAGCACCAGCGGCTTCACCGGCGGTAACGCGATGCGCCATTCCAGCAGCGCGTCGCCCCAGCCCGTGCGGTACGGCGGGTGGACATTGATCGCCCGCCGTCGCTGCCCGCGGTCGACTTCCGTCAGTCCCACCGAGCAGCCGGTGGCCGCGTCGCTTCCCAGCCAACCGGCGGGCTGGGCCACGGGCGGCTGGTCGTGGACGGCGATGCGGGTTTGGAAGCGTGTGGCCACGTCCAGCCGCAGCGGGCCTCGCCGCGGTGCCTGCCACGGCTTTGCCGCGTCGGTGCTCGGTTTGGCTTTTGCGACGGCCTCGCGCGCCACGGACAGGATCAGGATCGCATGCGCGGCCGTCTTCGCCGGGCCGGATCCGAACTCGGCCCGCGCGTGGACCGGATACAGGGCGGCATACGAGTCCGCGGCGGGCACCAGGTTGAACGGCATCACCTGCGAGCCCTTGGGCGCGAGCGAAAAGGCCCGCGCGGCCTCGCCCTCGGCACGCCAGCCGTCGACGCCCCACACGCGCACCGTGCCGACCAGCGGCGAGTCGCCAGCGTTGGTCAGCGTGACCGGGACAGCGATCGGCTTGTCCAACGCCCGGATCTCGCCCGGATCGGCGATGCGAATCGTGAGCGGTCCGGCGGTATCCGTCGGCGGATTAAAGGCCCACGCGGTGCTGGGCACTGCGAGCAAAGTGCAAAGCAGACACAGAAACGTCGACAGCGGATGGATTCGTTTCATGGCGGAGGACTTTCCAATCGGCACAAACGGAACGTCAGGGGACGAACGGAGTTCGTGGACAGCCCAGGATTGGACCGTACCTGGGCCGGCCGGGCAAGTCCCGCGGGTGTCGGGCCAGGACTTCCGCCACGTTGTTCGGGAGGGCCCGGAGGTAGGAGGTTCGCGATCGGCACACCATCTCGGCTCTTGGTTCTGTTGAGGCGAAGGCGAAGCACGACGGCGCAACGCACGGTTCGCGCGCGCTGGCTTTGGTCTACCACTCGGAACGTTCACTTCGCCGCCAACGGCGCGGGGGCATAGACACGAAAACCGGTGATGCCCAGCTTGCTGACGGAACCCTTGAGGGTCAGCGTATGGGTCGTGGGGGCACAATTCTGCACCAGCACGGTTTCCGCCCCCACCGCCTGCGGCTGGTACTTGGCGGTGAAGAGCGGATAGGTCTTCCACTTGACTTGGAATCCCTCGGGGAGTGTCAGCTTCTTGTAGCCCAGGCTCCACTCCAGGTGCCAGTCGGCCGGCTCGATCACCACGCGGCCCGACTTGGAGACAAACCTCTCCGTGCTGAAGCCTTCGCCATCGTCCCCGGTGAGCGAGCCCGTCACCTTGAAGTGGACCTTCTTGGCGTCCGGTGTCGAGTCACTCAGGCAGGTCAGCGTCCAATCTTCGGCGAGCAGGGCCTTCTCGAAACTGATCTGCTTGATCGCCGGCATCCAGATCTGGGGACCAGTGCTGGGGCGGGTGACGGCCCACAGTTCCGGCCGAGCGCCCAGCGGTTCGTTATCCAACAGGACGTCGGCAGAACCCTCGCCGCCCGCGCCCGAGATTGCCGCGCCCGAGATCGCCACGACTCGGTTACCCGCAAAGGTCAGCGTCAGGTCGCCCGTCGCGTTGCGAGCGACAGCCGGCGAATCGAGCGGGATATCGGTCACGGTGCCCGCCTGGGCCGTCGTCGCGAGCCCCGGCGCATGGATCAACTCAGACCCGATGAACGCGGCCATCAGTTTCACGCCTTCCTGGTTCAAGTGCACGCTGTCGCTCAGCAATGCCTTGGGTTCCAGCTGGTGCTCCTGGAGGTGCGCGATCCACTTCTTGCGAACGTCAATCAGCAGGCAATCGTACTTCTTGGCAATGGCGCGGATGGCGACGATGCGTGCGTCGTCATCCGGGTTCTTGTCCAACGTCTCGGCGGCGCTGAGATGGCTTGTCCAGAGCACGATTTCCGCCGTCGTTCGGGCTCGGACGTTGCGGATGATCTCCTCGTACTTGTCGACGGGGCCGTAGACGTGGAAGACCAGGATGTCGGGATACCAGGGATAAAGGTCGTGCTCCGCTGTGCGGATGAGGGCCGGCGAGGTGAACCCGCCGATGGCCGGATTGTGGAAGGTGAACTTCACCGACGGAAACCGCTGGGCCAAGTCCTTGCCCACCAGCCCGGTCCAGGCTTGGGCGGTGATCGACTGCCCATAGAACTGGAACCGCACCGTGGCCGGATGCTGGGGTGTCGATTGAGCAATCCTGGTCATGGTGCGTTGGATGAAAGCCACACTGGGGTTGGCGACCTCGGCCGCCAGGGCCAGCGCGTCGATACTCACGGCCAGAACAAGTGCGATTGCAGTGCGGTAGAGCTTGGACATGGGATGCCCCTGTAACAAGGAAGGAGAAAACAAGGTAGGACGTCAATCTTCGCGGAAGCGTGTATCATAGCAGGCGGCACAAGGGCTGTGCCAGATCGATACAATTGGCCCCGCACGAGGTGCAGGTCTACGGATGGTGAGTTCCAGCCCTGGCAGACGTCAGTTCCAAGAGAGGCACGCATAAAAGTCACTTGTCTTCGCCGTGGCATACCACTTCTCGGGTTGGCCCTGCTCGCGGTCTGGCCGCTATCGGCCGCCGAAGAACCGCAGGGTGAATTGCTCCACAACGGCATCCGGTTGCCAGTCCGCTGGCCGCCGGGGGCAGCGTTGAATCGGGAGCCGATGCCGGTGCCCTACCTGAAGTCACCGCCGGAGGTGATTCCGATCGACGTAGGCCGCCAGCTGTTCGTCGACGATTTTCTGATTCAGGAAACCACGCTGCGCAGGGTCTTCCATCGGCCTGAAGCGTTTGCCGGCAACCCGCTCCTGGTGCCCGATCAGCCCTCGGAAAAGCAGGGCAAGTCGCCCGCCACGATGGTGTTCAGCGACGGCGTGTGGTGGAATCCGGTGGCCGGGAAGTTCTGCCTGTGGTACATGGGCGGCCTGTTCAACGCGACCTGCTACGCCGAGTCCTCGGACGGTCTGGTATGGCGCAAGCCACCGCTGGATTTCGAGTCGGGGACCAATGTCGTGGTCCGAGCGGGCCGCGATTCCAGCACCGTCTGGCTCGATCACAACGAGCAGGACGCCCGTCGCCGTTTCAAGATGCTGACGATCTCGGGATTCCAGTACGTGCTGCGCGATTCGCCGGATGGCGTCCACTGGTCGGCGCCGGTGGCGGTGTCGCCGAAGGTCGGCGATCGCAGCACGATCTTCTACAATCCCTTCCGCAAGGTTTGGGTGCTGAGCATGCGCAACTGGGCCACTCCCCGCGCGCGAAAGTACCGCGAACATCCCGACTTGCTCCAGGCCCTGCAGTGGGGCAGTGGCGACGTGGTCTCGTGGGTCGGCGCCGACCGGTTGGATCCTCACAACCCTACGCCCGAGTTCCAGGCCATCGAACCCCAGTTGTACAACCTCGACGCGGTGGCCTACGAAAGCGTCCTGCTGGGGTTGTTCTCCATTTGGCAGGGTCCTGACAACGACACCTGCAGCAAGCTGAAGATCCACAAGCGCAACGAGGTCCTCACGGGTTTCAGCCGCGACGGGTTCCACTGGGACCGCCCTGACCGGCGTCCCTTCCTCCCGGTGAACCCGGTGAAGGATGCCTGGAATTGGGGCAACGTGCAGTCGGCTGGCGGGTGCTGCCTGGTGGTCGGCGACAAGCTGTATTTCTACCACAGCGGCCGTGCTCTCGCGGGAGACTTCTGGGACGGCAACGCCAACACGGGCCTGGCCATCTTGCGGCGCGACGGCTTCGCATCGATGGACGCCGACGCGACGGCTGGCACCCTCACGACCCGTCCGCTCACGTTCCGCGGGAAACACCTCTTCGTCAACGCGGCCGTTCGGGGCCAACTTCAGGTGGAAGTGCTCGACCGGCAGGGCGCCGTGATCGGCCCCTTCAGCCTGGAGAACTGTGTGCCGCTGACGACCGACAAGACGCTGGTGGAAGTCAAGTTCCGCGGCGTCGAAGACCTCGCCGCGCTGGCGGGCCAGCCGGTCTGTCTGCGGTTCGTGCTCCGCAGTGGTGCGCTCTACTCGTTCTGGATCAGCCCGGACGCCAAAGGGGCCAGCCACGGGTACGTAGCCGCTGGCGGTCCGGGGTTTGCCGGGGCGGTCGACGACGTCGGGCTGGCCGCCTACGCCGCAGCCGAGAAGCTCGCAGCCCCCAAGCGAGCGGCCGCGCCTTGACGCCAGCCTGCGGAACCGAAGGCAATGCTGGGGATCGAACGACGATTTCCAGACCGCGTTCAGCGCCGCAAGAAACTCGGTCACCGCGCAGCGCATTCGGCCGGACGGAGCGAATCGACGGTGGGGGACCGGTTGCGGCTTACCGTGCCTTGCCGAAGAAGCTCCCGGCATGAGCCGGGAGAGCCACTGCTGTGCACATCTTCAAACCGGCCGGAGGCCGGTATTTTACAAGCACGACGCGCAAGCGAGTGAGTCTGGATTTCGCTTGCCGGTCCACCCCGGACTCGCTTGCGCGTCGTGCTTGCATTTCCAGCCTTTGGCTGGCTGCAAAGATGTGCACAGCAGTGGCCGGGAGAGCTGTCCCGCCCCGACCAAGCTGAGAGCCCCGCGACCCGCACAGAAGCCGCCAGCGTAAGCTGGCCGGAGTCTTCCGGCCCGACACCTAATTGCCGGGGCGTCGCATAGGTGCGGGGGCGGGACCGCTCCCACCGACTGACGCCCGGGGCTTCTACGCAGAGACGGGGTGTGAGACAAGGGGTCAGACGTACAGATTTCAGTTTTCGCGGTCGTGTGCCCAAGCCTAGGGAAAGCCTTCTGCCCGCGAAAACTGAAATCTGTACGTCTGACCCCAGCTGGCGCGGGATGTCTAAAGACAGGAGGGGAAGTCCGGCTGAAGCCGGTACAAGCCCGCAAACCGTTCGCGCAGCATTCGACGAAATCCGGAAGTTATTCTGGCCCGCGTTGCTATGTTGAAATTCTTCTGCATCCCCGCCCGTCAGGCAGCCGGGGCTGAGGCGGAATTGAATCGCTTGATAAAGACGCAGCGCATCCTCTCGGTCGACCGCCGCTGGGTCGACAACGGCGAGCATTCTTACTGAAGCGTGTGCGTGGAATACACCGATGTCGTGGGGCCAACCCCAGCGTACGGAGGCGGGTTTCCGTTTTACTCCACCCACTTGAACTCCGCGAAGATGACTTTGGTGATGTCTGAGCCCTCCTTCGAGGCGAAGTGGATCTTGCCCACCGTCGTCCAATCCTTCATCGGCTTGTTGCTGAAACGGTTAATGAGCTTGTGGCCGGGAATGGCCATCTCCTGCCAATCGTCTGAGGCGGTGATTTCGAGCTCCCCGCTGTCGTAGCTGTTCGCGGTCAGAATCAAGGTCTGCGGCTGCGTACAGTAGAACTTGAAGCCCAGTCGTGCGGCGGCGGGCGCTTTCCACTTCGGGTCGGACAACTGCTCCGTGCCAGTTCCCGCCCGATGGTTGGTGCAGCGAAATCCCTTGATCCCTTGGGGACCTTCGACCTCGGCGACGTCGGTCCAGACACCCATGCCGTCGTCGCCGGTGTAAATGACGCTGGAACGCTTGTCCGTGGCCTTGGCGGCGCCGAGCTTCGCGGGGATCGCGGCACAGAACGCCGTCGACAGGACGAGCGTCGTGTCGTAGGTGACATTCGCGTAGCCGAAGACATAGTCAGCGACATTCATCACCGGCAGTTTGCCGATCCACACGGCGCCATTTTTCGCGCATGCGGCATCGCGCCAGGACCGGTTGAAACTGCACGGCTCCTTCAGGGCGTAGTAGATCTCGACCTTCTTCACGCGCTCGGCCGCCGTTGGACGCACCACCAATTCAGGAATCCCATTGGCATCGAGCCGGATCTCCGCTTGTGGCTGCTCCGTCCAGAAGACATCCTTGCCCAGCACATGCTTGTCCAGCCACATGGCGCACGCCTGGTCGATTTTCTCGGTGTTGTGATGGCCGCGCGCCTGCACCGCAAACGCCCAGGGCACGCCCGGCTGGAATCGATTGAAGCTCTCCAAGCTCCGTTCGTGCCCGCCGTGATGATCGTTGGAGCCGTTGAGCCACAGGGTTGCCGCCGCGATGTACGGCACGTGGGCCTCGGGCGCCAGGCTGCTCAGATAAAGCTCTTCGCCCGGTGATTTCGCCGGCTCGACGTACGGGACGCTGTACATCCAGACCTGCTTGTTCCGGTAATACTCAGTCCAGCCGATGCCGAAATAGGCGACGATCGCCTTGACTCGCGGGTCCGTCCCCAGCGCCCACATGACGGTTCCGCCATAGGAGTATCCGGTCGCGGCCAAGCGGGTCGCGTCCACTTCTTTCTGCTGCTCCAGATAGCTCAGTACGCGCCGTTGGATGGCGTACCAGAGATAGTCCGACGCTTGTTTCGGATCGGTGATCGGCTGGTGGTCGGCTGTTTCCGACCAGACGGGCGGGCCGACCTCGCGATCCATGTTGCCATGCTGGAGGCGTGGCGGATATTTCGTGGTGTGTTTCCGGTCGCCGGTCTTTCCACAATAGTCATGCGCCATCGCGGCCCAACCGTTCTCGACAAACGTCCTGGTCACGTTCGGCGCGCCCATCCAGCCATGAACGTTCAGAATGCCCGGCGCTTTGACGGCCCCCGCCTTGACGCTGTACTTGCAGTAGACCCGGACTTCCTCGCCCAACACGTACGCGCTGATGTACGACTCCCGGTTGAAGATGCCGTCCCTGGTTTCGCTGAAGACGATCTCTTCCTTGAAGTCCCCTCGGTTGGGATCGTAATCCTTCCAGAGTGTAGGCGGCGTGGGCAATTCCCCCGCGGCGGCATGCTGAAGCCCGAAAATCACCGCCAACAGACCGCCAAACACGAATGTTCTCGTACGCATTTCTCGCTCCGGTTCTACTGTGCGAAGCATGACACAGATTACCCGCTTGATGCTCATGACTTGTTTTCCTTGCCTGCATTTGGCTGTCCACACACCCGTGCGGGCGGGGCCAACCTGTTTGATGTGAATCTACTCGATCGGCACGATCATTGGCGCACCGGTCACAACGGTTTGCAGCTCCAGCCAGGGACGCGGCGAACCGTTGACCACGTCGACCCACACCGGGGCCTGACCGGCCGGCATACGATAGTTTTCCAGCGTGACTTTCAGGTCCTTCAATTTCTTCCAATTCCGATCGTGGACGCTCGCGCTGGTGCCACCGTCGTAGCGGAGATAACAGCCGCTGGTGATCTCGCCATGCACGGCGAGGTGCCCTTCGCCGGTATGAATCACCGGGTCGATCAGTTTCGAGGGTACGTCGACCAACGTGCGCAGGTTGGCCACGCGGACCTTGGGATTGGTCCTCGGCGGAATCAGGCCAAAACCCAGGCTGACGGAACTGACGTGGTTGTAATCGAAGTGCTTGGCCCCGAAACGCCAACCCCAGTTGCCGTCGGCCCAAGAGGTTTCGCCGGCCGGAATCGTCACGCTGCGAGGGCCCGTAAAGTCGATCTTTACGACGTAGTCCCGCACCCCGCGACCGTGGAGCTGCACCAACAGCACGGCCCCGCTGCCATCGCCGATCAGCTCCAGGGCTAGGCCGCGACCAGCGTTCATTGAGAACTGGATTGGCCAGGTGGGCAGATCCTTCTCAACCTTCAGCGCCTCGGCCCTTGGATTTTCGGCATGCATCCAGAGCGCGTCGCCTTCTTGGGCGAATTGGGCGAAGCGCTGGTTGTGGATTTCCGTGGCCTTGGGTTGGAGGTTCTGCGGGGCGTGGGAGACCGCCGTGACGGCGGCCCGGTCGGCAGGGGACTGGCCGACGGCGTCGGCGCCGCTGCGGTAGCTGTCGACGATCGAGTCCCCGGCACGCGGGGCCGCGCTCGCGCCCGGGCCTCCGCGGCTTTCGCCATGCTCGGCCAACACCCGGATGACGAAAGCCGCCGGCTGCGCGTGGAAGGGATTCTCCAGTTCGAAGCGTTGCCCCGGTCGGCCAATCTGTCGCGGACCGACGGGTCCGAACTCCTGGCCCACCAGCCACGGCACATCGCCTTGCTTGCGGACCATGACCCGCGTGGGAATCACCTCGTAGTGATCCGCGGCCCGGCGCACTTGAAACAGGTCCTTGCCCTGCATGTGGTTGCCGAAGGGCGTGAACGTCTGGCGCATCGCGGCCAGTTGGTCCTGGCTCATCCGAGGTAGCACTTCCCGCCACAGGGCCAGCGCTGTGAACAGCTCCTCGGTCAGGCCGTGGGTGGCGAGAATCTCGGTGGAGACGCCGAACATCGGCTCGGGCTTCAGGACCTGGAAGCGGCGAACCCCATTGGCGATGAGCGACGAGAGCTCGAACCACGCGTCGAGTATCGAGGTGGCCGGCCGGTGGTCGTCGAGTTGGAACGAGAGATTGACCGTGTGGTAGCCGAACTGGTTGATCTTGCGGATCTTGCTGAACCGGAGCTCGAGGTTTGAGGCCACCGGCGCACCGTTGGAGGTGTTGCTCACGACGGCATGATCCAAGTGCCGGGCCACGAGATCGCTGAACTTGCGCGGGCCCCAGGGGTATTGGCCGTGGATCTCGTAACCATCGTACTCCAGCTGGCCGAGATGGACCTCATTGGCGAACTCGGCATACTCACGGGCCATTTCGACGAGCAGAGGCGAGTCGGTGTCGGGAACAAAGTTCTGGCCATAAGCGGCCAACAGGCCAACCGTTTCGGCACCGGGGGCGTGGGCCGCGGCCGCCGTGGCGCCGTAGCCGCGCTGGCAGTTGCGCAACGTCCAGATCGGCTGGTCCAGATCGACGAACTCGCCGACGCGCACGATTTCTTCGTCGATCCGCACGAAATGCGGCTCCCAGATGTGTTCCATCACGCCGGGCGAGTTGTTGCCGATGCCCGAAACCAAGGGAAACTCGCAGCCCGCGGCCGGCCGGAAACGGATTTCCCGAGTGCTCGCTTCAATCGGATGCGCCAGTTCACCATGGCCCCAGGCCGCCAGGTTGCGATCCACGTGTGCAGCGATCCGTTGCGGATCTTTGGGACCAATTCCGCCGCAGACGTAATGCAACGCCAGGTGTATGCCGCGTTGGGCCAGGTACTCCGAGTAGCGTTTCAGATCCGCCCGGCCTCGGGGAAAGACCTGCTGGTTGACGTGGACATGGGAGTGTTCCATCGGCCAGTACTCGCCCCGCCACGTGTCGGTATGGAGGTAGATAATTTTGATCCCTCGCTGCTGGGCCACGGCCGTCAACTCATAGAGTTCGGCCTCGCTCTTGGCGGCGAGAATCATGGTGGTCAGATCCTTGAACTGGCCGTAATAGTCGTCGATCCAGCGGAGGACGTGCTCGCGGGTCCATGGCTCCGACAACATGGGACGGGGCAGGTCCTCATGGCTCCAGATGTTTGCTAGGGCGTCGTCTTCCTCCTCGTCGTTGTTCGCCACATACAGGGCGAAACCGCCCAGCGGATCGCCTGGTTTGCGGTGCCAGAGGTAATTGAACTGGACGCGAATCGCGCCGCCCTGCTGCTGCACTCGCGTCATGTAGTCCAACGACAACACCTTGACGTCGGTCCCCGTGCAGTTCAACTCGAAATGCAGCGCGGCCAAGCTGACCGTCGGCAGGCCCTCGACGCGTTTCAGCTTCAGTGCCAGGTAGCGGCCCTGTCGAGTGACCTGGAACGTGAGCCGTGGCGGCTGGCCGTCGCGACTGACCAGCAGGGCATCGCCGCGGAGTTCGACTTTCTCCAACCGCACCTCGTCGATGGCCGCGCCTGTAAAGGTTCGCACCACAAAACCGCGCCCCGGTTGGCCCGTCTGCACCAGATTGGCGGCGCCGGCCGACTTGTGGAAACCGGCCACCGACCCGTCGGCCGCAAAGTGCATTTCGGGAACAGCAGCTGGGACGTTTGCTCGGTCTTGACGGACCTCCGAGGCCGTCGGGGCAGCCAATTTGCGTGCTCTCGACGGCCTCGGAGGGCCGTCGTACAGGGGTGCATCGGTTTCCGGAAAGTCTTTGATTCATTTCGGGTCCCACGGGATAACGGATTTTCCGGTCCACCTATTCGGCGTTGGTGAGGCCTTTGCCCACCAGCGGCTGGGCAACGTTCTCGAAGCGGTTGCCGCGGAGCAGGACGTCCTGGGCCGAGGGGGCTACGTTGATGCCGACGTCGGCATCTCGCACCACGCAGTGTTCGACGAACGCATCCTCTAGTTTTCCGCCGAGCTGGATTTTCCGCCGAGCTGGATCGACCCATTGTTATGGATCACGTTTCGACAGAAGACGATACCGCGCAGCATGGGGCCGTCATAGACCTGGGGGGCATCTCCACCGCCACGGGCGCCGCCCCGTTGGGGACGCTTGGGGCCACCACCCGGACGGCGATGCGGACCGCCAGACGGCCGCTTCCGCCGAGCCCCGGGAACTGACCTACGTGGAAATCGACAGGTTCGAAGCGACCTGCTAACTTTCCCCGACGCCTGTCGGTGGGTGGGCGATCCGCGCGGATTCGGGAATTCACCCCTGGTTGGTGGCCGGATCGCTCGGCAAGGTCCCTCCCGAAGCTCCCCACAAGCGATCCAGGGAGAAAGGGGGGCAGGGGCGGCCATGTCCGCCCTGCCGCCCCTGCCCCTGTCGTGCCCCGCTTGATTCCCTAGTTTCCCCCGCTAAACTGGCTCCGATGAGCCGGAAGAAGAAATTCCTACCAGTCCTCACAAAGGCCTGCCAATGGCGTAACGAAATCCGTGGAAACGGAAGCCGAGGAAGTCGAAGGACTGGGCGACGAAATAGTCGATGTGTGGGGTGATTATCCGATCGACACGGTCTTGATTCGTACGGAGACACGAACGGTCTACGACGTCGTGCGCCGGATTGAGAAGGGTTCCTTCGTCATGAACCCCGATTTTCAGCGCGACTTCATCTGGCCCGACGACAAACAGAGCAAGCTGATCGAATCGGTGTTGATGCGGATTCCGTTGCCCGTGTTCTATTTGGCCGAAGACGGGCAGGGGCGGACGATCGTGGTCGATGGCCTGCAACGACTTTCGACCTTTCAACGCTTCTGCAAGAACGAGTTACGTCTCCCGATCAGCCGGACCTGGATAAACGGCACTTCGGGGATTTCTCGCCGAAACTCCAGAATCGCGTCGAGGACTGCAATCTGGTCCTCTATGTCATCGATGCGAAGGTTCCGGAGCGGGCGCGTCTCGACATCTTCGAGCGGGTGAACTGAGGGATTCCGCTTACCCGGCAACAGATGCGCAACTGTCTCTATATGGGACGGGCGACGGCCTTTCTCAAGGCTCAGGCCGCCACCGATTTGTTTCGGGAGGCCACGGGTGACAGCCTCCAGAGTTCGACGATGCGTGACCGGGAGTTCGTGAACCGTTTCTGCGCCTTCCAGCTTCTGAGCCTCGATGAATACCGTGGTGACATGGACGAATGTCTGGCGAAGGCGTTGACGAAAATGAACGCGCTGAGCGACGCGGAGTTGGATCGGCTGGCCGCCGAATTCCGCACGGCCCTGGCGAACAATTCAAAGCTGTTCGGCAAACACGCGTTTCGCAAACACCAGCCGGGACAGGTGGACCGGTCCGCGTTGAACGCTTCCCTGTGGGATGTGATGTCGACGGGCCTTTCCCGCATTGGAGAAGAACTGCTGGAGGGACGTGCCGGGGCTCTTCGGCAGGCCTTCTACGCACTCTTGTCGGATCCGCAATTCAACAACTCCATTACCTACAGCCCCAATAGCACGGCCCAGGTCCTGCACCGTTTTCAGGCCGCCCGAAAAATGTTTCAGGAGGTGTTTGATGCTTGAACGACTGGACCTGGAACACTTCAAGTGCTTCGAGTTGCTGCGTCTGCCGCTGGGGCCGCTGACGCTGTTGTCCGGCGCGAATGCGTCGGGGAAATCGTCGGTGCTGCAGACGCTGGTGCTGCTGCACCAGACGATTCGCGAGCACGAATGGTCGCCGCGGCTGTTTCTCAATGGCGAGGAATTGAGCCTGGGCACGATGTCGGACGTCGTGGACAAGGTCACCGGGCGCATGGGGTTCAGCATCGGCTTGATCGACGGCGAGAGTTACGTCCGGTGGCTTCTGGAAGCTGATCGCCGCAGCATGTCGGCGGCGGTGTCCGTCGTCCAGGTGGACGGGGACAAACACGTCACTCCGGAGACGCTGCGGTTCTTACTCCCCGCTGTCGGCAAGCCGGAACTTCGTGAATTGGCGCAACGTCTGCGCCGGCTGACTTACCTCACCGCCGAACGCGTCGGGCCACGGGAAATTTATCCGTTGATCGACCCAGCCACGGTGACGCGTGTGGGACCGCGCGGCGAGTTCGCGGTCAGCGTGCTGCACTCCGGGCGGGACGAGCAAGTGCTTGAGGCGTTGCGGTTGGCCGATCATCCCCCGACCAGAATGCGGCAGGTGGAAGCCCGGATGCGCGAGTTCTTCCCGGGCTGTTCGCTCGAAATCGTGCAAGTTCCGCAGGCCAACGGAATCACGCTCGGGCTGCGAACGTCCGACGCGACGAATTTCCACCGTCCGGTGCACGTCGGGTTCGGCTTGACGCAAGTGTTTCCGGTCATCGTGGCCGCCCTGTCGGCGGAACCCGGCGACCTGCTGTTGATCGAAAACCCCGAGGTCCATTTGCACCCCGCCGGTCAGGCGTTGATGGGCCGTTTTCTGGCACAGGTCGCGGCGGCCGGGATTCAAGTCCTGATCGAGACCCACAGTGACCATGTCCTCAACGGGATCCGCCGTGCCGTGAAGGCCGCCGTGCTGGCCCCGGAGAGCGTGCTCCTGCATTTCTTTCGCGACCGCGACGCCGGCGGCGCTCAGGCGCAGGTCGTCAGCCCCACGTTGGACCAGACGGGCAACATTGACGTCTGGCCGGCCGGTTTTTTCGACCAGTTCGACCGCGACATGAATCACTTCGCCGGCTGGGGAGACTGACGTGGATTACCTCGCGAACGACCTGTCGTTGGCTGCGTGTTCGAGAACAACATCTTCGTCGATGCCTGCGACAATTGAGTCCCAAGATCGTTACCAATTGACACGGATCGGTGGCGTTAGCCCGCAGGGGTGTCCGCCGCCTCCGGGCCGCAGTATCCTGTAGCGTACAAACATCACAATGTGCCGCAAGCACAGGACCCACAAAGACGCCAACTCCCTGAGGAGTTGGCGGCCGAGACAGCGGTTCCCTCATGCGATTTGCCAGAAGCACATCCGGAGATCGGCAATGTTCATTCGGCGAAGAAGCCCGGAAACGTCGGTTATGCTGGCCGCATGCCTCACGCTGGTCGTTGCCGTTTCCCTCGCGCACGGCGACGACCTGAAGGCCCGGTCGAAGATGGAGGATCAGAAACTGGTCTACCGAGACCAGGGGCAAACGATCGCGATCGAAGGCTGGGGAGCTGATGGACTGCGGGTCAGGATCAGCCCGGGAAACTCCCAGCCGACCTCGGATTGGGCTCTCGATATTCCCCTTGCGAGCCAAGCGGCGATTGAAATCACCGCCCAGGCCGCGACGATCCGGAACGGCAAGATCTCAGCGCGCATCAGTGACCTCGAGGTACAGCGCGGCCAGCTCCAGTTCTTCCGGCATAGCGGCGATAGACAGTTGCCGATCCTGCGGGAACGAGACTACGCCGTTTGGGCCCACAACCCTGGCACGCGCATCTTCCGGCCCGTGGGGAACGGCCTCTTTCATTGCGAGGTGCATTTCGAGGCGTGTGAAGGCGAGCGGTTCTATGGAATGGGCGAGAACGCCACCGGACGGGTCAACCTGAAAGGCTGCGTCATTGATCTCTACCAGCGACACGTCAAAGCGGTGGTGCCGTTTGTCGTCTCCAGCGAGGGTTACGGATTCCTCTGGAACAATCCGTCCTTGGGGCGGGTCGAGTTCGCCAATAACGGAACCCGCTGGATTTCCAATGGCTGCAAGCAACTCGACTACTACATCACCGCGGGAGATTCCTACGCGGAGATCATGGAGCACTACGCCGACGCGACCGGGCATGCACCGACTTTTCCCTATTGGGCCTCGGGGTTCTGGCAGTGCAAGCTCCGTTACAAGACACAAGAGGAGTTTCTCGGTATTGCCCGGGAATTCAAGCGGCGCGGCCTGCCCTTGTCGGTGTTGGTCATCGATTTTCTGCATTGGGATATCACGGGCAACTGGAAGCTCGATCCCAAGTTCTGGCCCGACCCCCAGGCCATGGTGAAGGAAATGGACGAGTTGGGAGTCAGAATCATGATCTCCCCCTGGACGCTGGTGGACGAAAAGAGCGAGAACTTCGCCTACATGAAAGAACACGGCCTGTTCACGGGTTCGCTGGGCGGGAAGAAGGACACCGTCAATTTTGGCGGGCCGAAGTACCAATACGACCCGACCAACCCGGAAGCCGCCCGTTACCTCTGGAGCAAGTGGAAGGCAAACTACGTCGATCTCGGCATCCGCACTTTCTGGCTCGATCCATGTGATGAGTTTCATGAGCTCGCGGATTACGACCAGGTGCAGTTTCACATCGGTCCGGCCAAGGAAGCGCATGCCTTCTTCCCGGTCGCCCATCAGAAGAATATCTATGAAGGGTTGCTGGCGGCCGGCGAAAAAGAGGTGGTCACCATCTGCCGCAACGCCTGGGCGGGAAGCCAGCGTTACGGAGCCTGTCCGGCCCCCCACGACATTCTATCTTCCTTTGAGCACTTGGAAGAATACATGAAGGTGGGACTCAACGTGATGCTGAGCGGCATTCCCTGGTGGAGTTGTGACATTGGCGGCTTCGTCACCCCGGACAATCAGAGCCCGCGTTTTCACGAGTTGATGGTGCGCTGGTATCAGTATGGTGTGTTCCTGCCGGTGTTCCGCACCCACGGCTGCCGTCCCAATAACGAAGCGTGGACCATCGGCGGCAACGCTTATCCCCACATCCGCGCCGCCATGCGGCTGAGGGAACATCTGCGGCCCTACGTCATGGAGCAGATGCAGTTGGCTTCCGCCAAGGGCCTGCCACCCATGCGTCCGTTGTTCTTCGACTTCGCCAACGATCCCCAGACCGCGGCGGTGGAAGATCAGTTCCTGTTCGGTCGCGAGATCCTGGTGGCTCCGATCACCAAGTTCGAGATGCGCAGCCGAGAGGTCTACCTCCCCGCCGGAATCGACTGGACCGACGCTTGGACGGGCAAGGTGTTTTCCGGCGGGCAGCGGATTACGGCAGACGCTCCCCTCGAACACATCCCTGTGTATCTCCGAGGCCACCAGCCGGACCTGCGGCAAGCCTTCACCGATCTGTATGATCTGGGGCTCGTTGAATTGGAAGGAGAGGATTTGCGCGTCGTATCGAAAACCCAGGGCCGGGTCGAACCGCAGTCGATGCTGCCATTCGGTTCCCTGTGGAGCAACAACCGTCAGCTGGTGTGGTGGGGCGGATTGAACAAAGGCGATTCGCTGGTGCTGGAAGTTGCCCTGGAGAGAACGGCAGAGTACGAACTGCAACTGCACCTGTCCAAGGCTCACGATTACGGGATTTTCAGCTTCCAACTCGACAAGGGGCCCATGAGCGACGCGATTGACCTCTACAGTCCGAAACTTCAAGGTCCCTCCGCCGTCACGCTAAAACCCTCCACGTTGGCGGAGGGAAAACACCAACTAAAAATCATCTGCCAAGGTAAACATCCCGATTCCACAAACACGTTGATCGGCCTGGATTACGTAGTCTTGAAGACATCGGGCAAGTTGCCACCGGCACAATGGAAGGGGGATCTGAAGGAGAATCCATGAGACCCTGCTCCCCGGACGCCACCTCGCCCTCCTCCGCCCCACTGCCCCACTGCCCCACTGCCCCGCTCCGCGGCGCCCTTTTTGACCTCCGCGCCGTCGATCTTCTGCCGGTGAATGCGATCGGGCGCGAAGCAAGAGCAACTGCAAGCAGAGGCCAGCGCGCACGAACGCTCCGTGTTCGCCTACCGCCGCTAATCTAGCCCTGGTTCGGATTGCCTGCAACTGTGCCCAGACCATCGTGTCCCGCGATTGCACGGTTGCCAACGGAACACTGCCGGAGCTACAATGCGGATCGTTCGACACTGCTGACTTGTACAGGGGTTTCCGTCATGAGCACCTCGCTTTACTCAGGTGCCGACCTGCAGCTTGTCTCCCCGCTTATTCCCAACGGTGACAGCGGGCCAGCCGAATCGCTCGCACCGCCTCCCTCCGCTTCGGCGGCTTGGCAGCCCGTGATCGAAGAACTTCAGCGGATTGCCGCGTTGGCGGACGATTGGGATGGCCAGGGGGCGCAAGCACCGCCGCGCGAGACCGTGGACTGGGCCCTGGACTGGGTGGGGCAAATGCGTCAATATCGCCAAGCCCTCTCCCCGTCGCGAGCCGTTCCGGGCGTAGCCGGCGAAGTCTATCTGGAGTGGCAAGGAGAGTCCTTTTACGTGGTCGCCGAGATTACGTCACCGGCCCGAGTCGAGTGGACGCTTTCGCTCCCGGGACAGTCCAACCGGCATTGGCTGACGGAGGGCGGTCTGCCCTGTTTTCTGACCCCCGGACGATGACGCAGAAAACGTGGCCGGCTCGGGACGGAAGCCGGGTGAGTATTTTGTGGCCCGACTGAGTGTCGGATGTCTCCGCGACTTGGGACTAACGGTTGTCCCCGACGCGGATGCGTCAGCCTTGCCCGGCCACGCCTTGATTCCCGAACTAGCTCTGGCCGAATACGAACGCGACAAGCCGCGGCTGAAGGACGTCCTCCTCGAACTCTCTCGTTTGGCAGGTCAAACGATCGTCCACGAACCGGAAAGTGAGCATCACTCGCTACTTCGACTGTCTTAGTTTCGAAAACGACCCCGTCCAACGCCTGGACGGTGAGAGAAGTCTTGTAAGCGAGATCGCGACCGAGGCCTTGATCATAAGGTGGCGCAAAACGCTAGCAGCAGGGGGGCAGGGCGGCTGGCGGCAGAGTGCAGCGATGCCCCAGAAACCGGGTACTGGGGCTTCGCTTAGGCTCAGCCGCCAGCCACCCGGCCCGTTGCCAGCACCAACAGCCATGCGCAACCTTATGATCAAAGCCCGCGACCGACGTTCACCGCCGTCCTCCCGTCCCCCGCCTGCCGCCTCCGGCAGCAGGCTGGGGAAGGGAGGGGTATTGCTGCGTTCGCGATCTCGCTCACATCCGGTCCGACTGCCGTTTTCCCAGCGCCGACATCTTCGACGTGCGCCAGGGCACCGCTGCCTTTTGGCTCCGGCCGGATTGGCCGGGCAGCAATCCTACGGTGCGGTCTCTGTTCTGTCTGTACGGCAGCCCGCGTCTCAAGGAGCCCTGGCTACGAAACCGCTGGAGCCTCACCGCCGGCGCGGGGGAACTCCGCTATTGGATCTGCGGCGCTCAGCCAGAGCAGCAGTTCTCGCTGAGCGCCCCGATCCGCGCTTGGCAGTACCAGGCCACGCTCTACGACCTCGATCGCCAGCAGTCCGAGAACCGCCTCCTCGCCGCCGACGGCGTCGTGGACTTGGGGGCCACCGACCACGATTTCGCCTTGGTGTTGAAGCGGCGATGAAGCTTGTTCCGGTGGCGATCCGGCGACGATCAGCCGAGCGTCCCCAAGGGCTCGGCTGCGACGAGCTGACCGTTCCGCTGGAACTCCGGGCGGGAGAGAACTGCCTGGTCGTCAAACTGCAGCGTTTCTGGGAACGCCGCTGGATGTTCTGCGCCAGCCTCAGCGACCGGATGGCACCCTGATTGGACATCGGCTTCAGGGGGAATCCCTTTCTACTCGCTGGGCGGCAGATGAGGCTGCGCGAATCAGCCACACACCCTGACGCTGATTCCCGCCGGTGATCCCTTGGGAATCGGCCGTTTCGTGGTCCACGCTCTGGCCTTGCGAACCGCACTCGCAGCCACGAGGTCCCAATAGGAAGAACACTGAACCGGGCCTGAACAGCCGGGCGGTTAGGACGAGGTGGCGGCGTCTCACGGCGGGTGTTTCAGCGGCTAGTCAGGCCAGTCAAAGAAGCTTTTCGGCGGCTGGCCGGTTTGGCGGATCCAGGCTAGGTCGCCTGTGCCTTGAGCCCAGAGGATTTGGCCCGATTTCAGGTCCCACAGCGCGGAGACATTGTCCGGGTGATTCCAACGCTCGGCGGTCCAATCCGCGAAGGGCACGGACCACAGATCGGGCGACGGCAGCAGGGCGTAGATGCGGTCCACGTGGAAGTAATCCCGAAGCTTGCTCAGGTCGTCGGCCATGAACTCGCAGATGCTTGGCACGATGAACGGCAGCACGCCCAGCCGGCGTGGTCTGCAGCTTTTTCGCCAATCGGGACATTCGCGGCGAAGTTGGCCGAGCGGCACGACGGTTGTGGGGAAGACTAGATCGTATTCCTGCCGTACGATCGATTCGGGCTTACCTCCTTCGAGGTCAGCGGGGTGCACGGTGCAGCCATCCGCTTCCAACTCGAAATGCAGCAGCGTCGGACCGAGCAGGCCAGCATTCCCCACCATCCCGCGAAACGGATAGAGTCCCAGCCACGGCCAACTCAATCGCAAGTTGGGGAAGAAGGCTTCCTGGAGAAAACTGGTCTCTAGGGTGTGAACTAGCACCGGAACCAGCATGCATGCTTGCATGTCGCGAAGGAGGGCGCTAGTGAGGTTGCGGTAAAGGGCGGGGTCGAGGACGCGAGTGAGGTCCCGGTCGTGGGCGAGGGCGAGGGCGAGGGCGAGGTCAATGCCGCATTGGGGATCGAAATCGAGGGGTAGGGCGCGAGCGCGGGCGCTGTCGAGATAGCGGTCGAGCTGTAGATACAGGTTATGGCTGCGGAGGAGATCATGAAGGTGGCTGCGGGCAATGTCGAAGTCGCAGGTGAGATCATGAAGGTGGCTGGGGGAGATGTCGCGAGTTCGGTCGTGATTGGGGTGGCGGTCGCGGTCGAAAATGCAGGCTAGGTCCGGGACGATGGACTGCTGAAAAATGCTGTCGGGCCACGTCTCTGGCATCGTGGGCGGCCTCGTGATTGCCCTCAACCAGTCATGTGTGAGTCGACAGGGGGCTTCGTGGTTCAAGAAATCAAATGCTAGGTGATCCGCCCTGATCGAACCCGACCAGCTCGCCAGCACGTTCGTCAAGGTCGTCGGTCGCTCTCGAATGTGCTCGCTCAGGGACGCCATGAAACGGGCCACCAGTCCCTCGACGCAACCCGACCACACGTCTGCTTCGTCCGCCACGACCGCCGTCTTGCGGTCGGCCGTCAGACGGAGTGCCGCCGCACCTCGCAGGTCAATCCACACGCTTGCACCCGCGCGAACGCCGATTCGGTCTGCGGGTTCGAGTGCATTCGCATTTGGGACGAAAACGCCGTGAAGTAGCATGTGCTTCCGAGCCACGGCTCTGTCGATCAATTGCGGCTCGACGAATGCGGCTAGTTCCCGTTGCCAGCAGAGACCACTTGCCGACGAAGGATCCGCGGGCAGGAAAGAATGTCGCACTGGACCATGGTTGCAGGGAAACCACAGGCGTATACGGCTGCCCGTGGCTTCGTCATGGTCGTGATCTTCCCAATCCCAATAGCCCCAGCGAACGTCGCCGAGCTGTTCGACGGGAACCTCCCACTCGGCAGCCTTGTTCTGCAATTCGCGTCGGTCAATTGGCACCAAGTATTCGAAGTGGAAGCGATCATCAAGTTGAAACGCCGCACGCTTGGGGCCTTCCATCACAATCGGAAAACGCGGCCAGACGATCCACTGCCCGGCGGCATAAGGCGGATCAACCGCACTTGCCTCGAACTGGTGTCTCGCGTTGGAGGAGTATCGACGCTTATACCCAAAGTGCTCCCGCAATCCGTCCAACCACCGATCCGGATTATGTACCAGCTTCAGCGGCGTACTCTTCAACTTCTGCTTCAACCACAACTTCACCTCGGTTCCTTGCGTGGCCCGTGTGCCGTCGCGCAACCAGAACAGGCTGCCGGGGCCGGAGATGGTGATGTCGCGTGCCGGACGATCCGGGCCGTGGCCGCCCGGGCAGGTGCGGACTTCGATCCGGTCGGCCAGCATGAAACACGACAGGATGCCGATCCCGAACTGCGACACGGGCGTCGCCAACAGGCCGCTGGAACGCAGGGCTGCCTGCTCCTGGCGGAACTCAGGGCTGGTGTAGTAGCTCTTGCCGATCTGCGTGAAGTACCGCCGGATGACGTCCTCCGTCATGCCGACGCCGTTATCCTCGACCTGCAACCAGTACTGCCCGACCGACTCGTCGTAGCCCCACGTCAGCCGGACCTCCAGCCGCTGCTCCTGGCCGGTCGCCGAATCCAGGAACCAGCCGCGGCGGTCCGGGATCGGCGTGCCGTCGACCGGCTCCATGCGCGTTTCGCCCTTGGCCCGCATCTGCAGCCGCAGGTCGCGCAGCTCGCAGGCGTCCAGTGCGTTCTGCAACAACTCGCGAATGCACAAACTCGGATCGCCGTACAGGTTCTCGCCCGTCAGCAACTGCAGAATCTCGTCCTGGTCCAGACGAAATTGGATGTCGTCGAACAGGTATGTCGGCCGACCGTTCTTTTTTCGTGGCTCGATCTCCACCTTCACCTCCGGCAAGACCAATTCGAATCGCTCGCCGCCCAAGGCGGGATCGCGCCGCTGCCGAGCCAACTCCTCACGCACCGCGCGCAGTTCTTCCTCGATCCAGCCGACGAACGTGCGAATGCTCTTCTCGACGACCGGGTGCGGGCAGTCGCTGGCGGCGTAGACGACCGTCGGCTCGCCATCGATCAGCTTGCGTTCGATGCCCGTGATCGCCAGGTGTTTGTTCCACTCGTTGCGGCTAGCGGTCAGGTCGATGCCCAGATCCTCGTCGAGTCCCAGGTGCCGGTACAGGAGTGAGGGCGTGCGCGAGCTGTCGAAGTCCATGATGTCGGCCAAACGCAGCAGCAGCCCGGGAAAGGCGAAGTTGACCCGCTCGCCGTCCGCCACGACGCGATGAAACGCGCCCGCCAATCGAAGCCGCTCGCGCAGCCAGTCGACCGGTTGGTTGTGGCTGGCGGCGATCAAGACCAGTTCGTGTTCATAATCCACCGGGCCGTAGTGGAACAGCCGGTCGCCGTGCAGTTTCTTCAGCTCCGCAAGCCAGCGGCGAATCCGTTCGCCCGTGGGCGGGGCGTGGGTCGAGCGCAGGAACTCGCTGAGGATGTGCTGCCGGATAAGTTGGGCGCGGGCAATTCCGCCGGATTCGTTTCGCTCTTCCAGGCGTTGTGCAAGGCGCAGTTCCTCGCCGAACCGGCCTTGGGCAAAGCGGTCGAGAGCCTGACGGTCGGCCGATTGCGGGTCGCCCGACGCGATGGCTCGTTGCTCGTCGAGCGGTTGCGCCATTCCCAGGTCGTGGACCAGAACGCCGAGGATGCACAGCCCGACTTCGAGCGGCGGCATCTGCGCGAGGGTTTCGCGCGGCGTGAGCACTTCGAGCCAGCCGAGCAGATTCAGCAGATGCCGTTCGTCATGCAGCGTGTAGAACGGCATGCAGGCGATGATCTTCTTGGCGATGGCCTGAGCGTCCTCCGCCACGTGCTGGATCGTCGCGCGGAGTTGGTTGACATCCGCGCGGTCGAATTCGCGGAGTCGCGCCCAGAAGGGCGAACGCTCATAGAAGTTCTTGAAGCTGTCATAGCGCGGAATCGTGGTCCTCGAATCGTTCGGTGTGGGCGATGTCGTGGCCATGTGGCGTTCATGCCAAAGGGTGCGTGGAATCCGATCGTAACAACGCAAACCGCCCATGCCCGGTGGATCGCGGGGCGGAATTCGGCAACCTGCGGCGTATTGTAGCGTGGGTGCCGAACCAGAAACATCGGGCGGGTCAGATCCGCGACGGGCGCAGCCCTGCTCGCTCAGCATACTTCGTGTGCGTATTCGCTGCCTGCGAGCAGGGCGTTCTGACTCGGCCGCGGGCCGAGCACGCGCCGGCGAAGAACGCGAAACGCAGAGTCACGGGCGACATTTCCCGAAGTGCAGTTTTCTGCTAGCAACAAGAGAAAGCGGCTGCGGCGATTGTAGGGAGCCAAATGCAGGCGACGACTCGATCTGGTAGACTACAGGTCATCGGGATACCATCCCCGGATACTAATCTTTTCGTTGAGGTTGCGATGAAAGCACCGCCCATCGTTCCCCAGAGCCCGAAAGACCGCTTCGACGTTTACCGATTCTTCAACGGCATGAGCGAAGAAGCGAAGGCGGGCCTGGACAGCCGACACATGCGGACTCCGTTGGTGAAGACTTTCCTCCTGGAACACGTGGCCGCTCGCAGCGGTCGTGTGCCGCGGTCTCCCAGTGAAATCCTCCGGGAACTTGGAGCCGAGACGCAACCGCTGGACGACGAATTCCACGAGGTTCGGGTATGGGAAAAACGCGACGGCGAAAGTCGGCCCCAACGCCGGACCGTGGGCTACGTCGAGCGTTATGACGAACGGTTCTTCGCGTACTACACGGCCGACGCCGCGGACGGGGCCAAGCGGCTCGTCGAACGCTGGGTGGCCCGCTCGCCGGACTTGGATTGCACGTGGTTCACCAGCCAATTCCTGCACAGCCTCTGGAATCGTGACGTGTCTCAGCGGGGCGATGACCGGTTTGGCAAGCTGGTATTCCGCCACGAAAGCGTCTTCGACATGCCGACCGATGAGGTGTTAGCCGCGGAAAGCGACGACACGGACGAACCGGCCGACGAGGACCTCGACGAGGATCGCCCCGAACTCGAACGACGCACGGTCCGCTCGGAGATCAAGGACCGCATCGGCCCGATACGAAGAGCGCTGGAGAAGTTGCAGGATACCTACGTGCCGCTGAATTCGCTGTACGGACTGCGCATTCCGTCCGCTGTGGGTCGCGGCAGCCATGACCTCTATCAGGAAGGGCGAATCACCAATCGGGCCGACACGTTCGAGGACCACCGCAACATGGTGCGATACCTGTATCGCACTTACAAGACGATTTTGGAACGTACGGAGGAATCCGCTTGGTTCGCCTTCGAACGACGCGATTCTTCGGCAAGCACGCGCACGAGTCACAAGGGCGTGCCGTTGATTGTCGAATTCAAAGAACCGCTTTCCGCCGCCACCTTTGATCGGTGGATCAGCCTAGCCTTTCGCAAACGAAATGTGTTTCGGCTGTGGGGCACCCCGATCCGTCTCGGTCCGACAAAAGTCCACGTCTACGGCGCCGATCGGCATCTGTGGCAACCGATCAACCTGGAAATGACTAAGTCACGATTGGTGGCGATCCTGCCGAAGGGCACTTGCGGCAACACGTTTCATCGCTTGGTAGCCAATGTGCAGCGGTACGTTTGCCCGAAAGTCGAAGTCTGGCTGGGTGCCACCCCGTTTCAGGAGCTGATGGAGTCCATGGGACCGATGGGAACCGGCGAAGACGCGAACCCGACATGGAACAGGAGGACCGTTTGATGAACCACGAGAGCCTGATTCGCGACGCGGTGTTCCAACTCAACCTCCTGCTGTGGATGGCCAAGGAACAGCCACATGAAGCCTTTGTCGTCCGGCCCGTCTATCATGCTTTGGGATTTCGGTTGATCTACATCGAACACCCCTTCAAGTTTCCGCAGGAGAGTCTGAACGCAATCGACGCGTCGACGCTGGCGATTAGTCGAGAGCCTGAACCGGAAGTTATTCTCGGCCGGGAGGCGGATCGTCATGCGCTCTACTTCGAGGCAAAAGCCGATTCGTTTTCGCCGGACAGCGACAACTCGAAGCAGGCCCGCGGCCACCTGTTGGCCACGGGCCCCGCCTTTGCTGAAGTGATGGCACCCCTGTCGTCCTGCCTGCTCTGTTACCTAGTGCCGGAAGGCAAACGCGATCTGATGCATGACTGCCTGGACGAACTGGCGCAACAGCTTTCCGACGCAGGGCTGGAGCCGGGTCCGCATTCGACGCACGGCCTGTCGGTCGTTGACCGAGAACTGCGTTACTCCTGGGATGAAGCCTTCAAGAAACACGTGGCGGTCGACGGCGACGGCGCGGTCGTCATGCACGACTTGGAGGAGGACACCGACCCCAACCCGCTGCTGCTCGTCTACTCAGTGGAAGATTACCCGGACAGAGAAAGACAGGACTTGCTCCGTCAGTCTCTGATTGATCAGGTTCACGCCCTGCTGCTCTCCGAGCTACATCGACTCGCCCCGGGTGCCGCGTACGAGCGCTCCGCGGACTCGCTACTTGTCGAAATGACGGACGGCGTGTTCCACTATTTGGGGCGTCATCGCCAGAAGGAGATGCAGAAGCTGGTTCGGACAAGTATCCTGCGGCGCATTCATGACTACTGCCAGGACCGCTTCGAGGACACCGTCACTCTCACTGGTGGAGTCTTGCGGATCAGCTTTCCCGATCAAGACGGCAAGACCAGCTTTCTCGACTGGTTCGAGGACGCTAAGCGGACCGCGTTTTCGGTGAAGAAACCGCCTCAGAAGTCGCTGCCCCTCTTCCCGGACCTGGACGACGACTGACGATCCTGGACTTCTGCCCGCATGGTTGTCACCGCCGAATGCACCGGCGACCGCGGGGGCTGATCGACCCTGGACCCAGAGCGTACCAGGCTGCCGCCGTGGAGTTCCGGTGGCCATGACCAGCGTAATGGCGCTCGCAACCTGCGGACGAATCGACACGCACGCTAGCGGCATGCGCCACTGAATTACTTTCGAGATATGCTGCTACCAAAAAGGAAATCTGTGCCTATCGGCGAGGCAATCCTGAGGAACGTCATCTGCCCCGTGTCCCAAACGCTGGCGACGTATTCGCGAGGAAGCGTGTTGAGAACATGGACTCGCGCACCAGCGGCCCGTCGTACTTGGCTCTCGCGGGGGTTGTGGTAGGATGAGCGTCTGAAGTAACATCCCCACACAACGCGGATGGAATCGGCGCCCCGTTGGTATCGCGGCGCGAACGTGCCCAGACGCGTGATTGGCCGCTTCGCGAACGAGGTGGCGAAGCGTTTCCAGCCTGACAAGATCATTTTGTTCGGCTCGCACGCCTATGGGATCCCCCACGCGGACATCCAGCAAGGGCAAGGACGGCGCCGGAGCAGTACCAAGCTACGCTCTACGACCTCGATTGCCAGCAGTCCGAGACCGTCATGTACTACGCCCAACTGGTCCTGCGTGGCAAGACCGCGAGCATGTTGGGGATCGAAAACCGGATCCGCTATGCGGCTCGCGTTTGTGTTTTCAACGAGGACGGAAAACTGACGGTCAATTCGGATCACGTCGCCGTGGCGGGCGCGGATGCGGTGACGCTGCTGGTCGCCGCAGCCACGAACTTCAAACGCTACAACGACCTGGGATACGATCTCCTGGACACGTTGGTCGAGCATGGGTGTTGGTGAGCCAACACAGGTACGTCGAAAGCTCCCCCTCCTCCCGCGGCCACAAAACCAAGTGCCAATGTTCGGCATCACGCAGAAGGACAGCAGCCGCATCGTGACCTGCTCCCGCGCCTCTTCGAGCACTTGTTCGAAGGCGGCGTAGTCGCTCACCGTCTCGAAGATGGTGCTCTGCCCCACGGCGCGATTCAACACGTGGTAGACATAGCCTCCAGTTGCTACTCGTGGCCGTCTCGGCATGCGGTTAGGATACCGCGTCCCGGCCGTTTCTGTAAAACAATGAGAATCCCCCCCCGGGTGGCCAGGTCGTCGTTTGGCGCCTCGCCGTAACGCAGCGTGGGCAGCACCAGCCAACCCAACCTACGTGCTGTCGCTGGTGGTTCGGTGACAACCAGAGCAGCTGCGGTGAGCTTGCTCGGTGGCGTTTCCGGGACGTCGTCCGTATACTGCTGGCCGAAAGAGGAGACGCAATTGATGATCCGCGCACCGTGCGCTCCTTCTTAAGTTTCGTGTCTCACTCCTTTGCGTTGGAGTCTTAACGCCATGAGAAAAGTAGTACGCGCTTCGTTCTCGGCTTGCTTGGCGATGGCGTTGTTTCTGATGCTTGAGCTAACGGCCAGAGGTGCCTCTCCCGGCCCGAAACGCTCGACCCTGGAAGCCGTCGAACAGGCACATGCTGCGCTGTGGAGCAAGTTGGTGGACGGCTATGGCGTCATCCACGATTTCGTCGGCGAGCTTCCGACTCCCGAGGACTGCGCGCTGGGCAGGCCCAACGCCATCGGCTGGTGGAGCCCGATCGAGAACGGGCCGATGTTCACGGGCCTGTATCTGCCGGCCGCTTGCGAGCGGGCTCGCCGCAGCGGGGCTCCGGCTGACCAGGCCAATGCCCGGCGTCTTGCGCGAGGGCTCTTGAAATGCGCCTCGGTCTCCGGTGTGCCGGGCTTCATTGCTCGCGGCCTGGGCACGGATGGCAAGTGCCACTACCCCCTCGGTTCCGACGACCAAACGCAGCCTTGGTTCTACGGCCTGCACGCCTATGCGAAAAGCGATATCCCCACGGCCGACGAACGCCGCCAGGTCGCGGACAAGCTGACAGAAGTCGCCAACGTCCTCGAAGCGACCGGCTGGAAGTGCCCCTGCGACGGAGCCTTCCGGGGTCAGTTCCGAGGCGCCTTCCAAGGGCACCTGTTTCGCGACGCCGTCCGCTACCTGTTCATGCTCCGGGCAATGCACGACGTGACCGGTGACCGAGTCTGGCTGGAGCGGTACCAGCAGGCTCTGGCCGAGCGTCCCGCACACAGCGACAAGACGCGTGTTGAGATCTGCGCGCTTGGCTACCCCGCCGATCGCGAGGCGATCAAGAGCATCGATGAATATGGACTGTGGATCTATGTCGGGTCTCAGGGTTCGCTGGCGAAGCTCGTGGCCATGGAGACCGAGGAAGCGATTCGCAAGCACTACCGGGCGGGTCTGGCCGTCAATGCCCAGAACGCGCTCGCGGCCATCGCGGCTCATGCGACCTTCGACAACAACGACACGAAAGTCTTTGGAAACGCCAACTGGCGCGCGGTCTATTCGACCTGGTTTCCGCAACCGACTCAGGCGGACGCCGCCAAGCTCTCCGAAATCGCCGACAAGGCCAAACGCGGCGACCGCAAGCACTATGAAGCCCGCTACATGAGAAACCCGCTCGCGGCCGCGGCCGTTGTTGCTCTGGCTGGGGACGGCCCGGCCCGCGAGACGATCGAGCGCGCGCTCCGTCATTACGATTACGCGAAGCTCAACATGGCGGAGTTCTTCTTCGCAGAATGTGCGTACTACGCGTTGTCCCAGCCGTAGCCGGTAACGCGAGTGGTGTCCCTCGTAGTGGCGTTCCGCGGCTCGCGGAGAAGGTCGAACCACCCCTCTCCGCATCGTAAGCATGCCGACAATCCTGCGCCAGCTTCCGTTCTCAATTGCGACTCATCATTGATGGTCGCAATCGCAGGGTTTCGCTACGGACGGCGCGGTCGTGGTGGCCCTTCGCGTGAACTGGAGACGCCGGAGTTCTGGTCCGTCCTCCGCCAGACACGCGAGTTCGAGTATGGCCTGGATCAGTAGTTCCAAGTTCGTAGCGACGTTGCAAATTGGCGTAGCTGAATTCGTGAGAATTCAGGTGTTTTCGCCAAACCCCTGAACTCTCACGAGTTCAGCTACATTCCGAACTTGGAACTACTGTGGATGGATTTTGCGATGGGGAGTTGGAAATCGGGGCCGCAGCAGGACTCAAGTTCACGGGAGGAACCGGTTTGTTGCGGGGCACGACGGACCCGGTAGGGTCGGGTTTTGCAGCACGGCCGATGGATGGTAAGCTCCAGGCCGATGAGCGACTCTCCGCCCTCGCAGGCCACCGTTCTGACCGTGTTGAACCTCAAGGGTGTCCTTTGCTGCTCTGTGCGCGAGTGACTTCGTGATCGTCCCGCTGGAAGCCGCGGATTGGGCGCCCAGGGGATCATGCAGGTGATGGCTGCGATTGACTACGTGAAAGCCCGGTTCAACCGGCGACTGCAACTGCTCGGATACCTCGTGTCCCGCTTCAAGCGACGACGGTCGTACCAACAAAGTTACCTGAGCCAGTTGCGTTCGCACTTTGGGCCAAAAACTTTTGACACGGTGATCCCCGATTTGGCACAGTTTGAGCGGTCCGTCACCGATGCCGTCCTCCTCACCCGCCACGCCCCGGCCAGTTCTGCCGTCGGCATCGCGCGACAGTTCTTCGACGAAACGCTACGGCGGTGTGGGGAGATCGCTGGCGATGGAATCGCCAGTCGCCTAACGCAAAGCTCAGCCTTGCGGGCAATTGCGTGTTAGAAACGAGTGGGGTTTCGGGCTGGTGGTTGCGGGCTGATGGTAGGACTCGCCGTGTTGGGGTAGACGATCTGGCTTGGTCGACAGCCGTTTGCGCTGCGTCCTGTTGACCAAGTGCGGTCGGGGCAAGTTGGGACGGACGGTGCTCCGTGGAATATCGCGGCGTGCGGCGACATACGTCCTCGTGGCAAGGGGCACATGCCGCATGGAAAGTTGCGGTTCCCTTTGGGATAATCGGAGGCATGTGTGTCGGTGGGCGCGGCATCGCATGCCGAAACGCGGTACTCGTCGTGTGCCATTAATCTCGCACGGCACGGGTTTCCTCCATTTTGAATTGTGACATGAGTTTTTGGCACTGACGGACCAGGATATCGGCCTTGTCAGCCGTATACAGAGGGGCTGAGGGAAGGTATTTTAACGCGGCGTTCCATGCTCCTACTATGGTGGATGGTGGGCGGTTGGGATAGCCACCTGCCGTGAGGGGCAATTAGACGCTGCAGTCCCCCTTGTGTGAGGGTTTCGATGTCGAATCGTGCGGCCGCTCTTACCCGAGCCCAGGCCTGCCAACGCGACGGCCAATGGCAGGCAGCGGAGCAAATCTATCGCGACATCCTGGCAGTCGAACCGCAGCACGCGGATGCTTGGGCGCTGCTCGGGATCTTGGCGAGCCAGGTCGGCAACTACCCTGCTGCGGCGGACGCGCTGCGCCGGGCTTGCGAATTGAGACCGACTGAGGCCGCCTTTCACGGCCACCTGGGCGCGGTGTACCAGGGCTGCAACCGGCTGGACGAGGCGCTCGCTTGCTACCGGCAGGCGCTGGAGCTGAGGCCCAACTTGCCGGAGCTGCATTTCAACTTGGGCACGGCCCTGCAGGCGCAGGGGCAGGCCGAGACCGCCGCGGCTTGCTACCGGCAGGCGCTGGAATTGCGGCCGGCGTTCCTCGAAGCACTCAACAATCTGGGCTGCCTCCTGGCGGCCACTGGCCAGCTTGCGGAAGCGGTCCTCTGCTTCCGCCAGATCCTGACCCTGCAGCCGACCTGCGCCGAGGCTCACGCGAACCTGGGCAGTGTCTGGCGGGATCAAGGCTTGCGCCAGGAGGCAATCGCCTGCTACCGTCAGGCCCTGGCGCTGGACCCGCACGATGCTGAGACGCACCAGCGACTCGGTCAGCTCTTCCTGGAACAAGGCCAGCTCGCCGACGCGGTCAACTGCTTCCGCCGCGATCTCGCGCTCCGGCCGGAGCAGGCCCAGACGCACAACAATCTGGGCACCGCCTTGCAGGAACTGGACCCCGAGCATCTGGACGAAGCCCTCGCCTGCTACCGCCGGGCACTGGAGCTTCAGCCCGATTATGCGGACGCCCACAACAACCTGGGTGCCGCGCTCCAGGGACTGGGACAGGTCGACGAAGCCCTCGCCTGCTACCGCCGGTCCCTGGAGTTGAGACCGGATTCGGTCAAGATCCAACATAACCTGGGCGAGGGTCTGCGGGATCAAGGTGAATTCGCGGAGGCGATCGCCTGCTATCGCCGCGCTCTGGAACTCCAGCCCGACGCGGGCGAGACGCAGTTCAGCCTGAGCCTGGCGCTGTTGGCTGCAGGGGATTTCGCTCGGGGCTGGAAGGCCTATGAGGCGCGGTGGCGCGCCAAGCTGCAAAAGGACACCGTCCGCAGCTTTGCCCAGCCCAGCTGGGATGGGAAAACTCACCCCGATCAGTCGCTCCTGCTGTACGCGGAACAGGGGCTGGGGGACACGCTGCAGTTCATTCGCTACGCCGTGCTGGTCAAACCCCGCTGTCGGCAGGTGATCTTCGAGTGTCCGCGGGCTTTGCTGCCGCTCCTTTCCCGCATCCGGGAATTGGACCAACTCGTGGCGCAGGGTGAGACGCTGCCTGAGTTCGACACGCAGGCGCCGTTGTTGAGCCTGCCCCGAATCCTGGGGACCGAACTGGCGACCATTCCGGCCCAGGTGCCCTATCTGTCCGCGGACCCGCAGTTGGTTGGGGATTGGCAGGACCGCCTCCGTGAAATCCCCGGTTTCCGGGTGGGGATCAATTGGCAAGGCCGGCCCGGTCCG
>JAPLNJ010001189.1 GCA_026692885.1 Planctomycetota bacterium | reverse complement strand
GGTAACGGGCATCATTGCGTGTTGGCTCCGCCGTGACGACATGTCATCACGGCGGAGCGTGATGACTACTTTGAGTAAATGTCTGTAAGCCTGACCCCTTCTCGTTGCTGCGACTGCTACCGGCACAGCAGGGCCGCAGGCAGCGGCTGCCGTTCGAGGCCCGGGCCGGAGACGAGCAGCCCGGGTTTCGTTCCCGACCAGTAATAGTCCTTCCAGTTCTCGAAGTCGCCCATCAGCTGCACGTTCTGCTGGTTGATGTAGACGACTTTGAATCCGTGCTTGCCGGCCTTCAGCGGCACCGACCAGGCGCCGAAGTTGTGGACCTGCGTAGCCGGATACCATTCTCGGTTGTCCAGGAAGACGCGCAGGTCGTAACCGGCGTGAACCGACGGCGTGATGAATTCCCGCGGCGCGTGGAATGAATAGACGCCGTCCTTCGCGATATCGAGGTAGCCCGTGTAGCTGAACGCGAAGCCGCCGTCCTTCCTCTTCGTGGCGCTCACGTCGAAGAGTTCTGTGCATGTGCCGCTACCGGCGGGCTTCAGGGCGTCGAGGTTGAACGCCGAGATCGGCCACGTGCCGTCGTCCTCATAGTAGGTAAAGGCGAGGCCCGGCTTCGTGCCGGTGCCCTGCTCCGGTTCCCAGGGCGCCTCCTTGGTGAAAACGGCCCGCACGACCGCAGACGCTTTGGTCCCATCCGACGTGGGCGGAAGCGTGACGCCAACGTGCCCGGAATGGTTGCGGATCTTCCGGAATGCACGTGTCTTCACCACCGTCGTCTCCTGGACTCGAAGCGGCCCGCCATAGACGGGCGAATCGCCTCGCGGATCCGTGCCATCGAGAGTGTAGCGCAGTTCCACCGCCGGATCGTGGTGTGTCAGGCTGACCTGCACTTCGTCGCTGAAGCGATCTTCCGCGGGGCCAATCACCGGAAGGTCCAGAGGACGATCGATGGGTTCGAAGCCTTCGAAAGGGTCCTCCGCAGTGGACACAAAGTCGGCCGGCACTGTCAACGGTGTGCCAGCGACCTCCATGCGTTTGCATCCCAACGCCACGATGTGTCTCCTGCCGTCCGGCAGGCGGACCAGCAACAACGCTTCGCCGTGGAACGTGATATCCTCCAAGGTCATTGTGCCGCTGACAGACGCGGCCTGGAACAGGACCTTTTCGCCGCCGGGGATGGTCGCGGTGAAGCCGCACTCGCCGGTGGCGCCCGGCAGCGACTTCAGGTCTGCCAAGTCGGGCGCGACCTCGCCCTGGTCAAACTTGCGCGGGTAGAGCACCGTGACGACCAGGCAGTCATTCTTCTGGTTCGCTTTGAAACCGGAGCCGGCCTGCTCCAGTGGTTCGCGGCTGAAGCTGTGGAGCGACAGATTCGGCCCGTTCGGATCAGCGGTCTTGATGCTCTGCGTCTGGGCGTCGGTCTTGATCTGGTTCCAGGTGAAACCGGGATAGCGTTTCGCGTCGTCGCCCGACGGACAGTAGAACGGCCAAACCCATTCGTAGGCGTGCGGCGTGGGACTCTGTAGACGGTCGATGACGATCCACAGTCCCAGCTGGCGCGCGAAGAGAATCTGACGCTGATGCGACACGTCGGCAATGAAGACGTTGGGCACCGTGCGCGCAAAGGGCCCGGTGTAGTCGCCTTCCAACACATCGAAGAATTCGGAAGTGTGCCAGCGGCGTTTGAGCGGCGTGCGGTAGGCGTTGGCGGAGCCGGCGCGACCGTAGACGGGCCGAAAGATGTCCTGGCGGTAGCTTTGCGGCGCCGCACGGTAGCTGCCATCATTGATCTGCGAACAGCCGTCCACCGTGACGGGCGTAGCGGTGCTCGTGTTGGCCAACAAGTGCCGGCCGTAGGCGTAGAGACTGAAGCCGTTGTTGTCCGGGTGCGTAACGGACGAGACCGGCCGTGTGCTGGGCAGATAGAGCCACTGGTCTTGCTTGGTCCAACCCGTACGCACACAGTAGAAGCCCGCGTACGGGAATGCGTCGGACGTGAAACCGGGCGCACCGGCTGTGCCGTCAGCGAAAACGTTGGAGATGATCTTCGCGTTGTCCGGATCGGCGAACGCTGCCGGGACATAGCGTTGCAGATACGGGGCCTGACCAACGAACACGCCGGTTTCCGGACGCAGCAAGCCCCAGTGCGGATAGCCGCCGGTGACCCACAGTTCACGGATGATGAAGCTGGCCTGCTGCTGCATGGTCTCGAACTGGGTCTGGTGCCACTGGTCGTTGACCCACCCCGGCGCCAGCCGGGCGTTCTGCAGCATCGTGTAGACCTGCTGGACATATTCCGGCGTGCCTTTGTTGTAGTTCCGCGAGTCGTGAACATCGCAGCCATCGGGCATCAAGGAGAGCATCGGCAGCGATTCGACCGTGCGCACCATCTCGCGAATGCAGTACTCCGAACCCTTGAACTCGGGAAAGCTCACCGCAATCCGCAGATTGTGGAAGTTGTCGAACATGATTCGCCGGGCCGTCGACAGGTTGCGGCCGTACTGCAGCGCGTCCGCCATATATTCCATCCACATGCGGTTGAGCAAGCGGACGAGCGTGGGCGCTGGGATGGTCTTGACCAACTCGGGCGAGTTCTGCATCAGGAACGACAGGTTGGCCCACACGCCGTCGGTGAAGAACTCGATGTTGTTGATATTGTGGGAAGGATTCAGGCCGGCGCGCAGGGTGTCGCGGCGCCAGTTGAGGCAGATCTCGTCGGTGAAGGCGAGCCACTTCTCCCAGTACTTCGCATCCTGCGTTTCGATGTACTTCACCAGCAGCGGCGTGAAGAAGTGCGGCCGTCCGACCGCGCAGGACAGGAAGGACCTGTCGAACGGCAGATGCGGGAAGCCGAGCGGGACGTACGGTTCCGGCTGCCACGTCCAGTTCGCCTGGCCGGGCGGCCCGAACTCGATGCGGACGTTGCCTTTCTTCGACTGGTTCTCGGGCTTGTTGCAGATGTCGTAGTAGTCCTGCTGCTGCTTGGCCTCGGGCGGCAGGGGCATGTCCAGCATCCCGAAGACGGTCGTGTTGTGCATCAGGTCTTCGGCCGTGTGCAGATACGCTTTCTCAAAGGGGAATGGCGGCTGGCGCGGCCGGATGCCGGGATTGGTCTTCTCCTCGGCGCCGAACGTGGCGAGGCGGGCCATGAAGAAATCGCGGTAGGCGTCCAAGGCGCCTTCGTGATCGCCTTGGTTCATCGCCGTGCGAACGGCATCCGGCACTTTGGTCATGTCGACTAACGCGAAGAACATCTTCGCTAGCTGTTCGAGATTCGCTTTGCCGTTCCGTTCGGCGAACGCTTTCGCGCGCGTGTCGGCGGCGGGCGGCGGCGGCGATTGGAAGGACCGCTCGAAGTTCGGCCTCCAGCGGGCCGGGTCGCCGATATTGGCCCGGACGACGGCGGCGAGACTCACGAGGAGCCCCGCGGCAACACCGACTGAGATGCAGCAGCGTACGGCCTTCGCTTGGTCCACGGTTCGCCTCGCTTCCTCGTCGCTCACTGAAGCACCAGATACACGGTGTTGGCGGGCAAGACGACCGTGGCCTTGCCAGCCAACTGCTCGTCGACGTCGGTGAACTGCGCGTTCTCGGCTTTCGGCGGGATCATGGCGAAGATCCGCAAGGCGTTCACACCACGCTTGGCGAGGAACTGGGCTTGGCGATTCAGGACCTCCAGGCTTTGATCCGGCGCGGTGCGCTCGCCAGCGGCCCATAAGCGGATCGGCTGGCCATCGCCGCGAACAAACGAGTTGCCGTCGGCGCAGAGCCGGATGAAGCCGTGCTCGCCAGCGACCTTTTCATTCAGAGGGCGGAGGTCGAGCAGCGCGGCCGGGTCAAACTTGTCGGGGTCCGGCTGAAAGTCCCACGTCTGTCCGGGCTGGAATGCGCGAATCGGTTCCGGCGGTTGCTCTTCCGGACGGTACTTGCCGCGAACATCATTCAGGCCGGGGTTGTCTACGAGTTGTCTCTTGATCGCCTGCTCGCCCTCGACCCAAATGATGCCCTCGGCGGCCGGGGCCAAGGCTGGGATACAGGCCAAGATACAGACCATCGGAAGTCTTCTGGACACGCGTTGCGATCCTTTCAAAACTTCGGGGGCTTCTCCTTGGGATCCGACTCGATCGGGAGTTGGTGGTCCCAAGGTTCCGGCCAGTTTACAATGTCGGCGTCTTGCGGAGAACCCGAGACGGCATCCACCAACCACCGTTTCCGTGGAAAGGTAATTCGTGATCCGATTCAGAATCTCCTCACTCCCGTTTCTTGGGTCCTTGACCCCGCTTCCGCCCATCTATCCCAGATCAACTTGAGGGCCTGATGAAAACCGATCTTGTTTCGCCAGATGGCACGCGGATGGACGACGTTTCCCTTGAGTTGTTGTAGGAACTCATCCTTTATCGGGGCAGTGATTACTGGAATAGCACGCCCGCAACCGGGGATGTAGCGTTGGAGCAGCAGGTTGGTGATCGCGTCCGGGTGATGTCGTTGGTGTTCAAAGCACCCCATGGATTCCGCGTCGTTCATTGGGGCTTTGAAGAAGACGCATTCGTTGCCGCTTGGAGCGACGACTGGTCAGAGGAAACAGAAATCGTGTTGGGAGGAGAACCGGCGCCTATTCCAATTGCGTTTCTTCTGCCAAGGCAACTGACATCGTGCCATCGGGGTTGAGACGCTGCAGGGCGATGTGCTCACGCTCGCGGACGATCTCGAAGCCGAGCGTTTGCAGGGCGCGCAGCACCCGTGCTTTCGGCGCATCCACGGGGAACTTGGGTATTTTCAGACGCTCGCTTCGGCAACAAAGGCTTCGAGAATCGGAATCTCATCCCCTTCCAGGGCATCGAGCCCAAAAGTCTCCAGATGGAACTTGAGCGCGGACTGGACGTCCCGCAGCGCATCTTCGTACAAATCCCCTTCGCCCACCACGACGCCCTTGACTCCCACGGGATAGGCGACGTAACCGTCCTGATGCTTCTCGATAATCACTTTGACCTGCTTCATATCTCACTCCTCCTCAAAGATGATACCACGCATGATCGCCCGGTCCTACGTCCCTTATTCATCGGAGCCGTCGATTTGCTACAACAGAAGCGAACGGTTGCCGTACGGAATCCTTGCTCTTGGGTGGAATATGACTCCGACCCGTCTACTCGCCGTGCTGCTTCTTCTCGGCTTTGTTCACACTGCCGCGGGCGAAGGCGGCGATGTGGAAGTGCTCGACAGCTTCGGCAACCGCCGCGGCGTGCCGGTCCGCAACGGGAAGGCCGCACTTCAGGTGCCGCCGCTGCCGGTCTACCTGCGGTTGGCCAAGGGCCAGCGCGTGTCGCCCGTCTCCGTCGACTTCGGCCGCAACCTGGCGCCCGACGCGCGGCGCGTCCTGGTCTCGGCCGGTTCGGATGACGGCATCAAGATCTGGGTGAACGGCGACTTGAAAGTTAGCCACGACCTCACCCGCGGCGCGGCCCCCGGACAGGAGGAACAACCGGTGGACCTGCGCGCCGGCTGGAACGAAATCCTGCTGAAGATTACGCAAGGCGAGGGCGGCTGGGGATTCTACTTCGACCTGTTGACCCCCGATCGAAAACCGATGCCCGATCTGGTCTACTCTCCTATGCGTTAGAACCGCCCCAGAATCTACTTTCCACGCCCTCGCGCCTGGTTGATCTCCGGCTGGTTGACCTTGAGGGTGGGCGGCCGCCCCAAGCACCGCTGGCAGATCCGTTCCTTGCGCCTGAGCGGCGAACGACTCGGCGCCAGTGTTATTCCGCTACCGTTAGCCGCCTCCTCTCCGATCCGGAAAGGCGGGTCGAGCGGGGACTGCTGCGTTCTCGGCAAGCACTGCGGCGAGCCGCTCAGCCACGATGCCCGCCTGTGCAAAGCTCATCGTTCTCCAGAGTGGCAAACAGAGGTGCCTGGACGCAAAATCGTCAGCCTGCGGGAACGTCTGAGTTGGACCCACGAAAGGGGCGAAGATCGGTTGGCGATGCAATGGGACGTCGTATACGCCACGGGCCAGCCTGACTCCGGCCTGGAGAAGACTCTGCGCAATCCGCTGCTTGACCTCCGGAGACGATGCGAGGGCGATACACTTGTAGCCGCTCGCACAAGCGCCCCGTTCCCCGCGCAAGACGTGCAATGATGGGAAAACGCTGGTAGCGTTCGCATACAAAGCAATGATCTCTCGCATATGATCCCGTCGTCGGAATAGGCTGTCGAGCTGGACCAAGCCCATGCCCGCGGCAAACTCAGTCATGCGCCAGCTATTGCCGTGGAGCACATGGTGAACCAAGTCTGTTGCGTAGCCCTGGTTCCGATACTGACGCGCAGCATTCGCCAGCCCCTCGTCGTCGGTGACGATCATCCCGCCTTCCCCTGTCGTCAGCACCTTGGTAGACACGAACGAGAACGCATTGACGGTCCCGAAGGAACCGGCCATCCTGCCATTCAGTTCCGTCCCGTGGGCCTGTGCCGCATCCTCGATCAGCGCGACGCCATGCCGATCGCAAAGCTCCTTGACTCTCAAAACTTCTTGGCTGATATACCCTCCAATATGCACCACCACGACTGCCTTCACCCTGCGTGACAGACGCTGCGCGATCTCGCTGGCGGTGGCCTCAATCGCCGAGTCGTACAACCGAATAGTAGCACCCGCATTGACGGCTGCGATACCCGTCGCGAAATTCGTGTTGGAGGGAACCAACACTTCATGCCCACTCACCCCCAGGGCGCGCATCGCGATCTCTAAAGCACTGCTTCCGGAATTCACGGCAACCGCCCATTTGGCCCCTACGGTCTTGGCGAACGCTTGTTCGAATTCACGGGTCTGGCGCCCCAGCGCAAGCGTTCCGGACTCGAGCACATCCCGCACGCGTGCGAGAATCTGTTCACGCTCTTCCACAGAGAACTCAATCTGATGGCTCGGAATCGTCCCTGAACAATCGCCTGGGATCATATTGCTGTCCCTCCGCTTAATGCGGCCAAGGGAATAACCGCCGCCCGAAGCCCTAAACAGTCGCTGTCCAACCGCAGGCCTAGCGCGCCAGCAACTGCTCCGTCAAGTACTGCAGGGCAGCAATCGTCGGCCCATCCTTGATCACCCCGGAGGTGATCATGCCGCGCAAATCATCAATACTGTACTCTCTCACCGAGTCGATTTCGACAGGTCCATCGGCCCGGGCGTCTAGGGCCCGATCGCATGGTTCCACCTCGGTCGCTAGAAAGACCTCGACCACTTCGTTTGTAACGCTGTTGGATGCGTAGAACTCGCCCAGCGGCCGCCATTTGTCGCTCCGATGGGCCGTTTCTTCCCGAAGCTCACGCTGGGCCGTATCGACCCGCGCCTCGTCGACCTCGACCCTACCCGCTGGAAACTCGATACTGCGGTCGCCGGTCAGGTATCGGTATTGCTCGACGAGGAGCAGGTTCCCATTGCGCAAGACGGGAACAACCAACACCGACCCCGGATGCTGCAAATAGGTGTAAGTGAGGTCCCCGCGATCCTCGGCGGACGCGGAGTCGGTCACGACTTGAAAGCCGCCCCAGCTATACCTGACCTCGGTCCTTGATCGCGTCCACTGCTTAGCCTTGCGAGCAAGGTATTCGCTCAGGGTGGATTCGTAGTAGTTCACCGCCTCCGTCGTTGATCGAGCCAGATCGGCGTTCTCGTAACGGCTATCGAATTCGCGGATGCGTCTCTCGATTTCAGACCGATCCCGGTAGAGACGGTTTTCATCGTAGCCATACGTTTGGCTGTAATTCGCTGCGATACAGAAGTAGTTCTCAATGATAAGAAGATTCGTGAAGAAGTCGAGTGTAGCACACCGTACCTCCACATTCTTGCGATGCTCGTTATCCTTGAGCCATTGGAGTATCGTGCGGTATCGGACCTCGTGTTCGGGACAGAATCGCTTCGGCGGGCAGAGCAAAAGCCGGAGCGGTGCTTTGCGCTCGTTTACCAGAAACTCCAGGAGCTGGCGCTCGCGCATGATGGCATCCATGTGCTCAGGCGACTTGTCCGGTTCGTGGGCGACATAATCCGGGTCACGGGAGATGGCGAAGGCCGAGAACACCGAGCAGAAGCGAATCGTGTTTTGTTTCTCCGCGGGCAGCGCGGAGAGCAGTCCGAGATTCTTCACGATGAACTGATTGCGCACTCGCTGGCCTATTAGGACCTCGGACGGCACGGGAATCTCCGCAGAGATGGCGCGCAGTATGCGCGTAACATCCTGCGGAGCGTCGGCGATCACCGTCTGAATGCCGTACCTGCGCAGGTTGCGGACGAACAAATCGAACCGGCGATGGTCTTTCGGTTTGGGCCGCAGCATGATGGCGTAGTGGGGGCGTAGCTTTCCGTCCATGTGCGAGAAGAGACTTCCCATGATGTTGAGGAAATTTGGGTCGGCGAAGCCTACGCCCAAGAAAAGAAAGGTCGTGTCGGCCAGTGCCTTGAGAAAACTCGTTTGCATGAGCAGGCAGTTCTTACCGTAGCGCTCGTAGTCGCTCCGCGTTATGACGATGTGTTGCCGGTCCTCCAAATCGCCGTGCATCTTGTGGATGTAGACCGAAGCATCGGGTCGGCCCACAAGAAAGTCATTGTCGCGACGGCGCACTTCGACGGTCCCGCCGGCCATCTTGAAGGCTCTTTCCAGGAGATCGTCGTAATTGGTCGTCCAAATCTCGTGCACGGGGAGTCCCGCGATGATCTGGTGATTCTCCGTCAACTCGGCCTCGCGAGCGAGGGTGTCAACGACGGTCTGGATTAGACTCTCTCTTGAGACTTCCTGGGCGTAGTACTCGGCGAGTTCCGTCAGGTCCGGAATAGCAGCCAGTTTGACGCCGATCTGCCGTGCGGGGCCTGCCAGAAGGCCTTTCCAGTCCACGAAGCCACTGGCCATGGAGAGACCGGCGCCAACGAATAGCGTCGCTTGTCGCGCAGCGAGGCGTTTGGAGTAGGCGTCGATGAGGTCTTGCTCGGAGATAGTCATGGGTTGCTCCGTTTCTTCCCCTGTTATGTTGGGAATTGCGAAGAGTCGGGGGGGGCCAGGAAGGTATCGGCCAGCGGAGTAGCGTTAGAGAAAGGGCAGGTGCTCCGCGTTTCCATGGACCGGCCAATAGTGGCGTTCAGGTCGTGTCGGGAACAAGCAGTCTTGGAACAATCCAGGCGCCCGAACACGTCCCGAAGCCAGTCGGCATGAGTCTCGGCCCACCAGTGTTCGAGATTTTCAGGGTACTCGCACCCGGAGCCGTGATCATAGCGGTAGTAAGTGCATGCGGAGATCCACATCCGGTCCGTTTCCACGGTTCGAATCCGGTTAATCGAAATTGGGGTCGGAGGGCATTGGGCCGGCCCGGGGGCGAGAGGGGAGACGACCAAGCGGAAATGGCCGCTGTAGCAGTACTCGGAGCGTAATCGGCCCATGGGGGGAGCCTGTCCGTCGAACGAGTGCAGGATGCTTCTGGACCACGACAGCCAATCACGGTGTCGTTCGTAAGTGCGTTTGAGGATGGCCCGCTCGTCTTGTGTCCATGTGTGGCACAGCAGAACGCCGTGCGGGCCTGTGATAATCCGGGGCGCCAGGGTCACGGCTCCCAGCGCTCGCCAATAGTCGCAAGCAGCGGGCAACTCGGGGATGGTTGAGGCGGTTAGAAGGTAGGATATGCCAACGGAAACGCCATGTCTAATCAGCTTCGCGACGGATGAGCAGATTCGACCGAAGTGGCGGGTGGAGCACTGATGATGCTCGGCGTGCGTCGTGGGGCTGTGTCCGTCCATGGAAACGCGGACCTGGAGGTGGCGCGAGGCCAGAATAGAGTGCCGCAGATGCCGATCGTGGAGCCTGCTACCATTGGTTACCAATCTGATCTCCAACCCCAAAGTTGAAGCCGTCGCCAGCGCTTCGGGTAGATGTGGGTGAAGAGTTGGCTCGCCGCCGTACAGGCGAACGTCCCGGCAGCCGAGACGGTGCACGTCGTGCAAGACGCGTGTTAAGGCTCCCAAGGAAAGATGGGCCCGCTCGATTCGGAGACATGGATCAATGCAAGTTGCACAGTGGAAGTTACACGCCGTTGTTAGATCGAGATGTGTCGTGCAGAGTGGAGGCGGCGGGGACGTTCGAGACGGCCGTGGGGGAACGTCGACGAAGTACCGCTCAGGGGCGATGGGAATCTGGTCGTCGGCTGAATGGGGAATCGGCATGGCGGATACGCAGTCCTAGGGACCTCGTGCG
>JAPLNJ010001188.1 GCA_026692885.1 Planctomycetota bacterium | reverse complement strand
CCTTGGTTTTCAAACCTCTTGTCCACTGGGGCAAGCCCAGTGGGGATCGGAGGTTAGGCTTAACCTCGTGCCATTCGGGGCAAGCCCGAATGGGGACCCGACATGCCAAGCTGGAACAAAAGCCGGACCAGATCTCACCATTGCAAGGACTCTCTGGGATACAATTTTGCGCGGCCCAGGGTGGGGGTGAGGGGCGAAACGGCAAATCAGAGCCTGATCAACCTCTATCTCCGGGATTGCGTCGCTTCGGAGCGAAAGCTGCGTCTGCAGTGGGTATCCTGAAGGCTACATCTGGTCGGCCTTTCGATTGCATCGCCGCCGGAAAAGTTTGCCACAAGATGTAGGGCATGCTGGGCCTGCCGCACCCAAGATACTGTGTCAGGCGGAGCCTGACCTGCCGCAGCCTTGCGTCCCGAGAAGAGGAACCACCAGCGGCGGGCGACTTCCTGGTCGGGCCACTCTTGCACCACGTCGAGCCGATTGCGCAGCACGACGTGCAGTGGTTACTCACGACGGCAAAAGACAGGACTTCGATGCGAAACGGCCCGGCCAGGAACTCCAAACGCTGTTGAATCCAGGCTTAGCGGTAATCAAAGTTCTGGCCCGTGACCGCATCCTGGCCGCAGAGGAAGGCCCGCCGCACCGCGCGCTAGACACAGTGACATACTGCCCGCTGGCAACTTTGTCGTAGAACGGATTTCAATCCGTTCAGTGAAGCGGAAAGAAATTCCGCTCTACAAAGGGACAAGCCTGGCTGCGGGCAGTACAAATGCCGACTTCCGGTTCCTCAATCAGGTCGCGCCGAGGCAGTCGGGACATGGCCGGTCCTCCACAAGGGCGCTGGAAGAAGTGGCCGACGTATAGCCGAGGCCCAGATACCGCACAATAGAAAGTATGGGTGGCTCCTTCTGCCGCTTCCTTCTGCCACTTGTTATGATGCGAATTTCCGACAGTTATTGCGACGCCACTCCTTATCGGGAGTAACAACAGATGATGACCCGATTCCCCTACCGCTGGTGCGGGGCCTTCACGCTCGTATTCGCCTACCGCGACCAGTATCAGGACCGGGTCATCGCCACCGTGCTGATGCCGCGTTTCGCCGGGGACATCGGGCTGACGACGGCCGACATCGGCACGGGCGCCTTCTTGATGATGATTTTTTGCGGGCCCGCGCAGATTATTGCGGAGGTTCGCCGTCGCGTTCCGCAACCGGCCCGCCCCTGATTCTCATCCCTTTGCGGAGTCGATAGAATCCGCAAGACCGTCGCGTCTCCTGCTCCGCGTCTCAGTAAAACTTACAAACACTGGAAGGAATCCTAATGAACCGAGTTTTTCTCAGCTATTCCAGTAGCGATAGTATGCTCGTGACATTTATTTATAGGGAGCTGTCAAGGTCGGATTTGGAAGTATGGATAGATGAGAAAGAACTCGGCATTGGAGAAGCACTAACAGATGCACTTTCTGAAGCCATTGAAGAAGTCGATTACTTCTTGATAGTCATATCTTCAGTCGCACTAAGGTCGCGATGGGTGAAAAAGGAGCTGAAGATTGCGGTCAGTGCAGAAAAGAGACGACGTCGCAAATTGGTTATTCCTATATTAATAGAAAATGTCAAGTTACCAGTAAGCTTAAGAAATAGAACATATTGCGATCTTACAAAGAATCGCGATGTGGAAAAGGAATTCAAGAAGCTAGTGATTAACCTGGGTGGAAGGTTCCTGGATGACAAAGAGAATTCTAATCACTTAGAAATAATACCGAGTATTAATGAGATGAGGGGGGCGATGAATGAGCTATCGCCAAGCCGAATTGATATCTTATTGATTAATGGCGGCAATACAATTCACCGCTTGGTTTTTCCATACTTGCAGCAACTAGACTTAGAAAACAGCAACCTAACGATCCGCTGCGTCTTCTTGAACAGCGATTCACTTAACTTGACCAAGAAGCCTGCCAGCGATGCCGGTGCCCCGACTAACTACTCTGCGAGAAGGAGAACGGTTCGCAAGAGATTGTACGAAGCTCTAATAGTTAAGTCACGATGTATCGAACTCTATGGCGATCATTGCGATCAGCTCTTGACTTCGATTAAGATGCTAAGAGAATTAAAGGAATCATTCCCATCGATCAGTGTAAGGGTTAGGCTAAACTCAAGGCTACCATTTTGCAAGATACTCACGTTTGATGATTATATATTTTATACACCATATTTGTACCCATTTGGGATTGAATTTTACTCTATTAAGATTGCAAAGGGTCATTCATTACACAGGTTCTGCGATGAACATTTCAATTACATGTTTGAAAGTGGGAATGAGGTTGATATTAATAATCCCAATCTGCTGTCCTGTAGCAGTAAAGGATGACATACAAGAAATAGCAGAATAGATCCTATTCGAAAACAATCCCGTTTGATTTCTCTATGCTTGTGCTCTTGGCGGTCTACGGCTCGACGAACTCGGCATCTACCGCTACAATCTAACGCTGTCATAAAGGTAGGCGTGCAAGGCAAAGGCACTTTTATGGAGCCAGGGCAATGGTAAAGAAGAAAGAAAAGCTAGAAGTAACCGAAACGGTCGCCAGCGGAAGGAAGGGAATCGGCTGGCGCCATTGCGAGGCGTGCCATCATTCAACGAAGGGGGCAAGATCGATCGTCTGCGGCAAATGTGGGCAACCGTTTCCGTTCAAGGCGGCTGGCGAGAAGAAGTTCGCTATTGCCCAAAAGGAACTAAATTTTGGCGAGACTGTGGAACTACTTGCCAAAGTCAAGAAATATGCCGAAGACTTCGGTGGGATCGAGAAATTTGCACAAATGGTATGTAGCTTGGAGGAGATCACCAGGCAGACGGGCGGAGTTGACGGTTTGAAGAAAGCCTTGGATGCGTTGAAAACGCTGTAGGTCAAGGCGGGCAGCTGCCTGCTGGCGAAGCGACGAGCGTTTCGGGGGTGCGAGGTGCACGTGAGCAGCGTGTCGCTGGCCGACACTCTCAACGCAAGATGAACGCCCCGCTTTTCGCCACGCCCATCAAGCTGCTGCCCTGAGTGGGAGGAGGCTTGGAACGTGAGCCACGGCCAGCGAAGCGAACCCTACACTGCCCCGCTCGCCGAGACGGATTCGAAAGCCTTGCACGCCGCGATGATCGAGACGTACTCGTTCAGATCTCTTCCCTCAAATTGGAAAATCAATTCGAGCAGTTCGCAAATGGAGCACCGTTTCGTTCAACACGACCGCCAGCGTCGTGAGCGTGATTGGATAATCCACGACGCCCTCCTCGTTCCAGGGCCATTCGCTGTTGGCCGGCCAGCCGTAGTTCTCGCCCGGATAGTTGCCGAATACCGGAAAGACCACCGTCCAGAATTCGTACCTAAAACGGTGCGTTCGGCTATTTCACCTGTCCAGGTTCACCATAAGGGCAATAGGGATGGCGCCCAGCGATATCGCCCAACACATTGAGCGCATCGGCGCGGCATCCCCCATCGCAAATCGGGGCATACTTACATCCGGAACATCCCGGAATCTCATCGACACGCCGGTTGCGCAAATCGCGCAAGACCGTTAGTCTCGGAGACTTGACAAGAATGTCTTCCACCTCGCCTTCGAGCAGATTCCCGACCACGTAGTTCCAGAAAGCATTACAAGGCACAACGCTTCCATCCGGTCGAATAGCAAAGAGCTTGAACCCAGCGCCGCACATGAACATTCTCTGTGGCAAATATGAGCGATTCGGACGGCATTTCTCGACGTATTGCCGTGGTCGGTCAAGGAAGAAGCAGAGTTCAGCGGAATCCAGAACGAGACCGTCCAACCGTCGAAGACGCCGAAGACAGGACTCCATTTCCAGGAAGCGTTCAGGAGAAGGGGATGCGCCGCGGTAATATCTAGCCAAACTTGCCGACCAACAATGGAGCTGTTGCAGCAGAAAATTACGGACACCGTGCTCGTACAGGCGTTCGATGGACCTGCAAATCGTAGCGATATTATGGACGGTGATTACCGATATGGCCACGACATCAAGGTCCTCTGCTTGGCACCAAGAAAGCGATTCCAGAGCTCGACTAAGAGTTCCAGACCCGCGTGTCCTCGCGTTCTCAGTCTCATTGAGGGAGTCCATCGTGATCATCATGCACGGTCTATATTGCGCCACAATCGCTTGGGATTTGTCGTTCAGGGTGGTGCCGTTCGTGATGACGTAAGTCCGAAAGTCGCGAGTTGACGACCACTCAAGTACCTCCCGAAGATGCGGTGAAAGCAACGCCTCACCGCCGGTGAGCACCAACGATTCCAGGTTGGGCAAGGACTCGAGCTGCCGGATGATTGTCGCGATGTCACCCGCGGACGGTTCCCTAATATGCCCGCTCGCCGCGGATCTAACGGCACAGTAGGAGCAAGTCAAGTTGCACTGGCTCGTCAAGGTCCAGAGGATGTCCGTAATTTCGGTCTTCAAGGCCGCCTCACATAGGGCAGATCCAGACACCACGCAACGGGCCTTCCTCGTCATACTTAGAAAAGGCAGGGGAAACAGCCACCGCCAAACACCGGCCACAGAATTTGCCCGTGTCCGCCGCGACGGATTCGCCTAAGGGAACGAGTTCCTAGGACCTAGCTTCAGGCTGGAGGTCGGCGCCGTGTTTCCCGGAACCGCCGATGCCACCCCAGGGGGCACGCTCGGGCACCTCTGGCTGGAGGTCGGCGCCGTGTTTCCCGGAACCGCCGATGCCACCCCACAGCGCCGACTGCTGGCTGACCTTCATCGCTCTTCACTCCTGCCGTATGTGATGTTGCAACCGAATGACTGATGCTATGTCTCGTGAAGGGCTACGTCAAGGGGAGTCGCCCGACAGAGTCGCGCGGCGGGGTGTCATGCGCGGCGGGGCCGGATGCGACCGGATTTCCTGGGCGACAATCAAAGGGGGCGAGCTTAGGGACAGCGGTCCCGATTGCACTTTCACAAACAGCGGTCTAGCCTGAGTGACGAACAAGTGACGCCCTGGAATCGCTGGCGCTGGAGAGCGTAAGAATGTCAAGTATCGCCCGAATGGTTCACCTCGTTGCGGGAGGTCGTGCGGTCCTGATCTTACTGGGTGCCAACAATCCGCTGCCGGTGAGCGCGGATTGCGCACGGCCCCTGGGGAGTTGGCGACAGCGTGATGCACAGCAACCCGAAGCGCCAGCGAGAGGAAGCCGTGGCGCCCTACCCGCTTGCGATTCGGGTTACAGTAGGCCCGTGCGCAATCCGGGTTAGCGCGGCCGACACGACCCTGGTTGTTTCCCAGGGCAAGCCATGGTACGTCTACGAGGCCGGTAATCCGTGGCGCAGGGGATACGGCTACATGGAGGGCACGGGCGTCGGCAATCTGCTCCATGCAGACGGGTCGCTGGGTAGCGGTGATTTCTTGGTCCAGGCCCGGCTGAGCCTGGAAAAGGTCGAGGGGACGGCTGCGTCGCTCGTGCTGGGTGACAACCATTTTGGCTTCGATGGCAGTGATCGAGCCGGTGAACGAATCGGGCAACCTGGGGATGTGGGTCATGCGGATGTGCGAGACGGACCGGGGCACGTGGCTCTTGGGCACGCACGAAGGCGATTGGACAAAGCTCAGTGCAGGTCAGGCTCCGCCTGACACAGTATCTTGGGTGCGGCAGGCCCAGCATGCCCTATCATTTTGGCCAACTTTTCCGTCGGCGATGCAATCGAAAGGCCGACCAGAGTCACTTCTTGGCGGTCCCGGCGACCGGCGGACTGTCGGGGTCGAAGCTCTTCAGGAAGTGGTACTCGTCGTTGTGGTGGTCGAAGTCCCAGTCCGTGAGGCCCACGTTGACCTTGATGTCGATGTAGGTGTACTCCTCCAGCAGCCGCGGTTGGCCACCCTCTTCCTTGGGCCAGTCGTAGGCGCAATAGTAAACGGGCAGTTGCAGTTCATCGTCCACCAGGATGCGGGCGAACTGGTAGGCGAAGTCTTCGCGCCGGACGGAGTTGGAGACTTGGATCAGGGTACACGGCCGGTTATTGATTTTCGCGCCCGGCGCCGTCTTGACCACACAGTCCTTGTACTGCATTTCCTGCTGGCCGTTTTCAATCAAGCGGCGCGTGAGATTCTTCACGCCAATTTCCGGCACGGGATAACGGTTCCGCTGTTTCGCCAGATCGCTGTCGACCGGGATGGCCAGCGTGACGTAATCGAACTTCTTGCCGCCGTTGCGCACCACCAGCTTGTTGTGGTATTTACCCTCGACCCACAACACTTCCCGGCCTTTGATCTCGGCCGGACCGAGGAATTTCACGTACGCGCTGAAGGGCGTGGTCACCTTGCCTGCCGTGACCTGTTGATGGCGGATCTTGATTAACATTAGTTCGGGATCCATCAACCGCCCGTCTACCCGTTCATGCTTGGCCAGGGTACAGGTGTAGTCCTTAATTTCCTGCTCCATCCGTTGATAGGCGGAATTGGCCATCCGCAGGACCGGCTGCAGAGCATGTTCGGCCGTGGGCTTCGCGTCCTGCGCGACAGCCGTTCCCATAACCCCGACAAGCAAGAATCCCAGGCGTAGCACGGCGGGTTGTGAGGCGAGCACAGGCAGTTCCTTGACCTGGTTCGAGCTGTTCGTGGACCGCCCGGCTTGCCAGCGGAGCTGACGAGTAGGACCGCGCGGGGAAAACGCACCTGGAAATTATACGACGCAAGTTGGGAAAAGCGATTCTTTGTGCGACGACACAAAGCGTCTGTCCGTCAAGGCTTACCGCGACGGTACAAAGATTGTCAAGCTGTGACGCTCGTAAGGCAGGCCTTGTATCCACCCTGAGTAATCCGGGCTAAGATGACAGGATGCAGTCTCCCTTGCTCCTGCCCATCTTCCTGCAATTCGGTCTGGCCGCGCTCCTGGGGTTTCTGATCGGCCTGGAGCGCGGCATGCAGGCCGATGAACACCCGCAACGTGGGTTGCGCGACTTCGTGCTGGTCGCGCTGTTGGGCGCGGTCAGCGCTTTGGTGGCCGAGCAGTGCGGCAGTTTCTGGGTCGTCATCGCCGGGTTCCTCGGCGCGCTGATCTTGTTGGTCTTCGGGTTGTGGCGGACCTATGCCACGCACCACGAGCAGGACAAGGGCATCACCACGGAAGTCGCCGCGCTGTTGACGTTCTTCTTGGGCGTGCTCGTGATGCAGGGCCGATCGACCATTGCGATCGCGTTGACGATCGCGATCCTGGCGGTCTTGACCGAGAAAGAGGTGCTGCACACGCTGCAGCGCCGAGTCCAACGCTTCGAACTGGAAGCCGCGCTCAAACTGCTGGTGATCACCTTCATCGTATTGCCGCTCTTGCCGCGCGAACCCCTCAGCCGTTACCTGCTCCTGCCGTTGGGCCAAGTGTCGAAGGTGGATCCGTCCAGCGGCGACGTCGTGATCGAGGAAACGCAGGACCAGCGATTCGAGCCGTCACAGACTCTGGCACTGTACGATGAAAGCGGGCGGAGTCTGGGCACGGTCCGCGTGGTAGACGGGGCGGACGAGCGTCTCACGGTGCGTTTTCCGGAGGCCCTCCCTGACCGCCTTGAGCCGGGTGTCGGCCTCCGTGCCGAGCTGGCGATTCCCTGCGTGGCGACGATGCTGGACGCGCTGGTGCCGTACCGAGTCTGGCTGATCGTCGTGCTGGTCTCGGCGATCAGCTTCGTGGGCTATGTCTTGGTCAAGACGTTGGGCGGCCGTCTGGGGTCCGGCGTGACCGGCATCGTAGGCGGTTTAGCGTCCAGCACGGTCACCACCATGAGTTTTGCCCGACGCAGCCGAGAGACACCCGCAGGCAACCGGCATTTCGCGGTCGCGGTGATCTTGGCCTCGTCCGTGATGTTCCCCCGTCTCTTGGTGCAGATCGGGGTGGTGAACCAAGCCCTGATGCGGAACCTGCTGGTGCCCATTGGCGCGATGGGATTGGTCGGGTTGTTGGCCGCCGGGATCTGCTATTGGCGCTGCCAGACCGAGACGGCCACGTCCGACGCCCTCGAGCTGACCAACCCGTTTCGGCTTGGCGCGGCCTTCAAGTTCGCCGTCGTGTTCACGCTCACGTTGATGCTCACGCACTTGGCCATCAGCGATCTGGGCAGCGGTTGGCTGCCGCTGGTGTCGCTGGTCAGCGGCTTGCCCGACGCCGACGCCGTGGCCTTCTCGATGAGCCAAGCCGAGCGGGCGGGCCTGATCAGCTTGGACTGGGCCGGTTTCAACGTGGTGCTGGGCGCGCTGGCCAACACCTTCATGAAACTCCTGCTGGTGTTGCTGCTCGGACATCGGGACCTGTTCAAACAGCTGCTGCCGATCTTTCTGCTGATCGCGGCCACCGGCATCGTCACCACGTTCTGCTACTACGATTTGTTCGCACCCGCGGCGTGATGCGTGGCAGCGTCTGGCGTTAGCGGCGGTCAAAGAACCAGTGCCTCGCTTGCCCGTAGGACGGATTGGCACTTTGGCCCCGAAACGCGGGGCCAAAGTGCCACTGCTGTGCACATCTTTGCAGCCAGCCAAAGGCTGGAAATACAAGCACGACGCGCAAGCGAGTTGTGCACATCTTTGCAGCCAGCCAAAGGCTGGAAATACAAGCACGACGCGCAAGCGAGTGGGTCCGCGGTGGACTGGCAAGTGAAATCCAGACCCACTCGCTTGCGCGTCGTGCTTGTAAAATACCGGCCTTCGGCCCCTAGGAAGATGTGCACAGCAGTGGGCCAAAGTGCCAATCCGTCCCACCAGCGATTCCCGCCCCGTCCAGCAGGCCAACCGCGAGATATTTTCCAGCGGGCGTCTTACCTACCGCGGTTCGGCCCGGGTATACTGCAGCGGGAATTTGTTGTGCGCGGAGACGTAGATGGCCACCATGCTGAAACGGTTTACCGAAAATCTGCTCGCCAGCGGACTGATGTCCGCCGAGGAGTGGCGGGGTTTTCGTGCGCAGTTGCCGACTGAGCCGCCCTTGACCGTGGAACGCGTGGTGGAGGAACTGGTCCGGCAAGGAAAACTGACCCGTTATCAGGCGACCCGCATCGTCGACGGCAAGCCGCACGGGCTGATCCTGGGCAACAACGTCATCCTGGACCGGATCGGGGTGGGAGGGATGGGCGAGGTCTTCAAGGCGGAACACCGTCGCATGAAGCGTATCGTCGTGGTCAAGCTGTTGCACCCGGAGCACACCAAGTCCGAAATGGCCCTGCGCCGGTTTCAACGCGAGGTCGAAGCCGCGGCGAAGTTGACCCACCCCAACATCGTCACCGCCTTTGATGCCGACGAGGCCAACGGGATCCACTTCCTGGTGATGGAGTATATCGACGGCGTCGATCTGGGGAGGCTCGTCAGCGGTGAAGGCCCGCTGGACATCAAGGTCGCCTTGGACTTCATGATCCAGGCAGCGCGCGGACTGGCCTACGCCCATAGCCAGGGTGTCGTACATCGCGACATCAAACCCAGCAATCTGCTGGTCGATACCGCAGGGGTGGTCAAAGTCCTGGATTTGGGACTGGCACGGATTGACAGTGCCTTTGTCAAACACGGCACTTCGCTCGAGGACGAAGAGGGACTCACGGAGGCAAACACGATCATTGGAACGCTCGATTACATGGCGCCTGAGCAGGCGGATTCGGCCCGCGTCGATCGCCGGGCAGACGTCTACAGCCTGGGCTGCACGCTACATCGATTGCTTACCGGTCACCCGCCTTACCGGGGCGACTCGGTGATCGAGAAGCTCCTGGCGCATCGGACCCAACCCATCCCTTCCCTGCGAACCTCGTGCCCGGACGCGTCGGAGCACCTGGATCATGTGTTCCAACGCATGATTGCCAAGACACCCGACGAGCGGTACGCGACGATGGAAGACTTGCTCGTGGAACTGGAACAGTGCCTAAAGGAATTGCGCGCTCCGCCGAGTGCCCTGCACGGGCGGCGGGACCAAGACCAGGCAGGGCAGGCCGACGACGAGGTGACCCGCTTTGGGGCCGAGGCCACGGATGCGTTGGTCACCACCGAGGACACACGGCCCACTCCCGGAGCCCCTCTGTCGCCAGTGCGGCGCCGCGGCATGCTCGCGGTGGGCATCGATCTGGGCACCACGTACTCGGCCGTCGCTTACCTGGACGAGCGGGATCGTCCCCAAACGCTGGCCAATTCAGAGGGCGACAAGATCACGCCCAGCGTGCTGCTGTTCGAGGAGGACGGCGTGATCGTGGGCAAGGAAGCGGTGAAGGCGACGTCCACCGACATGGATAAGGTGGCGGAGTGCGCCAAGCGCGATTTGGGACAGCGGTTCTTTCACAAACCCCTGTTGAACCAGTGGTATCCACCCGAGGTACTGCAGGCTTACATCCTGAACAAGCTGCGCAAGGATTCCTGGGAGCTGCTGGGGCGTTTTGACAAGGTCGTCATCACGGTCCCCGCCTACTTTGACGAGGTGCGCCGCAAGGCCACGCAGGACGCCGGATACATGGCCGGCTTCGAGGTGTTGGACATCATCAACGAGCCGGTGGCGGCGGCCCTGGCCTTCGGCTTGCAGCAAGGCTATTTGCAGGCGGACGGTGGCAGCGGACAGCTACGGCGGATCGTCGTGTTCGACCTGGGCGGCGGTACGTTCGACGTGGCCGTGATGGAAATCGGCGGGGGCCAGTTCAAGACGCTGGCCACGGACGGCGATCTGCAACTCGGTGGGCTCGATTGGGGTCAGCGGCTGGTCGACTATGTGGCGGAGGAGTTCATCCGGACGTGGGGCTGCGACCCTCGCGATGACGCCAATCTGGTGGGCCGCGTGTGGCGCGAGTGCGAAGAAGCCAAACGCGCGCTGTCGGTGCAGAACAAGACCCACATCGTCTGCGACTACCGCGGGCAAACGCGGCGCGTGCCCATCACCCGCGAGCAGTTCGAGGCCATGACCCAGGATTTACTCGAACGCATGGCCAAGACCACGGAGCAGACGATTCGGGCCGCCGGCCTGTCCTGGCCGGAGATCGATCGGATCCTGCTGGTGGGTGCGGCCACGCACATGCCTGCGGTGCCCGCGATGCTGCAACGCATTTCCGGCAAAACCCCTGACTGCTCGGTGTCCCCCGACGAAGCCGTGGCACACGGCGCCGCGCTGCACGCCGGCTGGTTGCTGGATCGCGATGAAGGCAAAACCACGGGATTCCGCGTTCAGAACGTCAACTCGCACAGTTTGGGCGTGGTGGGTGTCGATCCTAACACCAAATGCAAACAGACCGCGATCTTGATCCCGCGCAATACGCCCCTGCCCGTGTTGGCGAAGAAGGTCTTTAAGACCAGCAAGATTGGCCAACGCTCGGTACTGGTGGAGATCGTGGAGGGGGAAAGCGCCTTGGCCGACGAGTGCGTCCAGATCGGTCGCTGTGCCATCCGCAGTCTGCCCCCGAATCTGCCGGCCCGCACGCCGGTGGAGGTGGTCTTCCGTTACGAGGAGAACGGACGGTTGACCGTCCAGGTACGGATTGCGAATGCCAACGCCGCGCTGCAGCACCAAATCACTCGCGACAACATGTTGACCCAGGAGCAACTGGATAACTGGCGCGAGCATGTGTCCGGGTTGCCACCGGCAGCCAACGACCCCAACCGTGCCGCGCAAGCGTTCACGGGGTGACGGGCAATCACCACGGAGGCGCGAAGGTCGCGGTTGTGTCTCGCACCAAGCGTCCCGCGTACAACCTCATGGTCCAACAGAAAGGGAACCCCGCATGTCTTCGCGGAACTTGCTCACCCGGCGCAATTTTCTGCAATCCACGACCGTCGCGGGCACGCTTCTGGCAGTGCCCGCCTACGTGCCTGCGGCAGCGCTGGGTGCCGAGGCGCGGTCCGCGCCCAGCCAGCGGATCAACGTGGGCATGATCGGCCTGGGCCGGCAGGCCCAGTTGGTCAACCTGCGGCAGTTCCTCGGGATGCCCGACGTCCAAATCGTCGCCGTCTGCGATGTGGATGCCTGGCGTCTGGAGACCGCACAGAAAACGATCGAAGCAGCGTACGCCAAGCCGACTGCGTCAGCCACGTATCGCGGCTGCGACACCTACCTCGAATTCCGCGACCTGCTGGCCCGGAAAGACATCGACGCCGTAATGATCTCAGCGCCCGACCATTGGCACGCGCCGATGGCCCTCGCGGCAATGGAGGCGGGCAAGGACGTGTCGCTGGAGAAACCCATCACGCGGACCATCGCCGAAGGACGTCAGTTGGCCGACACGGCGAAGCGACTCAGCCGGGTGTTCCGTGTGGATAGCGAATTCCGTTCCCTGGCCCATCTGCTGCGAGCCTGCGAACTGGTGCGCAACGGGCGGATTGGCAAGCTACACACCATCCGCACCGGCGTGCCGGCTGGCGATAACGTCGATTGCCCCTACCCGGACACCGTCGCCATGCCGGTGCCGAAGAACCTGGACTACGAACGCTGGCAGGGGCCGGCGCCGCGCGCCGCCTACCACGTGGATCGCGTCCATCCGCCGGGCCAACTCGGCCGGCCGGGTTGGATGCGCGTGCTCACCTACAGCGACGGCATGGTCACCAACTGGGGCGCTCATCTGAACGACATCGCCCAGTGGGGAAATGACAGCGAGCGGACCGGACCGGTCGAGATCGAAGGCCACGGCGTGTCTCCGCCGACCGGCCGGCTCTGGAATGTGCTCAAGACCTTCGAAATCCAGTATCGCTTTGCCGACGGCGTCCGGCTGTTCTATCAGACGGACAAGCCCTACGTCCGCTTCGAGGGCAGCGAAGGTTGGATCCAGGCCGATTATCCCCAGGGTCTGGCGGCGGAACCGGCCGCAGTCCTGGATGCCAAAATCGGGCCGGACGGGATCCATTTTCCGCTCAAGAGCGACAAACAGGATTTCATTGATGCGGTCAAGACGCGCGGCCACACACTGGAAGACGCGGAAGTGGGCCATCGTACGACCTCGCTGTGCCACCTGGGACACATCGCGATCCGCGTGGGAGGCAAGCTCCAGTGGGATCCCAAACAGGAACGTTTCCTGAACAGCGATGCCGCCAACGCCTGGATCGACAAGCCGCTGTCACCGGAGGGGAAAACCTGATGGGGCGCAGGAACAGGTTCGTAGCGGAAGTCGTGAGACTCCCGACGTTTCGCGAGCTGGTGGCCCGAATTCTCACGAATTCGGCTACGACTTTTCTCGTACGGCTACCGATCTTCTGCGGTTGGCTGACTTGGTCCCTGCTGCTGGTCTGGGGCGCACCGCTGGTGCTCGGCGCGGAAGCGGCAGCGACCGCCGAGCCCCGACTCGCGAAGTCCCCGGAGCCTGCGCCGACATCCGCTCCCGTGGGCGATCTCACGACCCTGCGCCTGGCGATGGAGGATTTGATCGGCAGTTTCGGCCCGCAGTATCCCGCAGGCCGCGAGTACCTGGCGCGACTCTGCTCGATCGAAAACCAGCTGGCCACCACCGACCCGCAGGCACGAGCCGTGGGCCAGGCCGCGTTCCGGCAATTGCAGCGCGAGGCTTTGCTTGCCAATCCGCTCGTGCGGGGTCAGCCCATCCTGTATGTGGCCCGTCACCAATACCGCCCCGACCATCATAACACGGAGACCATCTTCGTCGTCGGTCAGACGAACTGCGCGAACTACACTCCCGGGGGCGCTCTGAAGTTGCTCGACCTCACCACCGGTCGGACCAGCGTGCTGGTCGATCCCGGCCCGGAAGGGGTTGTGCGGGATCCGGAGGTGTCCTGGGACGGCGCCAAGATCATCTTCGCCATGCGGCGCTCGCGTCAGGAGAATTACCACCTCTACGAAGTCAGTCGCGAGGGGGCGGCGCTGCGCCAGTTGACCTCCGCACCGGACGCCACGGACATCGATCCGCTCTACTTGCCGGACGGCAGTATCGCGTTCAGTTCCACGCGGGAACCGAAGTTCTGCATGTGCAATATGCACATCATGGCGAACCTCTATCGCATGGATGCGGACGGAGCAAATATCCACCAGATCAGCAAGAACACCCTGTTCGACGGGCACCCGGTTCTGCTGCCCGACGGCCGGATCTTGTACGACCGCTGGGAGTACGTGGACCGGGATTACGGGAGTTGCCAAGGCCTGTGGACCATGAATCCGGACGGCACGCAACCCGCCAGCTACTGGGCGCACAACACGGCCTCGCCGGGCGTCGTGCTGGACGCCCGCCCAATTCCTGGGACGGAGCGCGTCGTCTGCGTCTTCAGTGCTTGCCATGATCGTCCCTGGGGCGCGCTGGCCGTGGTCGATCGTCAGCGCGGCCTGGATGCGAGCAAGACGCACCTGGATCCCGTGATTCGCCTCTGGCCGCCCACGGCCACGGCCCTCATCGATCGAGCGGATTTTGACGCGTTTCGAGCTGTGACACCCAAGTACGAAGACCCCTATCCTCTGGGCGACGGCAGGACTCCGGCCGCGACCGGCAAGTACTTTCTCGTCTCCCGCTCAATCGACGGCCTGCCGCAAGACAATCCGCAGGAACCACGCCTGGGGATCTGGCTCGTGGACCTGTTTGGCAACGAGGTGCTGTTGCATGCCGAAACGCTGGGCTGCTTCGACCCGCAGCCGCTGCGCCCTCGGGACCGCCCGCCAGTCATACCGGAACGTCGCAGTTTCGCGGACGAGTCCGGCCGTCTGTTTGTGCTGGATGTTTACCAAGGGACACACCTGCAGGGCGTACGCCGCGGCGCAGCGGCCGCCTTGCGGGTTGTGGAATCCATCGAGAAGCGATTCTGGACCGACGCGATCTGGGGCGTGGCGATGAACTACCGCGAAGGCTCCACGTTCAGTCGTCCCGCCGTGGGCTGGGGCACGTTGGAATGTAAGCAGATCTTAGGGACAGTGCCCGTCGAGCCGGACGGTTCCGCCTACTTCGAGGTTCCCGCGGACCGCTTCGTCTATTTCCAGCTGCTCGATGCCCAGGGCAAGATGATCACCTCCATGCGTTCGGGGACCGTGGTACAACCTGGGGAGACGTCGGGCTGCGTCGGATGTCACGAGCATCGGCTCCAAGCCTCGGCGACAGTTGGCCGGCGAACTCCTTTGGCGTTGCAGCGTCCTCCCAGCCGGCTAGATGGCTGGTATGGGCCGGTCAGGCCGTTCAACTATGTCGCCGAGGTGCAACCGATTTGGGATCGGCACTGCGTGCGCTGCCACGACTTCAACAAGGAGGAAAGCCACGGTCTGGTGCTCGCCCGAGACAAGGACTTGGTCTTCAATGCCTCCTACCAGTCGCTGCTTCGCGGCTGGCCCCAAACCGCGCAGGTCAGCCCCATCGGCAACGGTCCGCCGCAGCTCCTGAACGCCTACTCCTGGGGCAGCCATCGCAGCCGATTGGTGAAACTGCTCGAGGAGGGACACGAGGACGTGCAGCTGTCTCGCGAAGAGCTGGATCGGATCCTCACCTGGATCGACGTCAGTGCGCCCTACTATCCGGATTACGGTTGTGCCTACCCGCACAACTTGGGCGGACGTTCGCCGTTGGACAACCAGCAATTGGCCAAGCTGGGCGAACGGACCGGCATCGACATCCTCAAAACGGCTCAACACTCCAGGTCGTGTGAGACTTTGATTTCGTTCGATCGTCCCGCGCTGAGTCCGTGCCTCAAGACTTTGGACAAGAGTTCCGCAGCCTATCGCGAGGCGCTGGAGATTATCACAGCGGGAGCGGAGGCGTTGAAGAAGAACCCCGAGGCCGGCGCGCCGGGATTTCGGTACTGCGGAGATCATGCGCGCTATGACGAGGTCTCTCAGCGATTGCGCCGCGATGAGTTGACTCGCCGCAAGGCCATCGCCGAAGGACGCCGAGTTTTTGATGGAGACGGTCAGTGATTTGATCAATGGGGTCGGGTGTTCAGAAATTCATTTTTCGCGGCGAGAAGCCTTAGTGGCTGTAAAGAAATAACCTGGCAGATCGGTGGTAGGACGGATTGGCACTTCGGCCCAGAAACATCGGGCCGAAGTGCCAATCCGTCCTACGGTCAAACTGCGAACGTGTTCTTTTCCAGCCACTCAGCCAATGGACAGCACCTTGCCCGCGAAAAATGAATGTCTGAACACCCGACCCCTAGTCAGGAGCTAACCTCATGCAGACTACGCCGCGTCACTTCTGGTCGAGAATCTTGGCGCCCGTTTTACTTCTGGCGGTCGCCGTACTGGCGAGGCCCATCTCCGTCCAGGCGGTCGATCTCGCACAAGACTTCCGCTCACCGCCGAACTCGGCCAAACCGTGGGCCTATTGGTGGTGGCTGAATGCTAACGTCACCAAGGAGTCCATCACCCGGGACCTGGAAGGGATGCAGCAGAAAGGGTTCGGCGGTTGCCTGCTGTTCGACGTGACGGCGTACGGCCAGCATCTGGTCCCTTCGCCCGAGCGACACATCGAGTTCATGAGTCCGCCGTGGCGGCAGTTGGTGCAGCACGCCCTGGCGGAAGCGGGCCGGCTCGGCCTGGAGATGAGCTTGAACTTGAGCACCTGTGGCGGTGCACTGCGGGCTCCTTGGCAGACGGGCGAACAGGCTCCCAAGAGCCTGCTCTGGAACTCGGTGGATGTGGCGGGACCAGGGCGCCTGACTGGCACCGTGTCTCGTCCGCAGGGTCCGCCGGTGTGGGACATCGGGATTCTGGCGGCGCGGATCGACAGCCCCGACGGAGCGGCTGGTCTGGTTCCTACGCCGGCCGCAGGCGGCGTGATTCGCTTCAGCAGCGACTTGGCAGAGTGGCAGCCGGTGGTTGAGAAGCCGAAGCAACAGACCGTCGTGACCGAAGTGGTCGATCTGACGAAGAAGGTGGACCCTCAGGGCCGGCTCGCTTGGGAGGTACCCGCCGGACGCTGGCGGATCTTCCGTTTTCTGTTCACGCTCGCGAAAGAGGCCGAGTCCGATGTGGATATGCTGGACACCGCGGCGGTGGAAAAGCATTTCAATCGATTCGGCAAGACGCTCCTGGACGACGCTGGCCCGCTGGCGGGAAAAACCCTGACTCATTTCTACAGCGTGAGCTGGGAGGGCGCCATTCCGACCTGGACCTTCGGGTTCGATCGGGAGTTCGAGAAATACCGTGGTTACCCCTTGCGTCCTTATCTGCCGGTACTCGCGGGAATGACCCTCAAGTCACCCGATATTTCGCAGCGGTTCTTGCGCGACTACAGCCGGACGCTCAGCGACTGTTTTATGAACAATTGCTACTCGAAGCTGGGCGAACTGTGCCATCAGGCGGGGCTGCGGTGGCACTCCGAGTCGGGCGGTCCGTGGCGGCGAGATACGCTGCTGTTTGCGGAGGCCGACGCCTTGGCCTTTTGGGGCCGCAATGATATGCCACAAGGCGAGTTTTGGTGGCCGGGGACGCCGACGGTCGGTCGCAGCAATGGGCGTCAAGCCGCCATGGCCGCGCATACTTACGGCCGGCCGCTGGCCTCGATCGAGGCTTTTACGCACATGGTGCCCCACTGGTCCGCGTATCCCGCGGCGCTCAAGCCGGGCGCCGATGCGAACTTCTGTGACGGCATCAATCGTTTCATCTGGCACACCTTTTCGGCCTCGCCCGCGGAGTTTGGCAAACCGGGCATTGTGTACTTTGCCGGCACGCATCTGAACCCCAACGTGACCTGGTGGGATCACGCGGGCGCATTTCTGACGTATCTCGGCCGCTGCCAGACACTGCTTCAGCAGGGCCAGTTCGTGGCGGACGTGTGCTGCTATCGCAGCGACCGGAACTACACGGCGTGGAATCGCGGCACGCAGCCCCCAAAGTCAGCCTTCCGGCTGCCCAGCGGCTATGCGTTTGACCTACTCAATACCGAGGTGCTGTTGGAACGACTGTCGGTCCGGGACGGCAGCTTGGTCCTGCCCGACGGGATGCGGTATCGCTTGTTGTGGGTCGATCCGGAAGAGGAGACGCTGCCACCCGCGGCCCTGCGGAAGATCATCCAACTGGCCCAGGCAGGAGCCACGGTCGTACTCGGCCCGCGGCCGCCGCAGCGGGCGCCCGGACTGCGGGATTACCCCGCGTGCGACGAAGAAGTCCGCCGCCTAGCGGCGGATCTCTGGAGCGGTGCCGACAAGCAGTCCTTCCGCCGGTCGCTGGGCAAGGGCCAAGTCATCGGCGGGACGGCCATCGACCAGGTGCTGCTGTCCGAGGGCCTGCTTCCCGATTGTACCGGCCCGTCGGAGTACACTCACCGTCGCACGGCAGACTTGGATGTCTACTTCCTGGCCGGTAAAGGCGACGCGGAATATACGTTCCGCATCCAGGGGAAGGAACCGGAGCTGTGGGATCCCAAGACGGGCACGATCCGTGATGCGATCTGCTACCGTACCACCGACGATGGCCGGACGATTGTACCGCTCAGCCTGCCGGACAGCGGGTCGGTCTTCGTGGCCTGGAGCTCGCGGGACGAACCGCTGCCGGTGCGCGGCTTCACCTCTGGCGGCCGGGAAGTTATGTGTTCCAGACGCCGTCCGACAAGCACGAAGTCACGGTCGCTGCTGAGGCGCTGTCTGAGGCTCGGATTCTGACTGGCCCCTGGGAGGTGCGATTCGCTGCGGGCTGGGGCGCTCCGGAGTCGGTCGTGTTCCCGAAACTTATCGCCTGGGACCAGCATGCCGATGCAGGCATCAAGCATTTTTCCGGCACGGCCACCTATCGCCAGAAGTTCCCCTTGAATGCGGAGCAAGCCCAGCAGCTGGTACGGCTGCAGCTGGGCGACGTCAAGTACGTGGCACGCGTCCGGGTCAATGGCCAGGACCTGGGAGTGGTGTGGACCAATCCCTGGGCGGTCGACCTCTCCGAGATCGTGAAGGAGGGCGACAACGAACTCGAGATCGACGTCACGAATCTGTGGGTCAACCGTCTGATTGGCGATGCGGCTCTGCCCCTGGAGCAGCGTTTCACCAAGACCAACATCTACTTACAGACGGGGGACCGCACGGTCAAGCCTTATCAGGGCTACGGCTCGAAGGACCCGCTGGTCACGTCCGGCCTGCTCGGTCCCGTGCGGCTGGAGTTTGGTGAGCAGCGCGAGGTGCGATTCTGATGCGGTGGGGGCGCTGCTCCCGCGGAGTCGACATTGATCGTAAGGTTACGATGATCCCCTGCTAGCGTTTTACCGAACTGGAAGGAGCCGACATCGCGCCAGCCGACGGCCTGTTTGACACGGTGGTCGATTGGGACCTGCGGGGCTGCTATGCGAGCGGCATGGGATTCACTATGATCGCCGACGGCGACAAGACGACGTTCGTGGGGACCATGCCCATCTGAAGGCAATAGAAGGAGAGTGACATGAGAGATAGGTACTTGTTGTTTGCGGTTATGTTGTCGTTGTTTGGGGAACTGTCGTTCGTGTCTGCGCTGAGCGCGGAGACTGCGGATGAAGCTCGTGCCAGGGCTTTGGGCGTGCTCAAGTCGGATGCCCCGTTGGAGCAGAAAGCGGCGGCGTGCAGGGATTTGGCGCGTGTCGGCGACAAGGACTGTGTGCCGGTTCTGGCGGGAATGCTCGGCGATGAGAAGCTGTCGCACATGGCGCGTTATGCGCTGGAACCTATCCCCGACAAGAGCGTGGATGAAGCGTTGCGAGCGGTGCTGGACAAACTCAACGGCAAGATCCTGTCGGGAGTGATCCGTTCGATCGGCGTGAGACGCGACTCTGCAGCAGTGGAGTTGCTTGCGAAGCAGCTGGGCAACCGTGATGGCGAAGTGGTACGCACGACGGCCATCACGCTCGGGCGGATCGGCACGGCTGCCGCCGACAAGACGCTGCTGGAGGCTCTGAAGCACGCCCAGGGAGATGACGTTGCCAGGATCTGCGACGGTCTGCTGGGCTGCGGTGCCAACCTGGTTGCCGAGGGCAAACAAGGCGCGGCAAAGGACATCTATGACGGTATGCTGGTGCAGAACCTGCCGGTGCGAATCAGGGCTGCGGCCCTTCGCGGTGTGGTGCTTTGTGATCCGTCGAACCGCATGAAGCTGTTGACCAGCATGCTACACGACCAGGAACTTTGTGTATTTGCCATGGCCTTGCGTGGGGCCGTCGAGATGAAAGACCAGCAGGTCACGGACGTGCTTGTGGCGGAAGTCGCTAAGCTGTCGGCGGACCGGGTTATTCCTGTTGTCAGCGTCCTCGGGCAACGGGCTGACAAAGCGGCATTGCCCACCCTGCTGGAGATGACGAAGAAAGGTGATCTGGCTGTACGCGTCGAGGCCATCCAGGCTGTGGCCGAGATTGGTGATGCGTCGGCTGTCCCCGCACTCGTGGAACTTATCAAGGAAAAGGATGATAAGATCAATCGGCCGGCCGCCACGGCCCTGGCCGGCTTGCCGGGTCCGAAGGTCGATTCGGCGATCGTCGCGATTCTGGAAAAGCCGGATCCGACGCTCGGGATCAAGATGTTCGAGATCGCCGGACAGCGAAGAATTGCGCAGGCACTGCCCGCGATGGTGAAGGGGATGTCGGATGCAGATCTTTCCGTCAGGACGGTTGCGGTCAGAAGCTACGGCGAGGTGGCAGGCCCGTCGGGGATACCGCTGTTGGTAGACCTGCTGGTGAAATCCACCGACGACAGAGAGCTTGCCGCTTATGAGAAAGTGCTTGGCCCGCTCAGCGCGATCGCGAGCGACAAGGACGCCTGCGCAACAACACTGGTTAACGCTCTTGCCAAAGCGCGGCCGACGGTCAAGGCGGCGTTGCTGAGGACACTGCAGGCGGTGGGCGGCGCCGGTGCACTCAAGGCGGTTCGCGGTGCTGTGGACGACGCCGACAAGGACGTTCACGCGGTGGCCATCCGGGTGATCAGCGAGTGGAAGTCGGCGGAGGCTGCCCCCGTGCTGTTGGAACTTGCCAAGCATTCAGACCAGCAGGTGGACCGCATACTGGTCCTTCGCGGCTATCTGGGGATCGCCACGCAAAAGGACGTTTCTGCCCCAGAACGATTGGCCATCTGCCGAGCAGCAGCACCGTTGGTCCAGCGCGCCGAGGAGAAGCGAATGCTGCTGGGAGCGATTGCAGGCTTGGCCAATGCCGAAGCGCTGGATTTGATCGTCTTGTACGTCGACGATCCCGCCGTGAAGCGTGAAGCGGTGGCCACGGTGATGTCGCTCGCGGAGAAGCGGCCGAAAAAGCAGTATACCGGCGTAGCCAAGTCAGCGTTGGAAAAGGTGGTGAAAGTCGCCGGGGATGACCCGGCGGCCCAGAAACGCGCCGAAGAACTGTTGAAGCAGATCAGCGACGAGAAGTGAAGTGCAACCCGAGAGGAGCATGTGATATGACCAGTTCAGTCGAAAAGCAGGTTGGTGCAGACAGAGGGTTGAACCGGCGGAAGTTCATCCAGGGAGTCTCCGCAGCGGCAAGTGCGCTCGCGCTTCCGAGCTTTGTTCCGGCATTGGTGCTGGGCAAGGGCGGGACCGTGGCGCCCAGCGAACGGATCGTCATGGGTGGCATCGGACTTGGCGGCAGGGGCACAGCCGATTTGAGTGTCATACTTGCCGAACCCGAGGTGCAGTTTGTTGCCGTCTGTGACGTCCGAAAGGGCCGGCGCGAAGCGATCAAGGGCATGGTGGATGCTCGCTACAGCACAAAGGATTGCGCCACATACAGCGACATCCGGCAGTTTCTGGCCGAGCGAACGGATGTCGATGCCGTGCTCATCGCGACGGGTGATCGCTGGCACGCGCCGGCCTCCATCCTGGCGATGCGCGCGGGAAAGGACGTGTTCTGCGAGAAGCCGTCGTGCCACACCATGGCGCAAGGTCGGATGGTGGTCGAGACGGCACGGAATTACGGCCGCGTCTATCAGACCGGAGCCCAACGGCTCAGCGAAGCGCATCACGTGTTTGCTATCGAAATGGCCCGTACCGGCCGCCTCGGCCCGATCCACACGGCCTACGCCGATATCCGCTGGCGCGACGGGACTCGCCACGACTGGTTGCCGGCAGAACCGGAGCCGCCCAAGGATGAACTGGACTGGGATGCTTGGCTCGGCCTCTGTCCTTGGCGGCCCTACAACCCCGGATATGTGAACGGCGGCGGGTGGTATCACTATTATGATTTCGCCACCGATGTGGCCATGTGGGGGGCCCACACGGTTGCGCAGGTGCTGCCCGGCCTCGACATGTCGAACGTTACGTCGATCGAGTTCGAGTACAGCTCACCCGACGGTGCGATGGTGACTCGCTTGTCCAACGGGGTCAAGCTGGTTCTCGCGCGTGGCCGCGACTGCAATTACTGGCACGGCTCCTGCGGCGAGCGGTTCGATGGTCCCGAGGGATGGGTGGCAGCAGCCGACGGCTATTCGCAACCGGATGTCTCATCGCCGGCCCTGTTAGCCGATTACCGGCGAGTTCTGGGCGAGTACACGGCCAGGACGCAACGTCCCATGCACCATGCGCGGGATTTCCTCAACTGCGTCAGGTCGCGGCGCGCCACGGTGGCCGGTCCCGAGGTCATGGTCAACTCGATGAGCATTTGCTTCGCCGCCGACATCTGTGAGCAGTTGAAACGGAACCTGACGTTCGATCTGCTCAAGGCCGAATTCGTCGGTGATCCTGAAGCCAATCGGCTCAGGTCCCGTGCGATGCGGGAATCGTGGTGTGTGTGATTGACGGCGCGCCGGCCCCAACGAAAGCTGCTGAAAAGCCCAACCCTAATCTTTCCCTTAATCTTCTGCGTTGTTCTGGGTGAGAGATCTGGGTGAGAGATCTGGGTGAGAGATCAGGGTGAGAGATTAGGGTGAGAGAGATTAGGGTGAGAGATTAGGGTGAGAGATTAGGGTGAGAGATTAGGGTGAGAGATTAGGGTGAGAGATTAGGGTGAGAGATTAGGGTGAGAGATTAGGGTGAGAGATTAGGGTGAGAGATTAGGGTGACCATCGACCGCGCGGAATATAGACCGTGGCCGTTCGACGGAAATGACAAAGGAGACTGATATGAAACGTTTGGGCACCCATCGGCAAATGGCTCTGGCGTGTTTGGCGCTCATGATGTCCGCGGCTGTACCAGCCTCCTTGATCCGGGCGGCCGAGCCCACGCCGCCACTGTACGTCAAGCAGGACACCTGGACCGAGACGATGCTGGCGGCGCGGGCCGCCGTGTCCCGTATTCAGGAACAGCACGCGCGACGGCCCGCAATGCCTGGCGTCCAGCCATTCGTCGGCGACATGCTGCAGGGAACGGGTCCCGGTCAACAGGTCTCGGTAAAGGTAGCCGGCTGTCACTGGATGCGGCTGATGAGCGTCGTCAAGAGCGGTGGAGGGAACTGCCATATCTGGGGCGATGCCCGGCTGATTGCTGCGGACGGCACGGTCACCTGGCTGGGCGATCTTCAGCCGGCCTCGATTCGCGTGGGCTGGGGAGAACTGCTGGTCGACAAGAATTGGCAGAACCATCCGCTGCGCATCGGCCAACGGCAGTTCGAACACGGCGTGTGGATGCACGCCAACAGCGACGTGCTGTACGACATCGGCGGCAAGTATGAGCGGTTCGAGGCGTGGGTCGGTATGGACACAGACCGCGCGCAAGGAGTGGCTCAGTTCCAGGTCCTCTTCGATCCCCTGGATCCACTCAACGTAGTTTGGGAAAACGTGCGTCGCGACTACCCGCTGCATGCCCAGTGGCTCACGCGAGACGCTGGCCGCGACCGCGAGTTGATCTGGCTGACCGAGTCGAAACCCCAGCCAATGGCCGCCATGATCGGGCGGGCACTGGGCCCAGGCGAAGCGTCCGGAACGACCTTGGCCAAGCAGCTCGACGAATTGCGGAAGACCGGCGTACCCGCAGGGGATCGTCGCTGGTTGGACCTGTACGTGCGGGCGTGCCGCTGGCAGGAATGCCGGTTCCAGCTGGATCGCGTGTGGCTTGCCGACCTGCGGCAGGGCCTGGCCGGGCGGTTCGAAGAACTTCTCACGCCTGACACATCCCCGGACGACCCGCGCTGGGAACAGCGGACGGCGGCCCTGAGCACGCTCGTCGGGCCATTGCCCGCGGCTCGTGACTTCCACGCGCAGTCGATGCGTGTGTCCGTCAACGCGCTGGCCACGGCACTGAAGGATGGGCGGTTCGACGCAAGTCAACTGCTTGCCCGACTGGACGGCATCGAGACGCGTACTCGCGAGCTGACCGCCGCCCTGGCGAGCGCGGAGGCGCTGCCTGTCGAGCAAGTCGCGGCCTTGGCTCAGGAGGTTGAGGGCTTCCGGCGGGACACGCTACTGGCGTTGCGCGGGATGCGACAGTTCCTGTCCGTGCCTGCACGCGCGGGGCTTGTGGCCGAGTGGGAAAGCCAATGGGAGATGCTGCAGCACGACCTCGGCAACCTTGCAACCTTCGCCCGTGTCGCGTCAGAGACCTACCGCCCGGAATCGCTCGTCCTGGAAACCGACCGCGATCCGGCCGACGTGGTCCTGCGGCGAACGGCAGCCCTGCTGGCGAACCTGCAAAGCACGTCGGCGGCAGCCAAACTGAGCGGGCCGGCAAAGGAACTCGCCGAACTGATGGCTGCCAATCAAGGGCTCGATCCCAAGGATACCGAAGCAAGATACGCTCTGTTTGCCGCCGCCTGCCGCGTGCGTCGCCAGATCGCGTTCGCGAACCCGCTGCTGAACTTCGACCAACTGCTGTTCCTCAAACGGCACCGTTCGTCGTTCGGCCACATGTGCGATCAGTACTATGCCGTGTACCAGCCGCCCGGCGGCGGTTTGTGCGTGCTGTCAGACCCCTTTGGCCCGGCACCGGCGGTCCGCGACATTCTGGCCGATGCGGTCGTGCAGCATGGTCGATTGAGCGGAACGAAACTGGAAGATGGTTCCTGCCTGTCGCCTGACCTGTCCTACGATGCCAAACAGATTGCCTTTGCCTACACCGAATGCCAAGGCGAACGCGGACACGATCATCATACCGACCCGTCGCGAGGCCATTGGGCTGCAGGGCGCTGCTACCATGTTTTCAAAGTGAATGTCGATGGCACTGGCCTCGAACAACTGACTGAGGGGACCTGGAACGATTTCGATCCTTGCTGGATGCCCAGCGGCCGGATCGCTTTCATCACGGAACGCCGCGGTGGTTACCTGCGTTGCGGCCGCGTCTGCCCGACCTATACCTTGTACGACATGGCCGCCGACGGTGCGGACATCCGTTGTCTCAGTTACCACGAGACGAACGAGTGGCATCCGAGCGTGGCCCACGACGGACGGATTGTCTGGACGCGCTGGGACTACGTGGACCGCCACGGCTGCACGGCCCACATGCCGTGGACGACCACACCGGACGGCCGCGATCCGCGCCCCGTACACGGTAACTACGCTCCGCGGCAGAGCCGGCCGGATATGGAATTGGATGTGCGGGCCATCCCGGAATCCCGGAAGTACGTTGCCACGGCCGCTCCACACCACGGACAGGCTTTCGGTTCGTTGGTCCTGATCGATCCGCGGACGCCGGACGACGACGGGATGAACCCCCTCCGCCGGATCACGCCGGATGTCGGGTTTCCGGAGAGTCAGGGTGGGGCGGAAGCCTACGGACAGGCCTGGCCGCTGAGCGAGGACTATTATCTGTGCATCTACGACGCTGGCTTGGCGCAGCGCAAGCCGGGTGCGCCAGGGCACTATGGCATTTACCTGCTCGACAGCTTCGGCAATAAGGAACTGCTCTATCGCGACGCCCAGATCGGTTGCCACAATCCCATCCCGCTACGGCCCATGCCTACGCCGCCGGTGATCCCCGACGCTTCGCTGCCCCTCGCGCAAGATCAGCCCGCCGAGGCGGTTGTTGGGATCGCCAATATCTACCATAGCCGCCAACCCTGGCCGGAGGGCACGAAGATCAAGTCCCTGCGAGTCTACCAGGTGCTTCCCTTGTCGGTCGCTTCGGCGGCCGTGACGCACAATACGGGGTTGCAGATTCCGCAAGGCAGCGACTCGATCAACCTGGCCCGCGCGGTGCTGGGGACGGTCCCTGTCGAAGCGGATGGCAGCGTGTGTTTCAAAGTCCCCGCCAAGAAGGAACTGTATTTCCAAGCCCTCGACGAGAACGGCTTGGCGATCACCTCCATGCGTTCGGGAACGCACTTCCAGCCGGGCGAGCAGGCGATGTGCCAAGGCTGCCACGAGCCGAAGCCGATCGCGCCGCTGCGGTCGCCTGTGGGCGAACTGCTGGCCACGCGCCGTTCCCCGTCCGCGATCCAGCCCGACGTGGATGGGACCAATCCCTTCAGTTATCCGCGGCTGGTCCAGCCTGTGCTCGACCGCCACTGCACGGAGTGCCATGCCAAGACTCCGGACAAAGCGCCGCGCCTGGACGCCCAATTGGTCACACATCCTGGCGGCGGCTGGATGAACCGGCAGACCGTCTACTATGCCTCCTACCTCAGCTTGGCGCCGAAATACGG
>JAPLNJ010001187.1 GCA_026692885.1 Planctomycetota bacterium | reverse complement strand
ACGCGTCAGCGAGGAAACGCCGCTCTTCCTCGCTGACGCGTCGGGTTACGATGCGCAATGTTCTGATCAAGGCCCCGTTGAAGACCTGACCTCGATAGGCAGACTGCATATCTAGCCCAATATCTCGCCCAGTTGCAGCTTTTCCTTCGCTATTCGCACGGATGGCAGAGCCACAGCACGGATGGATCTCGTTCGGTCTTCATCCGTACTCTGGCTCTGTCGAGCTTCTGTCGCCATTCCGTCGACGATCGACTACAATTTGCAGGGATGCTCGGCAAGACATTCGTCGAGGTGCTTCCGTGAACTTTCTGCGCATCATTTGGGACTACCAGGCGGACGGAAACGTCGAGCATATCGACGAACACGACCTGACCCCGGCTGACGTCGAATTCGTGCTTCAGCACGCACGGGAAGAACAGACCAGCGATTCGAGCGGTCGGCCGTGTGTATTCGGCTACACGCCGGATGACGAATACATTCTGGTGGTTTTCGAGTGGATGGACGAGGATACGATCTTGCCGGTGACGGCCTTTGAAGTTCCCGAACCGTGATTTCGAGGAGCGAACAATATGACGAAGACTAAGTTCGAGCGAATTATCCGTCCGTTGACTGCTGAAGAGAAGGCTCGGCACGCCGAGATCCAAGAACAGGTCAGGCAGGAATTTCCGCCCGTGGCCAAGAAACAGCAACCTCTGAGCACCGGAATCGCCGCCGACTTGCGTCGGGCACGCAAAGCACGAGGACTGACGTACGAAGCGGTTGCGAAGGAAGCCTGCCTCCCGAATGCCAACACGGTCAAAGATGTCGAGTATGGCCGAAACACGCAGCTTTCCAGTATGGAGGCCATCGCGAAGGCTCTCGGACTCAAACTGGAATTGGTCGAGGCTTGAACCGAATTGCTGTGGTCTCGGCTTTACTTCGTGCACTTCTCCCAGAACGCTTGAGGAGGACCGGCCAGGTCCCGACTGCCTCGGCGAGACATCTTCTTCAGGATCGACGGTCAAGTTCTTGAGCAGACGCACCATAGCGGGGATCCGTTCCGGATGAATCCCATTCTCGGGCTCCTCGAAACATAGCAAGCCCCGGGCGCTGGGGTCCAGCTCCAGAATGGCCAGAGCCAGAAACCGTAAGATACCGTCCGACAAAGCCCGGGCGGCATGCAAGGTCTGGCTGCAGTCTCGAACCTGAAGAGTCAGTAGCTCTCGACGATGGTCTTTGCAAATGCGCAACTTCAAAGGCTGGCGTCGAAGCAGCGCAGCGTGCGGCTGACCATCTGTCCAGTCAGTGTCGAACAGCATGAAACAACAGTTGGTGTGTTGATCAAGGAGATCGTCGCCGACGTGGACGAAGAACGCGACGAAGCCATCTTGCGGATTCAATGGTCCGGGGCCATCATACGGAGTTGCGCGGCCGACGCACGCTTCGCCACGGCAAGTTGCCCGCGAGCGAACTGAAGTCGCTCATCGAAACGCTGCGGAAAGTGCAAACCGATGGCGCGATCGCGACGGTGTTGAACCGCGCCGGCATCCGCTCGACGAACGGCGATACATGGACCTGCGAACACTTTCGACGTTACCGACAGCACGCCGGGATCAGCGTCTACAACGCGCGATTGAAGACCAGCTCGGGCTGGCTGACGCAGTCGGAAACCGCTACGCAGTTGGAAATCAGTCTCCTGAGCGTACATCGGCTGGTAAGCAGCGGGATCCTGCCGGCAGAACAGCCCCAACGGGGGTTGCCTACGGTACTTGCGACAGTTATTGATGCGCCGTTCCTAAGGGCGTGATCGGGACCATTTCAGCAAGGGAGAATCGACATGCGAAAGAATTGCGTTGGCGGGACGTCGCTGGGCCGATCAAGAGTCGCCGGGCCGCTCTTGTTGGTTTGCGGGCTGTGGGCCAGCATGGGGATCGGGCTGTTCGCCGCGGACTCCTGGAAGGACGAAATCGAACGCGACTGGCTGCGGCAGGAAGCGGCCCGGCAGCAGCGCACGGTCGCCGGAGTGACCACGCACGCCGATGCCATCGGCGGTGTGGACGGGGTCAAAAACGGACAGTGGGGATTCCACACGTCCCAGGACGCCAAGCCCTGGTGGCAGGTGGACCTGGGCGAAATCTCGGCGTTGGAACGTGTCCTTGTCTACAACGCGTGCCACGTGCCTGATCGCACAGCACGGCTGAAAGTGCTCCTCTCGGCAGACGGCCAGTCGTGGCGCGAGGTGTATGCCCATGATGGCACCGTGTTCCGGGGCACGCCGGACAACAAACCGCTGGCCGTTCCACTCCGCGGCGAACCGGCCCGCTTCTTGCGTATCGAATTGCCTGGTCCCACGTGGTTGCACTTGGATGAAGTCGAGGTCTACGGCCAAGCCGATCCTGCGAAAAACCTGGCCCTGCATCGACCGGCCGATCAGAGCAGCGTGAGCGAATGGTCCAAGGCCAAGATCCAGACCCCCGTCGACATAGTCTGCCCCGTGGAACTGATCCTGGAGCGAGGTCGGAACTTACTGGCGGATCGTCGCGGCCAGGGAATCGACGTGACGCCGCTGGCCCGCGTGCTGGATGAGGTGGCTGCCAAGTTGAAGAGTTTGCCCGCCCAGGCCGACGCCAACGCTCAGCGAGACCTCTATCTCCAGGCCCGCTGGGCGGTACGCAACCTGATGTTGGCGGACCCGCGGCTGGAGATCAGCCAACTGCTGTTCGTCAAACGCACCACCTACCATTCCAGCCACATCTACACGGACCACTTCGACGGTAGTTCGAAGATGGGCGGCAACCTGTGCATCCTCTCGCCGCTTACTCCGGAAGGGAAGGTGACGGAGATAGCCCCGGAACTGACGGGCGGCCTCTTCGGGCGGTTCGACCTCTCGCACGACGCCCACAAGATCGTTTTTGCCTACAAGAAACCGAACACGGGATACCGCATCTACGAGATCGGCATCGACGGCACGGGTCTGCGGCAATTGACGTTGGATGCGCCGGACGAGCAGGAAATGCTGAAGCAATTCCATCACGGCTACGACGACATGGATCCGTGTTACTTGCCCAACGGCCGGATCATGTTCGTCTCGACGCGGTCCAAGCGAGCCGTGTTGTGCCACAACGCGTTCACCAGCACCGCGCTGCACCTGATGGATGCGGACGGAGCCAACATCCGTTGCCTCTCCGGCAACACCACGAATGAGTTCGCGCCCTGCGTGTTGGACGATGGCCGCGTGATCTACACGCGTTGGGAATACGTGGACAAAGGCTGCGGCGACGTACAAAGCCTGTGGACGATGCGGCCCGATGGCAGCGGCCCGGCCCATCTGTACAAGAACAATGTCGCCTTGCCCTCGACCCTGATCGACGCCCGCAGCATTCCCGGCAGCCATCGACTGGTGGCCATCGGTGCACCGCACATGCCGCTGGCGGTCGGGCCGGTGATCTTGGTCGACATCCATCTCACGCAGTTGACGCCCGCAGCCATGACCAACCTCACGCCGGAGATCGGCCTGCCGCCGCACTCGGGCTATCCGGGCGCTCAGTACGGCTACTACAAAGAGCCGTATCCGCTGGGTGAGGATCTGTTCCTGGTCTGCTACAATCCTAGCCCCAATCACGCCGAACCGGCGGGCTACGGAATCTACGTATTGGACGCCGCCGGTAATCGGGAGTTGCTGTATCGGGATCCAACCTTCTCGTCGTTCCAGCCGATTCCGTTACGTCCCCGACGCAATCCGGCCAACCTCTCTCCGGTCCGGCCGGCGCTGACGGAGTCGCAACCTGCACCGGCGGAGAACATGGCCGCGCTGTTTATGACGGACGTCTACCAGGGCCTGACCGGGATCGCGCGCGGCACGGTCAAGTATCTGCGTGTCATGGAAGACATTCCTAAGCCGTGGGCCGCCTCGTGGGCGTCCCCGGGCCAAGGCGACGGCCTGGGCCTGCAGAACCCTGCGATCAGCTTGAAAGGCCACTTCACGACCAAGCAGGTCCTCGGGCTCGTCCCGGTCAACGACGATGGTTCCGCGCACTTCCAAGTGCCGGCCGGAAAGAGCATCTATTTCCAGGTCTTGGACGAGAACTACATGGAACTGCAGCGGATGCGGACTTTCGTCAACCTGATGTCCGGCGAGCAGCGGTCCTGTATCGGTTGTCACGAGTCACGACAGCACGCACCGGGGTTGAGGGCTGCCGGTCTGCTGGCGCTCAACCAACCTGCCCAGAGTCTAATGCCGCAGCCCGGCGAGAGCCGGCCGCGGATGGTGCATTACCCACTGGACGTGCAGCCGATTTTGGACAAGCATTGCGTCCAGTGTCACGGCGGGACGGACCTCAAGGGTAACCTGGACCTGACCGGCGAGCTGACCACGCTGTTCAATCGGTCCTACGAGAATCTGATCAATCGCCGCTTGATCAACAACATCGACGTGGATCCGCGCAGCGCCTACATCCCCGCCGAACCGCCGCTCACGTTCGGCTCGCACCGCAGCAAGATGATCGATCGCATCCGCAGCGGCCAGTGTCCGGTGCAACTCAGCCAGGCAGAGTTCATCCGGCTCGTCACCTGGATCGACGCCAACGCACCGTACTACGGCGTCTACGAGGGCAAGAAGAATCTGCGATGGAAAGACGATCCTGAGTTCCGACCCAATCCGCGCTAATCGCCAAAGTGTCTTAGGGTCTTGGGGATTCCTGGGCGACCTAGCCCGGATGACGTTCCTCGAACAGCCATCGAAGGATGGCGAGAGGTTCCCGCCGGACTAGCACCAAACAGTATTTTGGCCCCTGCGCGCAAAGAATGGGACTTAACGGTTCCGCAGAGACGGGGCGCGAGACAAGGGGTCAGACGTACAGATTTCAGTTTTCGCGGTCGTGTGCCCAAGCCTAGGGAAAGCCTGCTGCCCGCGAAAACTGAAATCTGTACGTCTGACCCCAGCTGGCGGTCCGTCTATGCGAAACCGCAAAACCCCATGCTTGACACCGACAACGCCAAAAACCGTTTGGTGCTAGTTGGCAGGGGCCTACTACAGACTTCCCGAAAGCATGATAATGGCGTCCGTCCCGCAAGGCCGCCGGAGGGTTGATGAACAAGCAGGAACGGATGGATGCCGAAACTTTCGCTCGCCAAATTGGAACGACACCTCTACTCTGCCGCCGACCGGTTGCGGCAGGAGGGTTTGGACGCTGCGACCTACAAGGACTACATCTTCGGACTGCTGTTCCTGAAACGCTGTTCCGACGTATTCCGCGACGAATGGGACGTGATCGTGGACCGCAAGGTCGCCGGGGGACTGGCCAAGGAAGAGGCGGAAGTCCAATACGGCGAGAAGCCCGACTACTACGACACGTTCTATGTGCCCGAGCGGGCTCGCTGGCCCCACTTGCAAGACAAGCTGAACGACGCGTCGGAGCCCTACGGTAGCGTGCTGGATAAGACGCTGGCGGCGTTGAGTGAAGCCAACGAGTCGCTGGAACATGTGCTGGACCACATCAGCTTCATGCGTGCCCAAGGCAACAAGCGGGTGGTCTCCGACGACGCCTGCAAGGATCTGGTACGTCACTTCTCCCGGTATCCGCTCCGCACCGAAGACTTCCAGTTCTCGGACCTGCTGGGCGCGGCGTACGAGTTCCTGATCAACATGTTCGCCGAATCGGCCGGCAAGAAGGGCGGCGACAATATGGCATGGTTGAAACGCTTCGCCCTTAGCTTGTTGAAGCAGATTGATGACAAGGAAAGTATCGCCATGCGCCGTCGAATGGCAGGCTGGAATCCAGAGTACCTCTCGCAAGTCCTTGGTCTGTCAATGAGTTAGTGTGCGTTTGCCGTGCCCTTTGGGGTGGAAGAATTGTGGATAATGACGAGGGGCAAGCCGGGGGCATTCTACTCGCATTCTGGACTTTTTCAGCAGGCTCCGTTGGGTCGCGGTTCAACGACGCGCGGTCAATCCTGGCCGAGCGCAGCATAGCGAGTGCGTCTTCAAGGCTAAGAAGTGGGGTAAGCATCCTGCTTGCCTTTCGATGCATCGCGTCAAACGCAAGCTGGAAGCTTACGCCACCGCAAGACAATCACCGAACTATCGCGCGCGGGGGCTGCCGCCCCCTGCACCCCCGCCGACAAAACCACTCCCAACTCGCTCCGCCTTCCGCTACGGCTCGAAGGGGTTCGACTCCGCTCCGCTGCCCCCGAACCCCTTCGGCCTCCGCTCCAGGCTCCGCTCGCGCTTGCCGGCTTGGCTCAGCCTAGGAACCCGACCAGACCACGGCCACGCGGAACCCGACGCTCCGGAACCGGTACCCGGGCTCGATCCTGCCGCGGTACGCCGACCGGCAGAACCTGCCGAAGTTGAACCAGCTGCCGCCACGCAGGACCCGGACCGAGGCATCTTCTGGCCCCTGAGGATCGCTCCCCGGAGAACCGCCGTAATACTCTTCGTCGAACCAGTCCCAGCACCACTCCCACACGTTGCCGTGCATGCCACCTTGTTCTGCTCTTCCAGCAGATCCCGAAACTCCTGTTGGAAACGCGGGATGATCTGCTCGCCCTTCGGGAGCTTTGGCGTGTCGCCCTGGCCGCCGTCCAGCAACGACCAGGCCCTCCACGCGTCTTGTGACCGACTACGATTCGGTCCTTCTTGACCATCACAGCCGCTGGAAGAATGTCATCGTTGAATTGTGGCGGCACACACGCACTTTGCCGCGTTCGAACACAGCGAGAATGGATTGCGTGGTACCCAGGTCGATTCCAACGAAACGATTTGCACATGGTTCTTGCACCGGGTAGTCGGAAACCTCTACAATCCCTTGGGAAACACCGGGTTTTATGGGGTCTTGCGGTGACCTTGAGGCGAGCGGCAGGAAATAATTTACCCGCCGGTCGGCCTTCCCGGGCCAATCGGGACGGTCTGGGAAGACCATCCACCATTGAGTTGGGTAAGCTATTTCCTGCCACTCGCGTTGCGGCGACTCGACGGTAAGGTGTCTGATGGATGACAACGTGACTCTGGTGGTATTTGAGATCGCCGGGCAGCGGTACGCGATGCCCTTGCGAGCCGTGGTGCGGGTCGTGCGAGCCGTCGAGGTAACAGCTTTGCCTCACGCCCCAGCCACGATCTACGGAGCCATCAATGTCCAGGGACGAGTCATCCCGGTCTTGAATATGCGTAAGCGATTGGGGCATCCGGAACGAGCCCTGGAGCTGAACGACGAATTCCTCATCGTGCAAGTCTGCCAGCGCTGGCTGGCGTTGTGGGTGGACACGGTTAGCGATGTGATCGAGACCGCCCCTCAGGCGCTGATTGCCGCAGAGCAGATCGCACCAGGACTCGAGGACGTGGCGTCGGTCGTCAAACTCGCCAACGGCTTGCTGTTGCTCCAAGACCCGGAGCGTTTGTTCGCCTCGTGCGAACCCGGGACGTGGGGTCAGCCGGCCGGTTCAGGGGAGGCCAGGGCATGAGCGCGCCGCTTTCCGAAACGGGTTTGTCCCGTCTGAGCGGTTTCCTGGAGTCGCAGCTGGGTCTGCACTTCGGCCAGGAACGCCGTGCGGACTTGGAACGGGGAATCCTGGCCGCTTTTGGCGAGTTCGGTTTCCAGGACACGGATGCTGGCATCGAGTGGTTGCTGTCAAAGCCCTTGAACAAGCAACAGATCGCGGTTCTGGCGAGGCATTTGACCGTCGGTGAGACGTATTTTTTCCGCGACCCGAGCAGCTTTAGGACGCTGGAAGAACAGATCCTGCCGGAACTGATTCGGTCTCGGCGCGACAGCACGCGGCAATTGCGATTCTGGAGCGCTGGCTGCTGCACGGGTGAGGAAGCCTACTCTCTGGCGATACTCCTGACGCGGCTGATTCCCGATTGGCGCCACTGGCAGGTTTCGATTTTGGCCAGTGACCTGAACGTGCGGTTCCTCGACGAGGCGGCGGCCGGCGAGTTCAGCGAATGGTCGTTTCGGGATGCTCCGGCTGGGCTCAAGGCAGAGTACTTCCGGCCGATTGGCAAGGGCCGATACCAGATCCTGCCGTTCCTGAAACAGTGGGTGACATTCTCCTACCTGAATCTGGCCCACGACGTTTATCCGTCCTTGTTCAACCACACGCATACCATGGATGTGATTTTTTGCCGCAACGTCTTGATGTACTTCTCGCCCGAGCAGGCCCACCGCGTCGTGGCAAAACTGGAACAATGCCTCGTCGAGGGCGGCTGGTTGTTGGGTAGCGCGACCGAGAGTCTGTGCTTCGCCGAGGCCTGCCTGACCGCAGTCAGCTTCCCCGGCGTCACCTTTTATCGAAAGGCGGGCGTATCGCAGCTCGTTCGAGCCGACACCGCCAAACTGTCCGCGTGCGAGACGGCAAAGCCTCCGAAACCCACACCGGCACTCCACGCCAAAGGCAGCCATCCCGGCCAGACCGTCGCCAAGGGACCGAGCAGCGGTGTCGCGGATGACTGCACCCAGGCGCGAATCTGGTACGAACAAGGCCGCTACACGGAGGCCGTGTCGGGCTTGCAGCGGTTCCTCGCCGAACACCCCGCCGCAGGGCCGGCGATGGTGCTGATGGCTCGCGTGTACGCGGACCAGGGTCAGCTGGCGGAAGCGCTCCGCTGGTCCGATCGCGCGATTGCCGCGGACAAACTGCACGCCGGAGCGCATTATCTGCGGGCGACGATTCTCCAGGAGCAAGGCGCCCTGAACGAAGCCGTGCAGAGCTTGAAACGAGCCTTGTACCTGGATCATAATTTTGTCCTAGCGCACTTCGCCTTGGGGAGCTTGGCACACAAACAGGGTAAGCCGCAGGTTGCGGAACGCCACTTCGGTCAGGCGTTAGAGTTGCTAAAGACCTGTCCGCCGGGGCATCTGGTTCCCGAATCCGAGGGCGTGACCGCCGGCAGGTTGCGGGAGATCATTGCGTCGATGACCAAACAACACACACGGAATCTCTTATGAGCGACGACCGACCGGATGCGACCAGGGTCTGCACTCAGCAAGAGGTGCTCCACTCGCGGGCTCAGGCACTGGCATGTGAAAGTGAGCACGCCCAGATCGTGGAGCCACGACTCGAAGTCGTCGAGTTCTTACTGGCGTACGAGAACTACGCGATCGAAACGGCATACATCCGTGAGGTCTGTCCGGTGCGCGACCTCACACCGGTGCCGTGCACACCGTCGGTGGTCTGCGGCATCGTTAACCTGCGCGGCCAGATTCTGGCTGTGCTGGACATCAAACAGCTGTTCGATCTGCCGGAAAAAGGGCTGATTGACCGGCACCATGTGATCGTATTGCACACAGAGCAGAGGGAAGTCGGCATCCTGGTCGACGCGATTCGTGGCGTCCGCGTGGTGCGTCACAGCGAGCTCCAATTGTCACTGCCGACGCTGACGGGCAGGTGCGCGGACTATCTCCGCGGAGTGACCTCCGAGCGGCTCATCATTCTCGACGCCCTGCGCATACTGTCGGATCAACGGCTGGTTGTCTACGAAGAGGTGACCCCCTGACTGCAATTCCAGGTCAGGCCCGCCCAAGGGGAGAACGGTTATGAAATGGTCCCTAGGTTCCAAGGTCATGGCAGGATATGTGTTGACCTTGTTGGTGGTTCCGGTGATGGGTGTCCTGATCTATCGCAGCACCAGCCAGTATATGGCAATTGCCGATAAGCGGAAGCAAGCCCGGGAAACGATTGTTCGCCTGGATGCGGTGCTCTCGGCTCTGAAGGACGTGGAAATCGGCCTGGGAGGCTACTTGATTTCTGGCCAGGACGAGTACCTGGAACCGTACCGGCGTGGCAAGAGGAATGTTCTCGATAATCTGGCGAAGGTTCGGAAGTGGACAGCGGGCAGTGCCGAGTTCGGACACCGTCTCGACCAATTGGAACAGGACATCCAGACTGAACTGGCTGAACTGGAGCAGCAAATCAAGGCTCGTCAGCCGCCGGCCGGAGGCTTCGAGAAGGCGCGGGAACGTCTGTTGACGGACGCCCCCAACAAACGCATGGAAGGGATTAACAACGAGGTCGAGAGACTACAAAAGGAACAGCGTACGGAAGTGGAAGCACGAGCCCTGGAGGCCGATACTCAGGCCGCGCTTACAAAATGGACGATCGTCGGTGGCACCGCAGTTGCTTTTGTGCTGTTGGGCCTGGCCGGAGTGTTCATCCGGCACAGTATCAGCGGTCCGCTCGACGCGGTCATCGACGTGCTGACGACCTCGGCCGGCCAAATTGCCGCGGCGACCGCCCAGGTGGCAGCGAACGCCACGGAAGCGGCCACCGCTGTGACCCAGACGACCACGACGGTGGCCGAGGTCAAGCAGACCGTCTTAGCTGCCGCCCAAAAAGCTCAGGGCGTGGCCATCGCCGCGCAGCAGACGGAGCAGGCTTCCGAGCTGGGCAATCGCGCGGTCGAGGAGATGCTCACGGGCATCAATCACATTCGGGAACAAACGGACTCCGTCGCCGCCAACATCGTACGGCTGAGCGAACAAAGCCGGACCATCGGCGCCATTCTTGCCACCGTGGATGATTTGGCCGCGCAGTCTAATCTGCTGGCCGTGAACGCTGCGATCGAGGCTGCCAAGGCGGGCGAGAGCGGCAAGGGCTTTGCCGTGGTGGCGCAAGAAGTGCGAAACCTTGCCGACCAATCGAAACAGGCCACCGCCCAGGTCCGCTCCATCTTGAACGATATCCAACGGGCCACCAGCAGCGCGGTGCTGGCCACGGAACAAAGCACCCAAGCGGTCGAGGCGGGACTGCGGCGAGCCGAGGAAGCCGGTCAGTCGGTGCGGACGCTTTCCGATAGCATCGCCCGGTCGGCGCAGGCAGCGCTGCAAATCGCGGCCTCCAGCCAGCAGCAGTTGGTGGGCATGGACCAATTGATGCAGGCCATGGAGAGCATCAAGCAAGCCAGCATCCAGAACGCCCAGAGCACAAAACAGACCGAGGAATCCACCCGGAGCTTGACCGAGCTGGGGCATCGACTCAAGGGTCTGGTGTTCGGGAGCGAGAAGCAGCACCCCCTGACAGGCTTCGAAAGCGGAGGTGATTTATGAAATGGTCCATCGGCCGGAAGGTCATGGCGGGATATGCCCTGGCGCTGCTCGTGATTGTCGCGATCGGCGTCAACACCTACCGCAGCACGCGTAACTTCACGAAGATCGTAGCCCTACGCCGTCAATCGCACGAGGCGATTGTACACCTCGAAGCCCTGCTCTCGGATCTCAAGGACGTGGAGACCGGCGAACGCGGGTTCGTGATCACCGGCAGCGAAGAATTCCTGGAACCCTATCGTGAGGGTGAGCAGAGCGCGTTCGAACATCTCGAAGCGGTCCGGGCGCTACCCGGGATCGATGCGCGATACGACGAGACGTTGGACCAGCTGGAGGCGACCATCAGGAAGCAACTCAAGACCTGGCACGAAATCGTGGAGGCTCGCAATAACCCGGCGCAGGGACGAGAGCAGGCAGAAGCCAAAGTCGCGGCGGGTACAGGCAAGAAGGGCATGGACGACATCCGCAGAGTCGTCGGGAATCTGCAGAAGCAGGAGCAGCAATTACTTGATAAGCGGTCGCAGGAGGCAGACGACGATGCACGGTTCACCGAGGCGACGATTCTCGGAGGCACCGTTTTGGCCTTCGTCCTGCTCGGCGTGACGGGGGCCTTCATCAGCCGCAGCATCAGCCGTCCGCTCAACACGGCAATCAATGTCCTCACCACCTCCGCCAGCCAAATCGCCACTGCGTCCGTGGAGGTCGCCGCGAACGCCACCGAAACGGCCACGGCCGTGACCCAGACCACGGCCACTGTCGCGGAAGTCAAGCAGACCGCCTTGACCGCGGTGCAGAAGGCCAAGCATGTCGCCGATGCCGCCCAGCAGACCGCCCACGCCTCAGAGAACGGTACACGGGCGGTGACCGACATGCTCGCCGGCATCCAACGCATCCGGGAACAAACAAATTTGGTCGCGGCCAGCATTGTGCGGCTCAGCGAACGGAGTCAGGCGATCGGAGCCATCCTGTCGACGGTTGACGATCTGGCGGCGCAGTCGAATCTGCTGGCCGTCAATGCGGCGATCGAAGCCGCCAAGGCCGGCGAACAGGGCAAAGGCTTCGCCGTCGTGGCACAGGAGGTGAAGAGACTTGCGGAACAGTCCAAGCAGGCGACGACACAAGTCCGCACGATCCTGAGCGATATCCAGAAAGCGACCAGCGGCGCGGTCCTGGCCACCGAACAGAGCAGCAAGGCGGTCGAAGCCGGATCGCAGCAAGCTGCCGAAGCCGGCCATTCGGTACAGACGCTGTCCGACAGCATCGCACAATCCGCCCAAGCTGCGGTCCAAATCGCGGCATCCAGTCAGCAACAATTAGTGGGCATGGATCAATTGGCCCAGGCCATGGAGAGCATCAAGCAGGCAACCGTCCAAAACGCCAACAGCACCCGGCAGACAGAAACTGCGGCCCGAAACTTGACGGAGTTGGGACAACAGCTGAAACGCGTCGTCAGCGGATCGGAGAGCTAGTCCCGCGTCTAGTTGGTAACTTCCGCGGGTATGCCGTTCGGGAGGGCGACGCTCCCGCGGAGCCGCGAAGCATCCGGCTTTGCCGGATGCGGCTCGGCAGGAGCCTCGCCCTCCCGGTCAGGGCACTAGTCTGGAGTAAACGCGATGTGGACGCAGGACCCCGAATTTCTCAAGCAGCTGCAAACGGCCTTTCATAGCGAAGCCGCGGAGCACCTCCAGGCCATGTCCGCCGGCCTGCTGCAACTGGAGAAGGCGGCTCCAGGCGAGAAATCGCGGACTGTTCTGGAGGGCGTCTTTCGGGAGGCGCACAGCCTCAAAGGCGCGGCACGGGCCGTCAACTTACCCGACGTGGAATCGCTGTGCCAAGCGATGGAAAGCGCCTTTGCCGCCTGGAAACGGCAGGCCACAAGCCGCACGCCCGCCGAGTTCGACATCGTTCACCAAGCCCTCGACCTGATCGCCGAACTGGTGACCCAAGGTGAACAAAATCCCCACGCGGGACACGACGATCGAGTCGATGTGGTGCGGCAGCAACTCGCGCAGAGCCCTCAGCCAGTCCTCCCTGGCAGCCCCGACCGCCATCCGCCGACTGTGCACGAATCCTCCCCGACGGCAGCGGATAGCCCCCCTCAGCCCCTGCCCGAAAAGCTGCTTACCGGCGCTGCGCTCGCGACATCCGACACGATCCGCATTGCGACGGTCAAACTCGACACGCTGCTGCGACAGGCGGAGGAACTGTTGGCCTTGAAGCTGACCAGTCAGCAACGGCTGATCGAATTGCGGCAACTTCAGGTGCAGCTGCAAGGATGGGAGGAGCAGTGGGCCAAACTCGACCCCGACCAGCGTGCCCTGCGGCAGGCAGTGGATCAGCCGACGTCGCCGGCAGAGCGGAGCAGGGCGATCAGCCCCAGCCGAGGACTGCTGCAGTTTCTGGAGTGGAACCAAGCTTGGTACAAGTCCGTGGAAGACCAATTGGCGGCGTTGCTCAAAGTCGCCGACCACGATCACCGAGTTTTGGCCGGGATGGTCGACCATCTACTCGCGGATGCCAAGCAGCTCGTTCTGCAGCCGTTTGCCACGCTGCTGGCAGTGGTCCCGAAGCTGGTCCGCGACTTGTGCCGAGACCAAGCGAAGCAGGTCGAACTGACGATCTGCGGCGGTGAGGTGGAGATCGACAAACGCGTCCTGGAGGAGATGAAGGACCCGCTGATCCATCTCGTACGCAATTGCATCGACCACGGCCTGGAGAAACCCGACGCGCGGGAACAGCAGCACAAACCACCGCAGGGTACGCTGACCATCACCGTCTCGCAGACGCACGGCAACCAGGTGGAAATCCTGGTCGTCGACGATGGCCGCGGCATCGACGCAGCTCGCGTCCGGCAGGCCGCCGTCAAGAACGGCACCGTCTCGCAGGTTCAAGCCGGCCAACTCGGCGACCGGGAAGCCTTGTACCTAATTTTTCAATCCGGGGTCTCCACCAGCCCGCTGCTGACGGAGATCTCCGGGCGAGGTCTGGGGCTGGCGATCGTGCGGGAGAAAGTTGAGCGGCTGGGCGGCGAGATCTTTGTCGAAACCAACCCGGGGCAAGGCACCACGTTTCGCGTGCGGCTGCCCCTGACCCTGGCTACCTTCCGAGGCATCCTCGTGCAGGCCGCGGACCAGCTGTTCGTGATTCCCACGGCGCATGTGGAACGTGTGGTGCGCGTCCGGCGCAGTGAAGTCAAGACCGTCGAGAACCAAGACACGGTCGTGTTCGGTGCTCAAGCAGTCGCTCTGGTACGACTGCAGCAGGTGCTGGAACTGCCGTCCGGCCCAGCGCCGGATGCCGCGGATGAGTTCATCTCCGCGGTGGTGCTCGGTGCAGAGGAGAAACGCATCGCGTTCGCCGTGGACGCCGTCCTGCTGGAACAGGAAGTGTTGGTCAAAGGTCTGGGCAGACTGCTGGCCCGCGTGCGAAACATCGCCGGCGCCACCGTGCTTGGGTCGGGCAAGCCGGTGTTGATTCTGAATGTCCCCGATTTACTGAAATCGGCCACCCAAGCGGCCGGCACACGGCGACTCGCGGCGCCCGCCGCCGCGGTGCGGACCAGCCAGCGTGAACAGTCGCTGCTGGTGGTCGAGGACTCGATCACCGCCCGGATGCTGTTGAAGAATATCCTGGAGTCGGCTGGCTATCGCGTGAAGACCGCGGTCGACGGTATGGAAGGCTGGGCGGCTGTGAAATCCGAGCCGTTCGACCTGGTCGTATCCGACATTCAGATGCCTCGTCTGGATGGGTTCGACCTGACCGCCAAGATTCGCGGCGACCAGGAGTTGCGTGAGTTGCCCGTCATCCTGGTCACCGGCCTCGTCTCGCGCGAGGATCGCGAGCGTGGCATTGACGTGGGGGCCAACGCCTATATCGTAAAGCGAGACTTCGATCCGAGTAACCTCCTGGAAGTGATCCACCGCCTGATTCGTTGATAGGACACCGACATGGAACGGCGCAAGATCAAAGTCCTGATCGTCGAAGACTCCGCCGTGGTGCAGCTACTGCTGCTGCAATTGCTCAAATCCGATCCGGACTTCGATGTCATCGGCACAGCCAATAATGGCGAGGAGGCCATCGCGTTTGTCTCGCAAAACAAGCCGGACGTAATCCTGATGGATGTCCACATGCCGAAGGTGGACGGCATTGAGGCGACGCGCCGGATCATGGAAACCGTGCCGGTGCCGATCGTCGTGGCCAGTGCCACCCTGCAGGCGGATGAAGTGTCGCTGACCTTCCGCGCGTTGGAGGCCGGGGCCTTGGCGTTCGTCGATAAGTCCGCACGAGTCGGCACGGCGCACTTCGCTCAGGCCACCCAGCGGATCAAGCAAACACTGAAGTTGATGTCCGAGGTGAAAGTCATACGCCGCTGGAATCGGCCCGGCAAGACGGCAGCTGAGGAGTCGACCGCTCGGCCGCTGAAACGCACGACGGGGGAGGTCACGCTCGTAGCGATCGGCGCGTCCACCGGCGGTCCGCCGGTCCTCCGCACGATTCTGACAGGGCTGCCCAAGGGGTCCGCAGTGCCCTTGCTGATCGTGCAACACATCGCCCCCGGCTTTCTGCCGGGACTGACCGACTGGCTCAGTAAAACCACCGGCATCCCCAGCCACATTGCCGCACACGGAACCCAGCCCCTGGCGGGCCACGCGTACCTCGCACCCGACGACTTCCATCTGGGGGTCGATGCTGCAGGCCGCATCGCACTGAGCAAGGCCGAGCCCGAACACAGCCTGCGGCCGGCGGTCGCCTTTCTGTTCCGGGCCCTGGCCGAGACGTTGGGTCGGCGTGCCGTGGGGGTACTACTGACGGGTATGGGGAAAGACGGCGCCCAGGAACTGAAGTCGCTGAAAGACTGCGGCGCGCTGACCATCGCCCAGGACAAAGACAGTTCGGTGGTCCACGGCATGCCGGGCGAAGCCATCGCCTTGGACGCCGCGACCTACGTTCTGCCGCCGGACGGGATCGCCGCTATCTTGGCGAGTCTCGTGCATCGCCAAGGGTAGGCGCATGACCGAAACAATCACTCCCCCGCCGCGTCGCGCCGGCCTGCGGCCAAATACGCTCGTAACTCCAACAATTCGCGTTCGAAACCGCCGGATAGGATCGGGAACCGACACCACGTCTTAGGGTCCAGATTCTCGTCGTCCAGGTGAAACGAGGGCGCATACCGCTCGCGTTTCCACTGATTCCGGCACCACAGCCGGAAGAACCGCTCGACCCACAAGGCCAGTTGCTCGCGCGGGTACGGCCACACTCCGGTTTCCAACCGCCGCATAATTTCCACCGGAGTGAGCTTATCGCGGATGGCAGCTCGTTCGATGTCGTCCAAGACCTCGTAGGGCATCAGGTCGTCTTCGTCGGTCTGCTGAGCAGCCTGCGGGCGCAATTCGGCGGTGGGCTGCTGCACGTTGACGCGCGACAACGCGGGCAACGGCCCGACGCCGTCCGGGCCGTCGTGCTCCATCCACCGCAACCAGCATCGCAAGTAGGCCTTATCGATACCCGCGATCGGCGACAATCCGCCGCTGGTATCGCCATCCATCGTGGCATAGCCGACGGCCGCTTCGCTGCGATTGCTGGTCGACAGCAGCAAGGCATGTTGGATGTTCGCCACCATCCAGACACTGGGCGCTCGCACGCGCGCCTGGATGTTTTGCAAGGCGATGTCGTCCTGTTCCCACGTGAGTGGCCGACCCAAGGCCTCGGACACGACGCCGATGTAGCCTTGGACCAAACTCTCCACGTCGAAGCGGAAGAATCGAGCCCCCAACGCTTCCGCTACGCCGTGAGCCGCATCGAACGTCAGCTGGGAACTGTTCTGCGTCGTCTGGTAGGCGCACGTCAACAGCCGCCCCACAAGGCTGTGCCGGTCTGTGGCAGCTGCCACTTCCGGGATGTGCGCCAACTTGTAAACGAAGCCTTCCCGTCCCAACTCGGCCAATCCCAAATCAACCAGCAACGCGCACAACACCGCGACCGTCGCGGAATCCGCGCCGCCGCTGATCGACACGACGAAGCCGCGGGACCGGCTCTTCCGCAGATAGTCAAACAACCCCAGCGCCACGGCGCGAGCGAACTCCTCTTCTTTCAGATGCAGTCCGGTTTCCCAGGCCGCGGAACGGACGTTCTCCGGCTCCGGACCAACCTGCGGGAAGTCGAACTTGGCGGCGACGCACGGTGTGGCCGCATTGTCCAACTCCACGCGAAAACTGCCGGTGCGAGCGCGGCTCATACGCGTCGCGTCCACGTCGACGACCGCCGTGGTCAGGTGAAAATCGGCATAGGAGAAACGCGGCCCCACCGCCACCATCCGGCCCCCCGTGGCGATCATGGCGTCTCCGTCGTAAATCGCGCGGCCCGCTTCGTTGCCCAGCAGGTTGGCGTAGACGTAGGTCACGTGAAACGCCCGCGAACCCTCCAAGACAAACCGCTTGCGGACCTCGTGCTTGCCGAAGGCAAAGTGGCTGGCGCTGGGGTTCAGAATAATGTCCACATTGCGCCGCGCCAGATCCGCACCAGGCCGGTTCCCGACCCACGCATCTTCGCAGATTTCAAAGCCCAGTTGCACGTCGCCGCAGCGGAAGACCAAGTCACCCAGTGGGTAAGTGCCCCCCGCCACTTCCGCCTCGACAGACACTTGGCCCGGCCAGGGCTTGAACCAGCGCGGCTCGTAGTGGATCCCTTCGTTGGCCAGGTTCTGCTTGGCCACGAAGCCCAAGATCCGGCCGTCCACCACCAGGCAGGCGGTGTTGAACAGGCCGCCACGGTACATGATCGGCAGGCCCAACGAAACGACTAGGCCCGCCGTTTCGGGCACGATCTCCTGCAGCACTTGCTGAGCAGTCGCTTGCAATCCCGGCGAATGGAAGGCATCCTCGCAGCCGTACCCGGTGATGCACAACTCGGGCAGACAGAGGACGCTCACCGCCCGTTCCCGGGCGGCTTGAATGGCTGCGATAATGTGCGCCTTGTTCTGTTCCCAAGCCAAGGGCGTCTGATTCAAGACGGCGGCAGCGAGTTTGATCAGCTTCATAGGTTGTTCCACATCCACGTAGGTCAGGCTTTCCTGCCTGACGCCGCCGTGTAGGTCAGGCTTTCCAGCCTGACGCCGCTTTTGTGTCAGGCTGGAAAGCCTGACCTACGAAAGCCTGACCTACACGGCTTGAAATCCAACCAGCCTTGCCCTTAACATATCACACTTCTCAAGAAAGGCAGACTATGTTTTCTGGCATCGTAGAACGAATGGGGATCGTACGACGGTTGATTTCCGACCCGCCTGGGGTACGTCTGGTGATCGAATCACCGGAAATCGCTCGCAATGCACGCATCGGCGATAGTATCGCCAACAACGGCTGCTGCCTGACAGTCGTCGAAGTGGACGAACGGACGTTCGGGTTCGACGTCGGCCCAGAGACACTGAACCGCACGAACTTGGGCCGTCTCCGCGAGGGCAGTCCCGTCAACTTGGAGCGATCTCTGAAAATCGGCGACGAATTGGGCGGACATTTCGTCAGCGGTCACATCGACGCCGTGGGGTGGCTGGACGAACGGCGGGACGACAAGGACTGGTCGACGTTCTGGTTTCGCGTGCCACGCCAGTTAACGCGGCAGATGGCGAGCAAAGGCTCCATCGCCGTCGACGGCGTCAGACTGACGCTGGTCGATGTGGAAGACGAACGTTTCAGCGTGGCCTTGATCCCGCACACGCTAACCGTCACGACGCTAGGTCCGCTACGGAAAGGCGATCCCGTGAATCTGGAGACGGACATACTGGCCAAGTACGTCGAGAAGCAGTTGAGTGCCGGATTGGCAGGGCTCGTCGAACGCGTGAAAGCCGGTGGCGGCTAGAGCCGACTATGCGTAGGGTGGGCCAAGAGAGCGAGATATCCTGGTGGGTCTTCGCAAGCCGCCCCCGCCGCGATTCACGGTGCTGTAGGGTACATCAAGCGGAGCGCCGATGCACCGGTGGATTCGACCTTGATCCCTAGGTGCATCGTCGCCAGCGGCAGACGCCGATGCTCAGCATGTAACTTCGGCTCGCGCTTACCGAGCCACGTTGTAGCACGCCCAATCGCTTGCTCGATGCACCCTACGAGCTCAAAGCAAGTGCTGTAGGGTACATCAAGCGGAGCGCCGATGTACCGGCGGATTCGACATTGATCCCCAGGTGCATCGTCGCCAGCGGCAGCCGCCGATGCTCAGCGTGTGATTTCGGCTCGCGCTAACGGATCCACGTCGTAGCACGCCCAATCGCTGGCTCGATGCACCCTACCAGCAGTGCTGTAGGGTACATAAAGCGGAGCGCCGATGTACCGGCGGATTCGACATTGATCCCCAGGTGCATCGTCGCCAGCGGCAGACGCCGATGCT
>JAPLNJ010001186.1 GCA_026692885.1 Planctomycetota bacterium | reverse complement strand
AGCAGTCCCGCCAACTCCTAACACCGCGGCGCCTCACCAAGTTCTCCCGACGAGTCGGGCTGGTCGAATATGGGGCGCCGGGTTAGGCACAGGGCGGGAACACTCCCACCGACTTACGTCGGGAGCTTCTCGGGGGCGATCACGACACTGCTAGTATTTCGTAACGTTATGATCAAGGCCGCCAGAATACACCGCCGCGGCCTTGATCGTAAGCTTGCGCACTGCTGTCCGTGCTGGCAACGGTCCGGGTGGCTGGTGGCTGAGCCTAAGCGAAGCCCCAGTACCCGGTTTCTGGGGCATCGCTGCACTCTGCCCCAGCTACCCTGACCACCTGCTGCTAGCGTTTTGCGCAACCTTATGATCAAGGCCCACCGCCGCGAGCCAAGTCTCCGCTGGATTTACATTCCCGTAACGAGCGACTACTATGAACCCCCTTGTGGCCAGAAAGACTTCTCGGCGGTCATGGACTGCCGGTGAGGCGCAACGCAGTCAAGCATTTTGGTAGCCGAATTCGCCAGAATTCGGGTGTTCGGCGTGGGACTCCCGAAGTCTGGCGATTTCGGCTACGGCGTTCGTGCCGACTTTTCCCGCGCCAAGATCACTAACGGCGTTGGGTGAATGGGCTGGGAACGGACTTCGCCGACGGCCTGTGAATCCTGCCGTTCATTCGAGCACCTCTTGAGTCCTCTTGAGTCCTAGGTTGCAAATGGAAAACGAGAGAACGTGGCTTGGGAGGGCGACGCTCCCGCGGAGCCGTGGGCCGTCCCTGACGGCCCGCTCCGGCTCGGCAGGAGCCTCGCCCTCCCAGGAGCCCTCACCCTCCCATGCCATTGGCAACCTAGGACTCAAAAGGTTGCCCATGGGGCGAAGGAGTAAGGACGAACGGAGCGAACCGAAAGAGGTGGCGTTGCCGACCGGAAACGCCGGAACGAGGCAGAAGTAAGGGCGACCATGAACGAACTCACCGAACAGTTCAAAACGGAACGTGTCCAGCAGCGGTTCGTGCGGCTCCTGGAAGCGGCCTGCGCTGGCGAAGCCGTGGCAGAGTCGGATCGTGTCGAGGTGCTCGAACCACTACTCGGAGAGAGCACCTGTCGCAGACTGGGCATCTACGCGTTGCCAGCCGACTTCCGGCTGTCGGTAGTCATCCCGGTATACAACGAGATCGACACGGTGTCCGAGGTCGTGAGCCGCGTTCGCAGATCGGGGGTGCCCTGCGAGATCGTTCTCGTCGACGACGCCAGCACGGACGGGACCCGCCAGCTGCTGGAAAGCTGGCCGGCACAGCCGAATCTGAAAATCCTGTTTCACCAGCGCAATCAGGGCAAGGGAGCGGCCCTGAAGACGGGCTTCGAACACGTCACCGGGGACGCCGTGATCATTCAGGACGCGGACCTGGAGTACGATCCGGCCGAGTATCGTTACCTGCTGCAACCCATCCTCCAGGACGGTGCCGACGCGGTCTTTGGCAGCCGCTTTGCCGGCGACAACCAGCGCGTGTTGTACTTCTGGCACTACGTGGGGAATCGGTTGCTGACGATGCTCTCGAATTGCGTCACGAACCTGAACCTGACCGACATGGAGACCTGCTACAAGGTGTTCACGCGGGAGACGATCCGTCGGATCGCGCCGACCCTGTGCGAGAAACGCTTTGGCATCGAGCCGGAGATCACCGCCAAAGTGGCCAGATTGCCCGGCGTGCGGATCCATGAACGTCCGATCAGTTACTCTGGCCGGACGTACGCAGAGGGCAAGAAAATCACCTGGCGCGACGGCCTGCGGGCGTTGTGGTGCATCTTCCGTTACCGCCGTGGCGTGAAATAGCGGCTGCTTCTTACACGCTCACCGTCTGGCGTACTTCATTCACTGCGTGGAGATGGCATACAACCGGGAACGGTCGGAGACGAACATCACGCCGTTGGCGATGGTGGGCGTACTGTAGATCGACGAGGGAAAATTGAACTCCTTCAGTTTTTTCAATTCTTTGCCTGCCGCAAACACCGTCAGGACGCCGTCCTCGTTGCCCACGAAGACCTTGCCGTCCACCACCAACGTCGAACCCCAAATGGCTGCCATCACGTCCGCTTCCCAATAACGCTTGCCGGTGCCCAAATCGAGGCAGTGCACGCGCCCGCTCAGGTCCGCGGCAAAGACTAAGCCGTCGTGGACGCCGACCGTCGAGAGCGTGCGCCGGAAGATGTCCTCCCCCTTCTTCCCAGTTACCGAGCCGTCCGTGTCGACACCGCCCCGGTGCCAAATCATGGCCGAATTGGGGTTCGGTTTGTTGTCCGGAGTCACCGCACTGACATCGCCTTTTTTGGTCGCATCGATGCGCCACAGATGCCCGACGCCGTCGCCGTGTTCGGGGTCCTGACCGGTCGCTAAGAGCACGCTATTTTCGTAGAACACCGGCGTGGCGATCACGTAGTTGCGCGTGCCTCGGCCGCCCAATTCGTACTTGGCGTCCTTTGGGTTCAGGTCGAACTTCCAGATCTCTTCGCCGGTCTTGGCGTCCAGGGCGTACAGCCAGCCGTTGCCGCCCGCAAAGTAGACCTGGGCTTGACCCTTGACCAACCCGATCGAAGGCGAACTCCACTGACCGTGCAGAATCTTGTCAAACGGGGCGTTGCTCTCCCAGGCGACCTCGCCGGTTTTCTTATTCACGGCGATGAAACTCGGCGCCCGGGGCGAAGGGATTTCCAGGTGCGACTCGTCGACTCCGTTGCTGGTGTGCAGGTACACGTAATCGCCGTAGACCACCGGAGAACTAGCGGCCATGTTGTGGGGGAACACCCCCAACGTTTCCATCATGTCCAAGATCCACACGATATCGGCATCCCCTTTTTCCGTGTCAGGCTCGTCCTGATAGGGGCCATCGTTCTTTCCGTCGTAGAACCCGTTCACATCCAGGCACACCAATTCGCAGCGGTTAGTGACCACGTAGGCGCGGTCGCCGTCGACGGCTACCGTCGAGCAAATGCCCTGTTCCGGCCAGTCGTTCACGCGGCCCTGCGGCAACTTTTCGCGAGTCAACTGCCAGAGGAACTCGCCCGTTTTCTCGTCAAAGCACAGCACGACGCCGCGATCGCCCTTGTGTTTCGGACGATAGTTCCCGCCGTTGTTGGTCCCTACGTAAACCTTGCCCTGTGCCACCACGGGATTGCCATAAGTCTGCGAGCCCAACGAGGAAACCCAGAGCAGGTGCTTGCCCTTCTTGGCGTCTTCGGCCGGCTGGAAGTCGAGCGAGATCCCCGTGGTTGGGTTGACCATATTGCGGCTCATGGTGCCGGCCCACATCGGCCAATCGCCGGACACCACCCGGTTGCCACTGTTCGGCGTGCTTGTGGCTTGGTCCTTGGCTGGCGGAGCCGGACTCTCCGGCTGCGGTTCGCCGTCCGGCTTGGCGGGCGTTATCTCGGCAGGGTTGTTGGCGGAAGGGGCAACCGATTGTTCGGGGGCTGTCTTTGCCGATTCCGGAGCGGCCTCGGTCGGCTTGTTCTCTTTCTCCGCAGGTTCGGTAGCCGGCCGCTCTTCGGCTGGAGTAGGTGGCTGCTTTGCCGAAGAATCGGCGCTGGAAGCCGTGGTCTCGCTGACCGGAGTCGTCGTGTCGTCGGGAGTCGTGGTGGTGTCGGTAGGCTTCTGCTTGGCAGGCCTGTGCGACGGCGCGCATCCACCGAGGCAGATGGCGACGACGGTCGCCAAGACGAATGGTCCAACAGAAATCTTACGTCCGTTCACGATTGGTTCCTTCGGTGGCACAATCGGTTTGCAATGATACCGCACGTGCCGGGTCGACGCTACTCACTCTTGATGACGTTGTCGTAGGTTTATCAAAGGCGTAATAGGTCTGCTTGGGCGGCGGCAGCGCACCTTCAGCCCAGCTCACGCCGAAGAAGCTGACGATCACGCGGTCTTCGTCGATGATCGGCGTCACGGTCCGCCCACCGTAGCCGGAGACTTTGCCGAATTCCTCGTGCAGGGAATACTCCCAGACGACCTTGCCGTCGGGCGTGTAGCAGCGGAACAGGCCGCTCACCGAGTGCAGGTAAACGTAGCCGGTTTCCGGATCGCCGACCAGGCTTGCCCATCCGACACGCGGAGCCGGGATGTCGGTCTGAAAGACGTCGAACACATCCTTCCAAATCACGTCGCCCGTGTTCGCGTCACGGCAGACGACTTGCTCCTGCGCATTGACCACCTGTTCGGGATCGGCCACGTCGTCTGGGGTGCGGCAGTCGAGATAGATGCGACCGTGCATGACAATCGGCGTCGCGCGACCGCCGATCGGGGAGACCCACAGCACGTTTTTCTTGCTTTCCAGCGACCAGTCGTCGACGAGACCTTTCTCGCGAGACACGCCGTTTTGTTCGGGGCCGCGCCAGTGGGTCCAGTCGCCGGCGTTAGCGACCGCACCTGCCGCGAGCAGGATGCCGATCAGTAATGGGATCCGGACTCGCATGAGCATACTCCTTGACAGCAGAAAGAACTCAATCGAACCATTCGTCGTGGGGATCGAACTTCGGCAGGACCACAATCAGCACCTTCAGGCGGCCGATCGCTCGGTGCCGAACACCGGGGCGAATCAGGACGCAAATCCCGGGATGCACTTCCAGGATTTCGTCGTTCAGCTGCAGCTTCGCGCCCGGATCGCATTCCAGGACATAATAGGTCTCTGTCAAGTGTCGGTGGTAATGGAGTCTTGCGTCGGCCGAGATCTCCGTGACATGGATCGTGCCAGGAAAATCCGCGACGTCCACAAAGGCCCGCCGCGCGGTTCCGCACGGGCAAGGAATGCCGGGAAGCTGCGCAAAGTCAACGATCTCGTGACCAGCAGACGTCGTAGTTGAGTTCATCCGTGTTCTTCAAGGGAGGCTAAGGTTGTCAAACAGGAACGGGCAAACGCGGTTCATGCCGAGCTGTTGGTGATGTGCAAACCAGCATTTCATGGCCTGTGTAAGACGCCAACGATGGCATGGCCATTGGCGACTCCTGCGAACTGAGCCTTTGCGTGTATTCTCGCGTTTGGACGCCCCGGCGGCAAGGTAGGGACGTGGGACGCCCGGTGGTGTTTGCGGTTGACGCCACGGGCGCAAGCCATAATCATAGGACAACGTAACGCAACACTTGCGGACGCGTTCCACCGGGCGTCTCCCGTACGGGCGTCTGTTGGCCGTGTCTCTACCCCAAGGAATCCCCATGATTCAGGTCAAATTGCCCGATGGCAGTGTGAAGGAATATTCGGCTGAAGCGACGGCGATGGATGTGGCTCAATCGATCGGATCTCGCTTGGCCGGCGCGGTGATCGCGGCCGAAGTGGAGGGGCAGGTGGCCGATGCAACACGACCGCTGACGCAGTTGACGGAAGCCCGCCCGATTTCGCTACGTTTGCTGACGGACAAGGATCCGGCGGCCCTGGCTGTGCTGCGGCACTCGTGTGCTCATGTCATGGCCCGCGCTGTGATGCGGGTGTTTCCCGGAGTCTCGCTGGCCTTCGGACCGACCACCGGCCACGGATTCTACTACGACTTTGACTTGGAACACAAAATCAGCGAAAGTGATTTCCCTCGGATCGAAGAGGAAATGGCCAAGCTCGTCAAGGAGGCCGAGGCTTTCGAACGCCTGACGCTCAATCGCGAAGAAGCCTTGCAGGTCTGTGCGGACTTGCACCAGCAGTTGAAAGTCGAACACATCGGCACGGGTTTGGCGGAACACGCGACGATGAGTTTCTATCGCCAGGGCGAATTCCTCGACCTCTGCCGCGGGCCACACCTTCCTCACGCTGGCAAGCTCAAGGCTTTCAAGTTGCTGTCCGTAGCCGGTTCCTATTGGAAAGGGGACGCCCGCAACAAGCAGTTGCAACGTCTTTACGGCACCGCTTGGTTCAGCAAACAGGATCTGGACAAGTATCTGGAGCAGGTGGAGGAAGCCAAACGACGCGATCACCGCGTGTTGGGCAAGAAGTTGCAGTTGTTTACGATTGAGGGTGACGTCGGCGCCGGACTGTGTCTGTGGCTGCCGAAGGGGGCGATGATTCGCTCGTTGCTCGAGGAGTTCATCAAGCGTGAGTTGCTCGCCCGCGGCTACCAGCCGGTCTACTCGCCCCACATCGGGCGTGTGGAGTTGTACGAGACCAGCGGCCACTTCCCCTACTACCGCGACTCGCAATTCGCGCCCATTTTCCAACACGAAGCGGGCCAGATCGTGGATCACCTGATCCGCCAGCTGGAACCGACGGCGGCGAACCCGGTGGGCGGCCCCACGGCGGCCGACGAGCAGAAATTGATCGATGCGGCGAAAGTGCTCGGCTTCGACCCGGCCTCCTGCGGCTACTCTCCGGACGCCTCGCCGGAGACTCGCTTGGCACAGCTGAGGGCTTGGCAACGGCAGCAGGAACGCTACTTGCTCAAGCCGATGAACTGTCCACATCATGTACAGATGTACAAATCGCAGCAGCGGAGCTACCGCGATCTACCGGTTCGCTTGGCTGAATTCGGCACCGTCTACCGGCACGAGCAAACCGGCGAACTGAACGGCCTGCTGCGAGTCCGTGGCCTGACCCAGGATGACGCCCATCTGTTCTGTACGCCGGAACAGGTGGAAGAGGAATTCCGCGCCACGCTCGATCTGACCCGCTTCGTCTTGGCCAGTGTCGGATTGGCAGATTATCGGGTCCAACTCTCGTTGCGTGATCCACAGAGCGATAAGTATGTGGGCAGTGACGAAAATTGGCAGAAGGCCGAAGCGTCGTTGCGCCGCGTGCTGACTGAGTCGGGCCTGGAATTCGCGGAACTGGAAGGGGAAGCCGCGTTCTACGGGCCCAAGGCGGACTTCATGGTGCGCGACTGCATCGGCCGACAGTGGCAACTGGGCACCGTGCAACTGGACTACAACCTGCCCGAACGATTCCAGCTGGAGTACGTTGGCCAGGACAACCGCCCCCATCGTCCGGTCATGATCCATCGTGCTCCCTTCGGATCGTTGGAGCGATTCGTCGGCATGTTGATCGAGCATTTTGCCGGCGCGTTTCCGCTCTGGTTGGCGCCCGAGCAGATCCGTGTGCTACCGCTGAGCGAAAAGACCGACGCCTACGCCCAGCAGGTCGAGCAGCGGTTCAGGGCCGCTGGGTTCCGCGTCACCACCGACTTGCGCAGTGCGAAAGTCCAAGCCAAGATTCGTGACGCGCAGCTGGAACTTATCCCGTACATGGCGGTCGTGGGACCCAAGGAATCGCAGTCCGACGCCATCGCGTTGCGGGATCGTCTGGAAGGAGACTTGGGGGCCATGCCCATCGACCAGGCGATCGCTCGCTTGCGGCAGGAGGTCGAGCAGCGAACAATTCGTCAGATGGTCACGAGCAAGTTCGCGGTGTTGGAGGAAAGCAGCGCCGAGGAGCATGAGTACTAAGTCTTCCGGAGCAGAATCGAGCTTGCGCTCGCAGCAGCGCCGATTACCGCGAGGCAGGCTCCCCCGATGGCGAGCATGCCGAAGAACCGTGCGATGTCGCGTGCCACGACATAGGCCGGCACATGATAAGTTCCGATGCCACGATTGCGGACCTCTTCCTGCCACAGCAGCAACACCTCTTCCGGTGTCCTTTGATCGATGGCAGCGTACACCGCGATAAGGTCTTCGGGTAGCGGTTCCGAGGTGTCCAAGTTCCGCCAGACCAGGAGTGCATAGCCAGCGACCAACAGCCCGATTACCGCCACGAGCATGCCGACGACGAAGATGATGCCCCGCGCAGGACTCCAGGTCGGCCCCCCCCGTCGCTTCTTAGTTGGCTCCGTGTGTGCCAGTTCACGAATGCCTCGCAACGAAGGAACCTCTAAGACCGCTCCGCAGCCACACGAGATCTTCCGGCCGGCTTGACGCGGTTCGATAACGTGTTTTTCGCCGCACGCGCCGCACGGTAACAGATACTGCATGGCCCACATGTCCTTGATCGAAGAAGAACCATCCCAGGCACGGAGCTGGTCGCTCCTGCGCCCTTGCTGAGAACAGAATGCGGCCGACGGAATTTGTCAAGGGCCAAAGCGGGGTCGGCGTCGTGGCCCGCCGAGGTTCCTGGTGGACCGCGGTCTTTGAAGTTGCGAATTTCGACGAGAAGGTGCCGAAATCGCCCGATTTCGGGCGGAAGCGGGGCAACGGTCGCACTGCGAAACGGCCAGAATTCTGGCGAATTCTGCTACTCGCAACTTCAAAGGCCGCGATCGCTGGGCCAAACTTGGTTACGTCATCGCATTGCGAATGACTGCGGGCGCGGCTTGCGAAGGCCCACCAAGATGTGGCGCGGCCTTGGCCCATCTATGAATCGTCCGGGCTAGTGCGTCGTCAAGGCTTAATCTTGGGGTGACCGATGCGGTGGCGTAAGCTTCCAGCTTGCGTTTGACGCGATGCATCGAAAGGCAAGCAGGTGCTTACCCCACTCTTTAGCCTTGAAGACGCACTAGTGTGTCTTCAAGGCTAAATTTTCGGGTGCCACTGGCTCTGCCAGTGCTGGCCAAAAGTCCGGCCTTGCTCCCGTCATCGCGTCCGACGTCGCCGAGTGATCCGATCGCGATTGACCTCGGCACTGGCAGAGCCAGTGGCACCCAAGCCAACCCCAACATTAAGTCTTGAAGACGCACTAGTGCCCCTTCCGCCTGAACCCACGGTGTTTCGGCGTGTCGAGCGGTTGCAGGCATGCTAGGGTATATGAGTGGCCATCTTTCCTCTAGCGAGTATCTGCGTATGCGTCTGGTCGTTGTGAACCACGAGTACCCACCGCTGGGCGGCGGAGCGGCGACCGCGTGCGCGGCGCTCGCGGGCGCCTTGGCCCGCCGGGGCCATGAATTGCTCGTGGTCACGTCCGCCGCCTCGGGCTGTCCGTCCTGGGAAGAGCACGAGAACCTTGTCGTCATCCGACTGGCGGACGGACGACGTTCCCTTTTGGCCCCTAGTCCGTCTGAGCTACTGCGTTTCTACTTTCACGCCCGTGCGCGACTGCCCGAGCTAATTCACGGTTTTCGCCCGAACGGCATCCTGGCTTTTTTTGCCGTGCCCGCTGGGCCTCTCGCGGTCGCCGCGGCCCACCGTTTTCGCGTGCCGTGCGTGGTGTCCCTGCGGGGCTCGGACGTCCCCGGATTCGCCTCGCAGCGTCTGGCCCCCTGGCAGCAACTCGCCCTGCGCCCCTGGATTCGCAGGACGTTGCTCGGAGCCGATGCCGTGGCTCCCAACAACCAGCATCTTCACGACCTGGCCGTCCAGTTCGAACCCCGGATTCGCGAAAAGACGAGCGTTGTACCGAACGGCGTGGAGCCGACCACGATCGCCTCGGTTCCCGCCCGTTCGGGAACCGGTGAGCTACGGCTTGTGACGGTGGCCCAATTCATCCCGCGGAAACGACTGGACTTGGGGATCGAAACCCTACGCGGTTTGTCGGACGCGGGCCTGCCGGTTCGGCTGACGCTGGTTGGCGCAGGTCCTCAGGAGCAGGCCTTGCGCCGGCTTGCCGGACGTCTGGGCGTGGCCGAGCGGGTGGACTTTGCGGGCTACCGGCCGCGGGCGGAGATGACCCAACTGCTGCGGCAACAGGACGTGTTCTTGATGACTTCGCGGGCCGAAGGCGCGAGCAACGCCATCTTGGAGGCGATGGCCGCGGGCTTGCCAATCGTCACGACCCGCAACGGGGCCCATGATCTGGTGCTCGAGGCAGGCTGCGGCATCGTTGTGGAAACGGCCGAGCAGCGATTCCTGGCCGACGCGTTGCATGCACTGTTGGTCGACGAGAACCGGCGTTACCGTCTGGCGGAAGCGGGACTCGACTATGCAAAGTCTCACACTTGGCAACGCAGCGCCGAGCGGTTGGAGACGATCTTTCTGGGACTAGCACCAAACGGTTTTCGGGGTTGTCGGTGTCAAGAATGAGGTTTTACGGTTTCGCATAGACGGACCGCCAGCTGGGGTCAGACGTACAGATTTCAGTTTTCGCGGGTAGAAGGCTTTTTTTGGGCTTGGGCACACGACCGCGAAAACTGAAATCTGTACGTCTGACCCCTTGTCTCGCGCCCTGTCCCTGCTGAACCGTTAAGTCTCATTCTTTACGCGTAAGGGCGAAAATAACGTTTGGTGCTAGACGCTGGGCACAGCCTGTAGAGCCCGGCCGGAGCGACGCGGTGCGACTGCGCGGGCGGAGAACAGCTCCTGGTGCCAGATTGCCAGTAGCAAAAGTTGCCGTACCAGATAGGTCCAGCGCGCGTCGCCCGCCAGGAACTCACGGCAGACCCGCTGTAACCGAGGGATCGCCAACGGCCCGTCGCAAATCGGGGGCAGGAACGGGAGCTGGCCGACGCGTTCACGCAGTTCAGGCGTCTGACGGAGGTACTGGGCGAACGGCACGGAAAAGCCCAGCTTCCGCTGCGGGCGCGACGCCACGGGTAGCCGGTCGCCCACCGCCGCACGAATCAGATACTTGCCGGGCGAACCCGGTCGCAACCAACCCGTCGGCAGCGCGCCTGCCCCCTCCACGAGCCGCGTATCCAGGAACGGCACGCGGCATTCGACGGAGGCCGCCATCGTCATGCGGTCGGTACGATCGAGAACCGAGCAAAGATAGGTGTGCTGGTCCAGGTACATGGCTTGGCGCACGGGTTCCTGGGGATACAAGGCGGCTGCCTCGTCGAGGATTGCCTCGCGGTAAGGGAACTGCCGAGTCGGCGACAGCCCGAGCTGCTGCAGTTCGTCTGGATAAGTTTCGCAGGCATTGTACAGAATCTGTTCCCGCAGGCTGGGCACCCGGAGCCAGCGGCCCAGCCGCGCCCCACGCGACGCCGACGGGCACAGGCCCAGTAGGTGCCCCAGCGCGCGGCCCGCCCCGCCCAGCAACGGGCGGCAGGCCAGCGGCTGATAACGCTTGTAACCGCCAAACACCTCGTCGGCCCCTTCGCCGGAGAGCAACACAGTGGCCTGGCCCTTGGCACAGCGACTGAGCGCCAACAGATGGGCCTCGTTGCCGTGTGCCAACGGTTCGTCAGCGAACTGGCTGGCTTCCACCAGGGTGTCCAGGAGTTGCTCAGCGGGCAGCCGGGTCTCGAAACGGGAGAGCCCGTAGCGGCGCGTCATGGCTTGTGCTGCCGGACCTTCGTCGTACGCCGATTCGTCGAAACGCATCGTGAAACAAGGCACCGACTCCGGCCCGCTGTGGTGCAAGGACGCGGCCATACTGCCGGAATCCAGGCCCCCGCTTAGAAACATGCCCAGCGGAACATCGCTCACCCGGTGTGCGCCGACCGCCTCGTCCAGCGTCTCCCGAAACCACGTCAGCGGTTTCGCGGGCAATTGCGTCCGGGTTTCGCGAATCCGCTCCGCCAGATTCCACCAGCGGCGGACGCGGATGTGCCCGTCTGCAACGGTCAGTGTGTGGCCTGGCAACAGCCGCGAGATGCCGCGGAAGGGCGTCGCCGCCCCGGCCACGAAGCGGTAGCAGAGCAGTTCTTCCCAGGTGGACGGGTCAAACTCGGGCTGCACGCCGGCCTGCCAGAACGCTTTGGCTTCCGAGGCAAAATAGAAGGTCCCGTGGCGTTGCGCGTAATACAGCGGTTTGATTCCCAACCGATCGCGGGCCAGAAACAACTGTCGCTCCCAGTCGTCCCAAATGGCGAAGGCAAACATGCCCTGCAGACGGTCCAACATGGCCGGACCTTCCTCGGCGTATAGCTGCAACACGACTTCGGTGTCCGTGTCCGAGTGGAACCGGTGTCCGCGGCCAGCCAGCCGCGACCGTAGCTCGCGGTAGTTGTAGACCTCTCCGTTGTAGACGATCCAGTACCGGCCCTGCGCGTCAGCCATCGGCATTTGGCCTCGCGGGCTGCGATCCAACACGGCCAGCCGCTGCGCCGCCAGACCCACGCCCGGACGAACGCAAACCCCGGCCGCATCCGGACCACGATGGACCAAGGCGTCGCGCATGGCCAGCAAGGCTGGCAACGCGACGGGTTCATCGGGGGCTTCGGAAACGATCCCGCAGATACCACACACGTCGGTTGCGCTCCTAGCACAAGTAACTGATCACTTGCTGGGACTTGCTGGTCTTGGTCACGAATTCAGATCCGCAAGACAAGGAAACCGCAGCTCCGCCAAGCTGATGTGAGAAACGCCGCTTGACATCTTCGGCCCGGGATTCTGTGAACGGGACGCGCATCCGCATTCTGACCTCGCAATGTGCGGTCGTGTGCTGAATCACTTGGTAGCGATCGATTTCTTCATACTCGCGCAGCACCCGATGGACGAATTGGGGCATGACCGGCGTCCCATCCATGCGTGTGAGCATGTCATGGACGCGGCCCTCGAGTCGCTCCAGCACGGGAAACGCAGGAAAGCCCGCGGCCGGCTCGTTCGCGAAACGCCCGAGATCACCGATCCGGTAGCGAATGAACGGCATGGCGTAGTTCACCAGGCTGGTGACTAGCAACTCGCCGACGACTCCGTCTTCCGCGTCATACGTACCATGCGTCTCCAAATAGGCCAAATCAGCATTGACCAACAGACCGCCGCTGTCGGGAACCTCGGTTGCCAGACGCCCGAACTCCGTACTGCCATATTGGTCGTACACAGGCGCCGCGAATGCGCGACCAATCAACTTCCGATCGTCCGAACACAGCATCTCCGAAGTGGTAATGACCGAGCGTACGGGGACTTGCCAGCCGTGCTCGGTCAGATATTCGGCCAGGGTGCGCAGGTAGCTGGTCCAACCGAACAGGACCGTCGGCTGGACGCGGCGTATGACCGCGAGGGCCTGGACGCAGTCGATCGACTGCGGATCCAGGCACCGCCGCCGCAACAGCAGGTCGCCGAGACGCCGGGTCCACTCGCCCACCACACGTCCCGGCGGGCTGAATTGCAGGAGGCGATCCCGCCCGACGCGATAGCCGGCCAGTTCCATCGACCGCCAGTTTCCCGCGATCTTGTGGGCCACGGTGTTGGCGTCCAGGACAAACCGAAACGGCTCTCCGGTCGAACCGCTGGTGGTGCCCGTGACCAACGAGCTGGCACGCGCCGAGCGGGCAATCGCAGCCTGCGGAAAGGCTTCCCGCAGTGTGCGTTTATCGACCGTCGGCCACTGGGAGAAATCGTCGAGGGTCCGTAAGTCGGCAGGCTTGACGCCGGCGTCGTCGTACAGCCGCCGATACAGGTCGGTGTGCTCGTAGGCGTGTCGCACGAGACGTTGGAGAGCGCCCAGTTGGTGCTGGCGGAGTTGTTTCCGCGACCAGGACAACCGCTGGCGAAGTTGCGGCAGGAGGCGAAGACTGCGCTGGACGATCAAGGCATCGTGAAACATAGCAAGCCGGTCGGACTCCAAAAAATCTGCTGGGCCACGTCTCCCGCTGAGAGACCGTCAAGTCGCGGCTAATGTTGCTTTCCGGCAGCCGCACACCGTTGCTCGAACAAGGTTCCCTGTCCCAGTTAATGTTGGTCAAGCATAGACTACGGCTAGGTGCGACAGCGTGTCCGCGGCCCGATTTCCGCGAAGCGGGGAATTCCTTGGCGCAACACCCGGAAGAGTCTGTCCGATCGTTCCGGAAGTTCTGTCCCTGCAGGTTAGCACGCGGGTGGGCAGAAGGCGGCACAGACCGTGGCGGTGAGAAACCAAATCGGCTGACGAGGCTTACACAAGGTGTAGGCCGGGCTGTGCCCACCAAGCATAGGCCATTCTGGTGAGCATGGCCCACCCTACAATTCTCTCACAGCCCTACCGCAACGGCGCCTCACCCTCGTCGGCATGCTATAGGAGTTAGTGTAACTCGGGCTTGTGAGCCGGCACCTCGCGCGGGTTTGGCACCGACCGCAGGCTTTGAAGTAGCGCATTTTCGTAGGATGGGTCTCCTGACCCGTCCTTTTCCGATGTTTCTGAGGTCGGGTCGGAGCGTTGGGCCTGTGGGGGCACCTCTGCAATTTCGCTCTGATCGCGACGGCGGGGCTGATCGGGTTGGCTTTGCGGTGGTTTGCCGACCGCACACCGCAGGTACTGCGGCAGTCCCAGCTGTCTCTGGCAGAGACCCACGGAGACGAGTGACCATGCACGTTGCGTCGGCCTACTACGATCGTGACTACTACAGCGCCGTGATGCGGCGGTTGCTGGACGACGAAGGCTACTACCAGACCAAGGCGCGCTGCGCCGCCAAACTCTACTTCGGCTCGTTCCCGCATCCCTACGGCAAGATTCTCGAGTACGGTTGCGGCATCGGTCAGAACCTCGCCGCCTTGGACCAGGCGGTCGGTTACGATGCGAGCCGCGAAGCCTTGGCCCTCTGTCGGCAACACCGCATCGAGACGCTCGCCAAGGAGGCGGACATCCCGCCGCGGCATTTCCATTTTGTCCTCTGCCGCCACGTGCTGGAACACGTCGAATTTCCATTGACCGTCTTACGCCGTCTGTTCTCGTTCCTGCGCGACGACGGCCTGCTGATTCTCGTCCTGCCGAAAGAAACCCATCGCCATGCGGCCCTGCAGCCCGACCTCCATCGCCATCTGTATTGTTGGAATTTCCGCACGATCAACAACTTGCTGTTCCAGGCCGGCGGCGTTCCCATCTGCAACCGGTATGAGCCGATGTTTGGGCCGAACACGTATGGGTTGCTACGCCCCGTTTTGCGTCTGGCCGGGTTATCGGCCTATTATCATTTGGGCCGTTGGGTCGGCCGGCTGTTGGGCCACACGGAGTTGGTGGTGCATGCTCGGCCTGGCCGAGAGGTCCGCTCTGACCCATCCGCTACGCCGTGAAGGAGACTGAGATGTCGGTAGACCATCCCGTCCTCGGCAGGCTGGCGACGGCGGCCGGATCGCGGCCGAAACGGTCGTTGTTCTGGGCGTTCCGGCGGTTGTTGTTCGGTCCGCCTAGCGACCGCAGGCTGATCCGCTATCGGCTAGGAGAAATCGCGGCGGCGTGGATCGGCCGGTGCTGGGTCTCCGAGGACCTCAAGCTCTGGCTGCAGGACGAGCAGTTCCTGAGCGATTACCGGCGGTTCAGTCCGCGGAACTTGAGGTCGGCTGAACGCAAGTTTGCCGTGCGCGAGTTGGTGCGATCTCTCGCCGAAATCCCCGGCGATACGGTCGAGTGCGGGGCCTACCAGGGAGCGACGTCCTACTTCATCTGCCGGGAACGGGGCCGCGGCCCGCATCATGTGTTCGATTCCTTTGCGGGCCTCTCGTCACCCGGCGCCGAAGACCTGCCCGACCACGCGCGGGTCGCGGCCTGGCGGGCCGGCGACCTGGCCTCCGCCGAGCACGTGGCCCGCCAGAACCTGGCGCAGTTCCCCTGGGTGCGATTCTATCGGGGTTGGATCCCCGCTCGCTTCCCCGAGGTCGCGGACCGGACTTTTTGCTTCGTGCACATCGATGTCGACCTCTACCAGCCGACGCGCGAGAGCTTGGAGTTCTTCTACCCCCGTCTGGCCCGCGGTGGGATGATCGTCTGCGACGACTACGGGTTCGCGAATTGTCTAGGAGCCAAACGGGCCTGCGACGAATTTGTGGCGGCGGTTCGCGAACCACTGATCCATTGGCCCACTGGGCAGGCACTCCTGATCCGGCACCGGTGACGTCAGGGTTGCAACAGTTCCCCGTAGAGCGCCCGGAGTTCTCGCCCGATACGCTCCGGAGAGAACATGCGATCGGCCAGAACTCTCGCGTTTTGTGCCAACTGCCGCCCCAGGTCACGAGCGTCAGCCAACCGCATCATCGCCGCCTGCAAAGCCGCCACGTCGCCAGCCGGCGTCAGGATTCCGGTTTGCTCCGGGTGGACGACTTCGGGCACACCGTCTACATCGGAGGCGATCACCGGAATGCCTTGCCGCATCGCTTCGACCAACGCGACGGGAAGACCCTCGTATAAGGACGGAAACACGGCGACGTCAACGGCGCTCAGCCAACGAGCGATATCCAGTTGATAGCCCACAAAACGGACGCGTTCCGCCACGCCACGCCGTTCAGCTTCCCGGCGTAGAGGCTCCGCCAGCGGGCCATCCCCGATCACAATCGCGACGATCTCGGGGCGGCTGGATTGCAGGCCGGCAAGGGCCTGCAGGAGGTAGGTGACTCCCTTCTCGCTGGATAACCTGCCCACGAAGCCGACGACGAAGGCGGACGGCTGCAACCCCAAGGCAACCCGCAGAGCCGCCGCACGGGGCAGGTCACCGGCCTGACTGTCGGTCGCCAGGACACGTGTCGGATTATGAATCACGTGCAGTTTGTGGCCGGGTAGTCCCAGGCTCCGTTGAGTGGTCTGCGCTGCGTGCTGCGAGACGGCGACCACGGCCGCGGCTCGGGCCTGCCAGCGGCGGAGGGCTAGACGCAGGATGCGCCAGTCAAGACGCATGTCATTGTGAACGTGGGCGACAAGTCGGGCCCCGTGTTTCGGCTGGGACCAAAGCGTAATGCAAACAGCTTTGCAGAGGTGCGCGTGAACGATATCGTAGGATCCCAGCCGGATAATCCGCCGGACCTCCCCGATGGACCGCAAATCCCAGCGGCGGTGTCCCAGCGTCGTCACCTCGACGTTGGGCAGACCGTGAAACCGGCCGCGCAGTTCGGTCTTCCGTCCCAAGCCAAGCACTCGGATCGTATCGGCGCGGCAGGGCCAAGCCCCGAGCAAGTCGGCCAGGGCCGTCTGAGCGCCGCCGAATCCCAGGTGGTCGATTACGTAGAGAATGCGCATGGCGGGCAGGCGTCCTGTCGTCGGAACACGAACTCGTTGCAGCCGGCGTGTCCCGGCGTGTCTGTCTGCTCCGCCGGGGCGGCCTCAACCGCAACGTTTGTCGATCATGTCTGCCAGCAGCGCGAAGAACCCCAGTTGCGTGGCGGCGGTCAAGAAAATCAGCGTGTGCTCGGTCAAGTTGCGGCTGACAAACACATCCCAGCTGAGCATGGCTAGGAAGACGGTAAAGAACACCATCGCCACGGGCATGAACACCCGCAGCGGCGCGAAGTAGATCGACGTGCGCACGATCAGCCGGAAAAAATTGAACGTGTCACGCACCGGGCGAATCTTGCTGCGCCCGATGCGTTGGTAGTAGCGGATCGGCTCGAAATGCACCCGATAGCCCTGGGTCAGCATCGCCAGCGTAATCGTCGAAGTGAAACTGAATCCGTCCGGCAGAATCCGGAGGAAACGCTCGGCGACGTCGCGGCGAAAAATCCGCAGCCCGCTGTTCAGGTCGGGGATCTTGCGGTGGGTGAGCCACTGTGCGAAGCCGCGTAACAGGTTGCGAGCGATACCACGGACGCCCCGCGGTTGGGTCTGGGCACCGAACCGGGCACCGACCACCATGTCGGCGTCGCGGATAAATTTGCCCAGGTGAGGAAGCTGTTCCAGGGGATAGGTTCCATCCGCGTCGACGATGGCAATCCACGGGAAGCGCGCGTACCGGACGCCCGTTTTGAGGGCGGCACCGTAACCCGTGTTCGATGGATGTTCGATAATCCGGACATCCCCCCGCGCCAACGCGTGTCGGAGCAAGCTGGCGGTGCGGTCGGTCGAGCCATCATTCACGACGATCACCTCGTATTGCCAGCCGAATTCCCGCAGGACATTGATCACGCGGTGGAGCGTTCCTTCGATGGCTTCCTCTTCGTTGAACACCGGAATGACCACGGTCAGGCCGCTCTGCTCGGCAGATGTCTCCGTGATTGCGTGACGGTCAAGTTCGCGGGCGACGTGTGTCGTATCCAGGTTCATAACGGCAGCATCTCGAAGGTGGTTGTCCGCCCTTAGGACCGGCATATCAATAACTGTCGGAACTATTCAAAGTAGCCCGCACACTCCGTGTGCGGAAATCGGCACACGGAGTGTGCCGTCTACTATGCTTGCGACACTTATTGATGCGCCGGTCCCTAACACGGCGTTCAAAGACGCGTGACGGGACTCGAACGCTCGGTCAAGTCTAGCTTATGGTTGCGTTTCCGCTTAGGTTCTGCTTACAGCCACAGAGTCGTGCTCCTCGTCTGGATCTGCCCCGATAGCCCTGCGGCAGCCTCGCGATCGCCGCGTCACCGTGAGTTGCCCGACATTCCGGGCAGTCGAGCAACAACCGAGAACGCGGTCACAGCGTTCGCCCGGCGTTGATCGTAACACTGCGAAATGCCGTCACTGCGAGCTGGTCCCGTCCGAGAAGCTCCCGACGTAAGTCGGTGTGAACAGTCCCGCCAACTGGCGGCGGCACATGCTCCAACAGCCGCGACAAGAACTGGCCCACCGGCAGCGGCAGGATCTTGCGGCGCCCCCGGCCGTCTTCGTCCTCGTCCTGATTGTCCTGATACCAGAAACGCACCACACCATCACGGCAATCCACCAACCGTCCATTGCTGATCGGACATCCCTTCAGATACCGCGCCAAGTACGTCACGACCCCCTGCCCATGCTCGTAGCGATCCAGAATCTTGACGTTCCAAACCACCCGTCCCAGCCGGTTCAGGCCCCTTCCAGGCCGAAGTCCAGGAGGGCACGGGACGCGGGGAGCAGTTGCACACGCAGGAAGTGCAGTCCGGTGGGGCCGGGATCCGAGAAGTCCTCCGCGGCCAAGGCCACGCCGGCGCGGTTGGCCAGGGGGCGAAACTCCGCGTAGGCCCGTTCGTCAAAGGCGTAGGCGCCGCCCAGTCGGAGCCCTTGCCAAATCTCGGCAAACGTGGTGGGGCGAACCGTCATGACGGTCTGGCGACGGGCGGGGCCTCGCTCAAGCAGTTGTTGCACGGCGGACGCGGACCCAGCGATGACGCAGGCATCCCCGTCGCACAGGACGTCAATGCCATCCGAGGCAAAGAAGCCGACGACCTGCTGGGCGTTGCCCCGTTCCCGCCCTTGAGGGCCTCGGCGTTTGTGTTTCCGTCGTGCCATACGAGAAAGGCCGAGCGTCGCGCCCGGCCCCAGCTTGCCTCTCCAAACTCCGCAACGCCTTCCCACGCAGCGGCCAGTCCAACGACCCGATTCAACCGGCGGCGGCCAAAAAGGCTTAAGTTTAGGACCGACCCGATCCGCCGCTCGGTTGCGATCGTTACGTCCGTCCAGAGTCGGCTGGGTGGCCACGCAGGTACGCCCGCAAGGCGTCGTTGACCGCCGCTTCATCTGCAAACGCGTCTGCGACGTCGTCAGCCAACCGCACCACCCGTAGTCGTTCGCGATACCGCGCGGCATACTTGCCCCGCACCACGCCTCGCATCGTGCGAAAGTCGTACTCCGGGCGCAGTTCGTCGTCAACCGATTCGGCGTCGTCAGGGGAAGTTGCCATCTTCGTAGTCCCTCCGCTCACGTCGGCTCGCCTTGCGGGCACTGATGATCCGCACCTTTTCGCCACGATCCGTGTGCGACACCAGCAGCAATTGCCCAGCGGCCGACAAACCCATCGTGATGTAGTGGTCTTCGTCGTCTGAGTGATCCGGGTCAAACCCCGTGAGCGACAGCGGGTCGACCAGGACGGTCATCGCCTCGGCGAATGACACACCATGTTTCCGCTCGTTGGCTTCCGCCTTCGCGTCATCCCACTCGACGTCCATCGTCGCCCCCGCAGTTCAGTCGGCTGGGAACAACTTCGCGCGTTCACGCACGGTTGTCAACCACACACGGCTGGGAACGCCGGGAGGAACACGAGTCCAGGACGACACGTATGACCGGTTGCGGGCCGGCCAGCCAACCACAGTCAACGACCGGAACCCGCAATCCGGTCCATCCGCTGGCCACCCCCTCCGATGATCACGCCGCCTGCAACAAAAACTCCACCTTTACCGCCTCGTAAGGAAACTCAATAGCGCCATCCTCGGTGCGTTGCAACAAGCCAGCGTTCAGTAATACGGTGACGTCCGAGTGAACCCCCTTCACGTCTCGTTCAACTCGGCGCGCCGCCTCCCGAATGGAAACTGGACCCGCTCCACACAGAACCTTAAGCAGTTCCCAGCGTTTGGCCGTTAGCACCGACAACAACAACTCCGGTGTTGCAAAAGCGATTCGAGCCGAGTTCTGCGGTTTCTTCGACATCCAGGTCTTCGCAAACCCGGCCATAGCATCCTTGGGAGCCCTAACTTCAAGGGTCACGGTTTTCACGGTTCCACCTCTCAATGCCATTCTGGAAGTCGGCCACCAACTTCTCAGGGTCCGTAAATGTATAACGGCGCTCCTCACCACCGAAGTGTCGGTGATCGCCCTTACCCGTCTCGTTGTCGTAGCGAAGAACACATTCTCCGTTGACCACATATGCCAGCCGATATTTGAACGAGTGATGTGAGCTGGCCAAGGGCTTGGGAAGCGACCAGAGAACAAGCTCCGCGAACCTATTCTCTGCGTACACGACCCGTTGATGAAACAGGAGCGAAGCCTTCATGTTGGAGAAGATACCAACACCCGCTCAGTGTTGTCAACATGTACAACAGCTGGCGGCAACGGCCGAACGACACGGATCAGTTGCCGGGGACCGCGGCGACCGACCCCGAAATCACCACCGACGTTGACCGCGGTCCCCGGTCAATTGCATCCGCTGGTTCGTCGCTCGACGGGAGGCCATTGGTTCTCAGACCGTGGCCGCCAATTCGTCGGCGGGCAGGCTGAGGTATTCGCGGGCATCCAACTGCATCCGGTCGATTTCGGCCAAGAAGCCAGCGGCAGACAGCCGGTAGTTGACCGGGTGCGTTTCCATCCTCCGAAGATGGGCAAGCTGAGCCTGGAAGTGCCGAATTCGCTCCAGGGTGGTCTCCAGTTCTAGATCGTTATTGATCATGCCGTTTCCTCGACGATTTCCGCAATGCCGCGTTGCCCGCCCCCGCGTTTCACCTGCCAGTATTCTATCGTGGCTTGTTCGCCGCCCATAGCCGCCAAGCGACGCACCCAGAACACGCTGGCGCCAAAATGGGCATCCGCTGCCGCGTGATCGAAGACCAGTGCCATTTCCCCACGAAGCTTGCCGGCATCGAAGGTGTCGTGCATCACGATGAACACATCGACATCATTCGGGTCGCCTTTGTCGGTGATAAACGAGCCGAAGACCACAAACCGGGACACGTGACCGGTGGCAATCGCGAGGCGGTGAATTCGTTCGAGACGCTCCGCGACGGCGATCCGTTGCCGAGAGCCGACACCGAATCGATCGACCAATTCGCGCAAGGATGCGCGATGCACGCCGAGAGGCAAGTCCCCAGTGCTCGTCAACGGTGGTAACGGCATCGAGTGGGTTCCCTTTCCCGCGACGAACTAACTAATTCTACCGCCAGCCGCCCTAGAAATATCTTATTACGACGGCGTTCCGGCGGGACAACGCGCGCCAAAAAACAAGGCCGAACCTAGCAGCTAAACTTCGGCTAGTCAACAGTTTCCTGGAAATTCTTCTTGTGGCGTCGGGCGTGTTATGCGAGTCGCATAACGCCCCAGTCGGAAGAATATTACCGTGGGTTGTTGATACGTGTGTGGTAGGTATACGCCCGTGCAGTTTTGTGGCAGAGGGCGAGCATGGGAGAGATGCCGCTTGTCAGCACGATGGCAAGGGCGAGAGCCTGTATCGCTTTTTGCCCCGCAGGGGCGCACCTGACAGCGCGGGACAACGCCCTGATCGTAATCCCAGGTTTTCGCCCCGAGTTGGGGGCGCGATGAGTGAGCGGCAAGACGCTAGCCGCCGGTTCCGAACGCCACCGGCGGCTAGCCCGGCTGCCACCTCCGGTTCGAACCTGGTTCTATCGCTGGCCGACGCCCGGATCCTCGATAACGGGGGGGCGGGGTATGGCACGTCGGGCCGCTGGTCGACGGTAACCGGAACGGGGTATCAAAGCGTGGTGCAATCGATCGCTTGCACGAGCTGTGGGGACAGCTTCGCCAGCTGGCAGTTCGACAACCTCTCGCCGTGGCTCACCTACCAGGTCTATGCGACGTGGGTGTCGGGGCCGGATCGGAATGCCCAAGCCGGTTAGCCAACCGGGCGGGGACAACCTGTTGACGCTATTAGCTGCTGGTTCTCAAGAAACCGACACGGCCGTCCACGGTCACGCCCCCGCGGGGCAGTTCGCCGTGGATGGACGCAGATGCGGAATGGGAATCCCTGCTCGACGTGCTCGCCCAGGACGCCGCGGCACCCTGGGGCCGCCTTGGATGAGCGAAGGAAACTGGGATCTGATGCGGGGCGGATTCATGAAGCGTGGGCTTAGGAACAACCGAAAAATAACTTCGGCATTTGCCATTCAGCCCCTCACCCCAACCCTCTCCCCGGAGTACCTGGGCGAGGGAGTTATTTTTCGGCCGAGCCTTCGTAGGCAAGGCATCAGTTGCGGTTTTTCGCTACGGGGTCACTCGCGAGGGAGGCGTTGCCGTGGGGCCATGGTCGGAGCTCCGCGTGCTCAACATCCAACACCCACAGACGCCGATCACGATAGTACTCGAACAGTCGGCGGTTCTTTTCCGGTCCCAGATCGCGAGCCCAAATCACGGCCGCAGAATCGATGTCAGCCCGATTGTAGACCCACTCGTCCCACACCTCCGTCTGATAATCCGAGGCTGGATAGCGTACGAGCACAACGTGTTGGTTGCCCGTTTGTGCCAGCTCTGCCGCGAGCTGTGTGCGGGCCACGCTCCAGCGGTTGTACTCGAAGAACGGATCGTGGATCCATTGCCAGCCCTGCAGGAACAGGCAGGAGCAGACGTGGATGACGATCAGCTCCCGCGCCAAGAACCGGCCCACGGGTTTTCCCTCGCGACGCCAGCAGCGGAGTCGACGGAAGCCCTGCACGAGCAACAAGCTGACCAGGCAGGCGACCGGAGCGAGGTAGTGCGGGTAGGCGTGCGTGCTTTGCAGGATAATCGCCACCAGCAACAAGGCCACCGTGAAACCAGCAAAGCGAGTCTCCCGACGCGGCCACCTCCAGACCCACGCCACCAAGACCGGTGTCAGCGTCAGAGACACGTAAAAACTCCATTGCCAAAACAGCTTGCGGCCGAAATTCGCGGTGACGCCGAACCACTGGTGCCACATCTGCTCGGTGGGCGCTTTGCGGATGATCCGCTCCGGCAGCTGCTCCGGGATGGTCCGCACACGCCAGCAAAAGAAGATGTCGGAAAGGCCTCCATAGGTCGTGTACGTCGCCTGCCAAACCGCATAGGGCTGCCGCAGGGGATGACCGGTGACGCGGTAGTTGTAGTAACCCAGCCAACCGGCCGCGAGCAATAGTACCGTCGCCAGCGGGGCCACGACGCAGCGCCACAGTTCCCACCGCCACGGCCAGCCGTGGCGGACCATCCGGACCAGTAATAGGCCCGCCGCGGGCAAGGCGGCGACGAGACCTTCGTAGGGCCGGCTGAGGGCCAGAATCGCCAAACCCAGGCCCAACACCAGGGCGTGAGTGGGACGCCAGTGACGCACCAACCGCGGCAACGCTCCAAACACCAGGGCGCCGCCTAGCAAGGGGACAGCGCCGCCCCAGTAGCTCTGCCCCCAATGTCGCAGCAGGTCCACGTTCAGGACGGTCAGCAATCCGCCGAACAGGGCCCAACGACGAGGCAGCCAACCGTAGAGCATCCAGCCGACCGCTCCGCACGCCGCCGCCAGACTAAGCCACACACCGACGCACGGCTCACCGCACAACCATTGTCCTAGCGCCAACACCAAGCCTTGGCCGGGCGGATATTTCGCTTGATAGCTGGGCTGGTGAATGATGTTGTAGCTCTCAAAATGCTCCCACAAGGGATGGGTTGGATTGGTGAGCCGCCCGTGGGCAAAGGTATCCCCGGCCAGCAAGTACGAAAACTCGTCCGTGTTTCCCGGCGTCGGCATTTGCACCAAGAATCCGACGGAGGCTTCGATGACCAGCACCAGCAAACCGATGAGCGATACGGCCAGCCAGGTGTTTGCGGCGAGGGCCCGAAAACCGCTGCGGAGACGGCGCCAGCGAAACAGCGCGGCTGGCGGCGCGAAGATCGCCAGCCCCACGGCCGCCAAGACTGCGAGCAGTTCGAAGATGACACACATTGTGCAACCCGCCGACACAACGTTCTGATCAAGGCCCTAGCCCGTGCACCGGTGGACTTCGATATCCACGCCCAACTCATCGCCGATCCGATCCAAATTCGCGCCCAGTTCCGTCAGCGGCAGGCCGGGCGGGACTTTGATCTGGGCTTGCATCTGAAACAGGGGCGCCGCACTCATCGGTGCGAGCACCATCTCGGTCTCCAGGTTCTCGACATTAATCCCCTGGCTCGCCAGATAACTGGCCACCCGGTGCACGATCCCCTCATGGTCGGCGCCCACCAGACGCAATTCATACAAGGCGTACCCGGCCAGCGGATCGGCGGCGAGTGACTGCGTGGTCTTCACCAGCACGCCCAGCTGATCGTCGGCCAACGCCCGCAGCGATTGTGCCAAGGCTTCCGCCTTTTCCGGCGGCACGCTGAGCTTGATAATGCCCGCAAAATCACCTCCCAAACGGGCCAGCCGGCTTTCCTCCCAGTTGGCGGAAAACTCGACCATAACCTCCGTGACGCGTTCGACGATTCCCGGCCGATCCGGGCAGGTGATGGTGACGACCAGGTAGGTTTTCATGAGAGGCTCCACTACTTCGTCGGTTTCTCTTCCAAGAACACCGTCTTCCGATCGCCTGACGAGAACGAGATCAGGGTGCGGATCGGCTCCGTGCCGGTATTGATCAGGTTATGTTTGACGCCAGCCGGAATGCGGATCGTCATGCCGGCCTTCAGTTCGACGACACGTCCGTCGAAACTGTGTTGGCCGTGACCGGAGAGCATGTACAGCACCTCTTCGCAGTTGGGATGATAGTGTACCGGATTCCGCTGACCGGGCAGAATCACGGCCAACCCCACAGTCTGCGCCGCTCCCGGCGACAGCTTGGCGCTGCACAACCACTGGAGGCTGCCCCAGGTAGATTTCTCCGTCGGCAATTGGGCGCTGTCGGTGACCAGCGAGGTCAAGTCGGGCACGGTCGGGGTGGCGGACGGCACAGGTTGCTCCTGAGCAATGGCTGGCAAGACGAACAGACACAACACGGTCAACCAGAATGCACGTGACATGGAAGACGGTTCCTTCTTTCTGTGTGAGTAGTCTGAGATCCGCGCACCGGACATGGATCTCACGGCGTCTGACTCGAACGCGGTGGACGCCCACATTCTACAGCACTTTCGCAGTCACGCGACAAGCAGGCAGTCAATTAAATCGGCGACGGTATCAGACGCAGGGTGGGTTGTGCCCACCAACTACAGTCGCTTGTGGTGGCTAGCCACAACCTTACGATCAAGGCCAGGGCAACACCCTGAATGTGTCCCCGCGATTTGGGCTGCGAACATGGCGAAAAGCAGAAGACTCGCCCGAGCGATTGGCTGTGGCGAGTCTTGGCTCAGTCCGCAAGGTCGCTATCGTTAGCGTACGATGACGTTCGCGTCCAATTCGCGGGCGATCCGCTGGAGTTCGTCCGCGTCGTAGAAGTACACCAACGTCTCGGCCACCGTCGGTACCGCCGCAAAGTCGGTTTCGACGGTCGCACGCACCGCATGATCGCCGGCGCTGAGGCCCACCGCACGGAACGTCAGCGTTTTCGACTCCGCGGGCTTCAGGCGAAAACCGGGGAACTGCACTTGCTGATCCGCCGTCACCGCCCCATCGGTCGCCACGGGCTGGACACCCTCCGGCAATTGGACCGTGACCGTGATGGTCTCCGCCGCTCGCGAGCCGTGGTTGACGACCGAAATCGTGAATTCTTCCGCCGCGCCAACTTCGACCGCTTCCTTGGCGTTGCTCACCGCCACCTCCACGTTGGCACGTGAGATCACGTGGGTCAGGTGCGAGCCTTGGGCACGCAACTGGGCATCGGTCAGCGCGACTACCTGCTGGACTTGCCGCCCGACTTTGGCCGCCTTGGCCTTCAGCTGGATCGTGTGGGAGTCGCCCGGATTCAAGGTGGGCAGGCACCACGTGTAGATGCGATTCTCGCGATCGACACTTCCCTGCTCCGACAGCGTTGTGACGTCCAGACCATCGGCGACCTGCAGGGCCACCCTCACGCCGCGTAGGACGGTATCGCCCGGATTCCAGGTGCGAAGCGAGTATTCGCCTTCCGTGCCCAGGAAACCGACGTGGGTACCGGTGACTTCGACGCGCAGGTCGGGAGACAGAATCTTCACCTGGTGGCTGCATTGCACTTCGCGATTGTCTTGCGCCGAGGCGACAAAGTTGCCTTCCAGCAACTCCCGCTGGTTGGCCCGCACGACGAACTTGAACTCCTGCGATTGACCCGCACTCAGGACGGGGATCTTCACGGCGCGAGGCTCTTGCGATTCGAGGTAGCTGCTTTCGGGCAACTGCGGCGTCAGCACAACCTGCTGCGCCGGCCCGTCGCCAATATTCTTGACTACCACCTGAAACGTGACGGTCTCGCCAATCTGAGCCGTCTCCGGGCCGCCACACTGAATCGTAATCTCTGGTCGCCGCACCTGCAGTGCAGACTGGGTCGAAGCCGAGAAGAAGGCCCTGGCCTGGAGATCCACCGGGCCGGTCTTCTGGGGAATCAATTCCACGGTGATCCGACGCACGGTGCCGGGAGCCAGATCGCCGACCTCAAACTGCAGCAAGCGATCCTTGGCCAAACTCGGAGTCGGGTCGGCTTGAACGAACTTGACTGTCGGCGGCAGCGTGGTTTGAATCGACACGCCCTCCGCGATCGACTTGCCGGAGTTCTTCACAGAAATGACAAAGTGGGCCGCTGCGCCGATGTTGATCTCGCCTGGGACGGACGTCTCGATCGAGATTACGGGAACCGCCGAAGACGTGTTCATTTCCGGGGAAGGGTTCTGCCCTTGGACGACGTGAGACAGGGCTGTCAGCAGAAACAAGGCAAGTCCGGTTAAGGCAGTTTGGCGATACATCGTACCCCTCGTATAACTGGCGAATCACCGTCAAACTCGCACCCAATCGGGACCAGTTTTGCTCAGCGATTCTAGGTGGGATGGTTTAGCGGCGGGCAGTTACAGGCCAAAACTGGACCGCCAAGAAATTCTGTTTTCCGCCGCCTGATGACAGGAAAATGCGGGACAGGAAAAAGCTCCCTCGAAGCGTGGAGGATTTCCCCACTTTCCTGTCCCTAAGCTGCCTGTCACCCGGAACGAAAGTGGGATCGACTTCCTGTAGAGCCCGTACCCGCGTTTTGTCAGCCCGGGCCAAGGCTATGTTTGCCCGGCGGCACCTGGAATGTGCCCGGTCCACCGGTGCCTGATCAAACGGTGTTATCGGTTGGTCTGCTTGCCTGACTTAATCGGGACGGGATCCGTTGGCGAATGACACCACCTGAATCGGTGGCAATGGGTCGGACTGCGTAAGATAGGACGCGTACGTCGGGCCGGCAGGGAAGAAAACGGTAGGCCGTCTACGGACTTGATCGTAAGGTTGCGAACTGCGAGATGGAGGGTGGCCGGGGCAAATCGCAGCGATGCTCCAGAAATCGGGGACTGGGGCTTCGCTTGGGCTCAGCCGCCAGCCACCCCGACCGCCGACAGCACTGACAGCAGTTCACAAGGTCACGATCAAGCCCGCTTTGCGTCCGGAAGCAAACTCGTGAGTGGCCGACCAATCGGCCAGCCACGGAGCCCGGACGGCAGCTGGCTGCGATTCTACGAGGCCTGCGCCCACGCTGACGACGACGCTGAAGTTGCTTGCGGCCTGCCCCTTGGTGCTTGCCGTCTCGACCGGCACCAGGGCCGAGCGTCCGTCTGCCCTTCCCTGCCTGCTTATAGCGCGGTGCTATTGTCGGATGCCCTGGGCAAGCCTTACGATGGCTTTATTGCCCCCGGCGAGCCGGCGGATTGCGAACCCGATTTGACTTGATACTTGCAAGGAAGACATCCATGAATTGGCTTTCCCCTCTGGCTCTCGTACTCGTTGCCTGCCAGCTGACCACTCCGCTGCGGGCTGGCGATTGGCCGCAGTTTCGCCATGACGCGGGCCGCACTGCTGCATCGCCACACGAACTACCGGCCAAACTCCAGCTGCGTTGGACCCGCACGCTACCACCGCCCAGACCGGCGTTCCCCAACGAAGTCCGACTGGCTTACGACGCTTCCTACGAGCCGGTGGTGCTTGGCCACACGATGTTCGTCCCGTCGATGGTTACTGACAGCGTGACAGCACTGGACACCGAGACGGGTGTCGAACGCTGGCGATTCATCACCGAGGGACCTGTTCGCTTCGCGCCCGTCGCCTGGCACGGCAAAGTCTACTTTGTCTCCGACGATGGTTACTTGTACTGCCTCAACGAGGATGGCTCGGTGCGGTGGAAATTCCGCGGTCTGCCCGAGGGCCGAAAGGTTCGCAAGGTACTGGGACATGGGCGGTTGGTCTCGTTGTGGCCTGCTCGCGGTGGACCCGTGTTGGCGGATGGCGTGGTCTATTTTGCCGCCGGACTCTGGCCCACCGAGGGCGTGTTCGTCCATGCCCTGGATGCCGAGTCAGGAAAAGCAGTCTGGTCGAACACCAGTTGCGGTCACATTCCGGAGAGCAACTGGGATCACGGCCAGGGACAGAACGCCGGCTTGACGCCCCAGGGTTATCTGGCAATCGTCGGCGACAGGTTGATCGTTCCGTGTGGCGCCCAACTGCCGGCCTTCCTCGATCGCAAGACGGGTACCGTTCAGACCTACACGACTGGCTGGGGCGGTCGAGTCGGCTTGCCGAAGGGGTGCTGGTTTGTGGCGGGCGTCGGCAACTACCTCAGTCACGCGGGCGACCTGTACGACATCACCCGTCGCAACGACGAACGGTTGGCCAACCCGAAACCCAACACCCGAAATTACAAGCCCATGCTGTACGCGGGCGGATGGACCCGGCTCGACATCGAACCGGCCAATCAAAGGGAACTCGACTCCTTTTGTCAGCCGGTGTTGACGCCCGAAGTGATGTACGCGAGCGACGGGGGCATCGTAGCCCGCGATCTGACGGAACTCACGCTCCAAGAAAGAACCAAGGACAACATCCCGTCGCACCGGGGCAAAGACGAGCTTCCGGACAATCTCGGGGGCGTTCTTCGTCGGCTTTGGGAACTGCCGTCGAAGCTGAAAGTCCATATCAAGGCCGGAAATCGCCTGTACGTCGGTGGGCCGGGAGTCGTGGAAGCCATCGACACGACGGCGGGCCAGGAACCCAAGGTTGTGTGGCGGGGGGAATTCGAAGGCACGCCGCAGCGGATGCTCGCAGCCGACGAGAAGCTGTTCATCGTGACGGCCCAGGGAAGCCTGCATGCCTTCGCCGCTCCGCAATCGGGCGAAGCCATCACGCACGTGGCGACTGAAGTCCCGCCGCCTGCGCCAGACAAGTGGACCGAAAGAGCTAAGGCCATCCTTGAAACCACGGGCGTTCGCGACGGTTACGCCTTGGTGTTGGGGATCGACAATGGCCGTCTGGTCGAAGAGCTTGTGCGGCAGTCGTCCCTGCAGGTAGTCGCCGTGGATGGTGACGCCGGCAAGGTTGCCTCACTTCGCGAACGGCTGCACCTCGCGGGGTTGTACGGCACGCGGGTGAGCGTGCTGGTCGGAAGTCCTCTGACGTATCCGTTTCCACCGTACTTGGCCAACCTTGTGGTTTCGGAAACCCCCGCTGGCTTCCAGCAGGCGGGAGAGCGGCCGCTGGCTGAGGCCGTATTTCAACCCCTGCGTCCTTACGGCGGCGTGGCCTGCCTGTCGAACCCATTGGCCGATCGCAGCCGGCTTGAGGAAATCGCGAAAGGTGAAAGGTTCACTGGCTCCAGCGTTCGGCAGGTTGGCGACTTCGTGCTGCTGGCCCGTTCGGGTCCGCTGCCGGGAGCGGCGGACTGGTCGCACGCAGAAGCCAACGCGGCCAGCACCGGGGCTTCGGAAGACGAGTTCATCCGCTCGCCCATGTCCGTGCTGTGGTTCGACGCCGCGCAGCGTTGGCACAAGTTCCCAGGGCAAAACCAGGTCCGCGTGGCTGGCGGACGCGTGGTCCTCTACGAAAACGAGCTATTGCGTGCATCGGACGTATTCACGGGCCGACAGCTGTGGGAGGTCGACTTATCCGAGAAATCGCTTGACCGCCAGGGCCTCCGCTACGCGCGGCACCGACAATGGGGTCCCTCTGCCAGCCTATCGCCGACAACGGAATTGGTGGCCATCGAGGACGCGATCTACCTGGGCGATGGCACGATTTGCTTCGTGTTCGATCCGGCCACGGGCAAGCCCACCGGAAGCCTTGCCCTTCCCGAAGACCTCAAATCGCCTTGGGCAAACCTTCGCGTCTGCGACGACTATCTAGTGGGCACCAGCGGCCAAAGCGTACTATGCGTGAATCGCCGCACCGGCAAGGTGCCTTGGCGAGTCGAGGCGGCCCGTACCTCGCTGTACCTGGCTGTGGGCGGAGGCAAGGTGTTTTGTGCCGAGCTGGCCGACCCGAAGCGCGGCGAAGACGAGATCCGCGACGGCAGCCTGTTCGCGTTGAACCTCGCCACGGGTGAACGGCTATGGCAACGGGCGGGCGGTGCCAAGCTGCGGTACAGCCAATCACTCGACATCGTCGTGACGCCCACGGGCTTTTATCGCGGTCGCGACGGCGAACCTCTGCCGCAGAAATCCGGGGCGACGCGGCTGGTCATCACGGGCGGCGGGTTGCCGAAGACGGGGCTGCCGGGACTGCTTGCCGGCCAGAAGCTGCTCACCGGGGACGATGAGACCTTGGCCGTTTACGATCTTCCGTCTGCCACACCGGTCGGCGAACCACTGAAGTGGGTCCGCCGGGGCTGTACGGGCACGCGGGCAAGCGCACACTTGCTGACCACCCGCAACCACGGCACTTCGGCATGGATTGATCTCGACAGCCGTGAAATCACACCGTTCCTGGGCATCCGCCCGGGGTGTTCCGTGAACAACAACCTGTACCCAGCCAACGGCGTGCTGAACATGCCCAATCTCACAGCCGGGTGTACCTGCAATTACGCGCCCGTCTCCATGGCCTGCGTGCCGGCTGGCGTTGTCGAGCGTCGCAGTGCGGAGTGAGTCGTCGCCGGCAGTCAAAGCACGCGGCTGAGCCGTCGCGACGGCTCAGTTCCCGCGTTGGCCAGGAAAGCCATCGGGAAACCACACCGGCAGGTCCTTGACGGATTGCTGGGCCCCGTCGGTGACGAGCATGCCCCAGGCGGTGAAGAAGGGGGCGAGGTTCTTACCGCTCGCCTTGGAGAAGCGGATCACCCACTGGTCTCGCTTGTCTTGGTCGGATCGGGGGCACTGGTCGCGAGGGAGCTGGCGGTATTCGGCAAAGACCTTTCTATACGTTTCCCAGCCAAAGCCGGCCTTGAGCTGATCGTACATAGCCAGGGCAAGGAAGGGATCGGATTTCCAGCGGTTCCAATCGCCGCCGGATTTAAGGTAGGCGTCGACGGCCTGGGGGTTCGATTTGCGGTGTTTGTCGGTGGGTAATTCACAGACGGTCTCAAGGCAATACCGGGAGAAGAGATTGCACGTGACCTCGCCGGCGCCGTCGAACGTCCACAGGGGCGACTGGTGGTTGTGTCCCATTTCGTGAAAGAGGCCCCAGACGGGCTCACGTGTCACGGCGAGCATGGCTTGGCGGTCGAGCATGAGGTCGGCGACGTCCAGGTGGGTCATGATCGGGTAGCCGGAGTGCATGTAGCCGGCAGAGATCTGGACGTCTGCGACGTAACGCTCCGGTCGAGGGCGCTGCCGCGGGATGGCGGCGAGGTCGGCGCAGGCGTCCAGCACCCGGTCCCAGAATCCCGCCAGAGCTGCGGGGTCGTCGAGCTTCCGGACGTGCTCGGAGGGGACCGTGATGATGACCTGCGTGGCTTGGATCTCGGCCCAGGGCCCGGGGCTGTTGCGGATGGCTTTCCACTGGTCGTTTGTGGTCTTGCCGAGGACGAACAGCGGTGCCTCGACGGCGCTGTCGATATCAACGCTGACGGTCTGGCCGGGTTGAGGGCGAGCATTGTCGACGTAGATCAAGCCGCCGAAAGGGCTGACCGTTTGCGTGGTGGGCGAGGCCAAGCTGACGGTCGATGTGATACGCGGCATGCGCCGCCAGGAGTCGAGATCCCAAAGCTCGTCGCGATGGGCGCCGATGCGGAGTAGCAGAGCTGACTTGGCGGCGCCGGCGGGGAGGCGAACGATGATGATCTGCCCGGGCGGGGCGTAGAGGCCCATGCTGTGCCAGCCGGGGACGGACAAGTCGATGGTGACCGTCCTGCGCACGCGCGGGGCTGCGGCGGGGACAGCGCCAGGGAATGCTTCGGCGGCGGGATGTGCCTGGATGGCGTCGGGAGTCAGTCGGGCGCTGCGCAAGTACCAGAGGGTGATGGCCAGTCGCGAGAGAGGGTCGGCAGCAGCCTTGAGCGATTTGCTCGGTGTGGGATAGGCGGGGGCCAAACCGTCGACAAGCTTGTTCAACCGAGGAACCAGGAGGGTGTCGGAAGTGGGCAACGACTGGGCCGCGAGGGTGACGGATGCGCCGGCCTGGGCGAGCGAGTCCGAGGGGAGTGTGGCCTTGCCTGTGGCCGCGGTAGCGAGCTCCGTAACTGCCCGCGCGGCATGGATCAAGGGTGACGGGCGGACTGTTGAATCGTAACCATCCTTGGTGGTACGGTCGAGCGTGCCGTGGGCCCAAACGAGGCCCGCAGGGGCCAGCAGGCAGTTGCCGGGATGGTCGGTCAAAAGAGATTTACCGGGGTTGAGCTGGCTCCATCCCCAACCCAGAGAGCCGGCGATCAGGCCGCCGCCGTTTTCGATGAACCTACGGATCGCAGGGATCTGCGAGTCGTGGAACTGCGCGCTGTTGGCGATGACCAGATCGAGCGAGGGCAGGCTGTCGGGCCAGTTGAGTGTTTCGAGGGAAACCGTGTCGCAGTCCGACTTCCGCAGGTGATCGGCCAGGCGGGCGTTGTGGAGGATGCCGATTCGCGGTCTGGGCTTGCCCGAGCCAGCGGTCCATAGGATTGCGTTGGAGAAGAACTTGTCGGTATCGGCGATCGCGAGGCTTTCCCGGGCGAAGTAGCCGTCGTGGCCGAAGACTGTGACGCGGCCCTTGCCGAGACGAGTTGCGGCAACCACAGCGGCGGAGGTGTTACCGCCGGACTTGCCGACGATGACGGGGAAGGCGTCGGGACCGAAGACCGCCAGGGGCCCGGGCACACCGGGGGCGGCGATCGAGTGGACGCCGGCAAGAAGAGCATCGAGGTCGCCAGGGGCGGCGCCAGCAATGGGGGTGATGAGCAGAACCGGAAGGATACACAGATATCGAGTGCGAAGCATGAGCTCCATTGTTGCAGCAGCCTGTATGTGGAAGGCAGGGGCGGGGATGGATTCTACGGACAGTAAGGCGAGCGGCAGGAAATAACTTACCCAACTTAATGTAGGATGGTCTTCCAAGACCGTCCCGATCGGCCTGGAAAGGCCGACCTACGGGTAAGTTATTTCCTGCCGATCGCCTAAGCTTCCGGAGACAGTATACATAATTTACGGCAAGTATTGCGTCCCTGGAACTCGGGTGTCTTGGCAGGCACTCTTTCGTCGGCACTCTTTCGCCGGATGCAGCGGCGTGGTATCAAAGCGGAGCGGCTGGACGAGATCAATTACACCTGTCGGAGGAGGTCTGCCATGAGCGCTGTGTCACGTGTTGCGGGGATTGGGTTATTGACGTGGGGAATGACGGGACTGGCGGTGGAGGCCGCTGAGCAACCGCAGCTCCGCGTTGGTGTGGCCGAAGCCGAGATCACGCCTCCGGAGGGCTTCCTCATGGCGGGCTACTACCATGAACGGAAAGCCACGGGGACGCGCGATCCGCTCAAGGCCAAAGCGATTGTCTTCAGCGGCGACGGCACACGCGCGGCCTTCGTGGCCTGCGACTTGACGGGGATCGCGGCGGATCTGTCGGCCGAAGTGCGGCGCCGAGCGGCCGCCCAGACGGGCATCCCCGCCGCACACATCGTGCTGGCCGCGACGCACTCGCACACCGGGCCGGACTACACCCGCGACTTGTGGGAATATCTCGGCGGGCGACCGGAGGACGGCCAGCACCGCTACGCGGCCAAGCTGATCGGCGGCATCGTCGACGCGCTGGTCCGCGCGGACCAGGAGGCCCAGCCGGCGGCTGTCTTCGCCGGCACGGCGCGGCAGGAAACGCCGATCTCGTTCAATCGGCGGTTCGTCATGAAGGATGGCAGCGTGCGGACCTGGATGCGACTGGACAACCCCCAGGTGGTCCGGGCCGCCGGGCCGATCGACCCCGACGTGGGGCTGCTGCTCGTGCGCGCGATCGACGGCAATCAGCCGCTGGGCGTGTTGACGAATTTCGCCCTGCACCTGGATACGGTCGGCGGGACGCTGTGGAGCGCCGACTACCCGTTCTACGTCGAGCAGTCGCTGCGTCAGACGTTGGGGCCCCAGGTGATCTCGGTGTTCGGCAACGGCTGCTGCGGCGATATCAACCACGCCGATCCGACGGCCAAGGCCATCAACAAGACCGATTTCATCGGCCAGTCGCTGGCCGGGACGGTACAGCCGGGACTGGCAAAGCTCGCCCGCATCGAGCAGCCCTCGCTGCGCGTCCGCACAGCCCAGGTCGCGCTGCCCTTGCAGGACGTCACGGCGGACGAGGTGGCCCGCGCCTTGCCGCTGGTGGCCGACGCCAAGGCTGGCAAACAGGTCGAGTTCTTTGCGCTGGTCAAGGCTTACAAGGCGCTCGTGCTGGACCAACTGCGGAACCGCCCGCCGCTCGCGCCGGCTGGTGACACGCTCAATTGGGGGCTGTCCCGCACCTGGGTCGGCGTCGGCGATCGCTTGCCGGTCGAGGTGCAGGTCATTGCTCTGGGGCCGGACCTCGCCATCGTCTGCCTGTCGGGCGAGGTGTTCGTCGATCTGGGATTGGCGATCAAGCGGGCCTCACCGTTCCGGACGACGCTGGTCGTCGAACTGTGCAACTGCGTCGAGACGATCTATGTGCCGACGCGAGTGGCCCATGCCGGCGGCAGCTACGAAGTCACCAATTCCACGGTGCAACCGGGCGCTGGGGAACTGCTGGCCGAGACGGCCGTCCGGCTGCTGCGTGACGCCGCTCCGCCGCTCGCCCCGTGAGTGGCGCCCCGTCCGGCTCCGATGTGTCCGACGTGAAGACATCGGCCAAGGAGCAGGGCTACAGTTTCCATGACATCTAAGTGGGTCGAACTCGAACCTCGTCGTCCGATGGCGACGGGCATCAGGCAGAGGATTTTGCCTGGGACGGAGCACTCGATGGCTGACAACCAGCTCGTCACGGGGCCAGCCCAGAGGCAATGCGGCGACTGCAGCCTGTGCTGCTGCGTTTTTGTGGTGCCAGAACTCAACAAGTTGGCCGGGGAATGGTGTTGCCACTGCTCCTCGAAGGGCTGCTCGATCTACGACTCGCGGCCTGCCGTTTGCGCGAACTACGAGTGTCTGTGGCTGCATTGCCCGGAACGAGTGCCCGAAGAATTTCGGCCGGACAGAACAGGGGTCGTGATCAACGAATTCGCCGAGGCGGATCTGCCCATCATCGAACTCCACGAGACCTACCACGGCGCGGCCGACCGGATTTGCGACCGGGTGCAACCGGCTCGATCGCAGGGCTTGGGAATCCTGATCTACTATGACGGCCAGCCGCACACGGCGATCCCGCCGATCCTTGCATCGGACGCCGACGCGACCTGTTGGCTGGAGCGGTTCTGGAAGCGACTGGAGGAACGGCGCCGGATCGGCGAAGCCGTGGCACAACAGATCCAACAGCAGAGGAGAGCGCAGACACACCTGCTGCGCCGGCCAACGATTCGCAGCGACGGGACAACGCCGGCGAACGACGGAAAATGGAAGGCTTGAACCCCCTCTACCGCTCGCGGATGCAGCACATCGCCCAGCAGCACGTCGCCTAGCAGCACGTCTCGACGTAGTCTAGAAGACGACGTGTCATTCAAAGCAGCGTAATAACACCGGCAACTTGAAGGGGAGATCTCGTAGTTGGAATCGCGATCGACGATCGGCTTTTTTCGATCGAGAGACTCGCTATAATTGCAGCATGACTACCGAAATTGTCTTCTGCCCGTCGATCAAACCAGGGATCGGCCGAGAGATTGCTTCGTCATTTGCCTCTCGGCCCCTCACCCCTGCCATCTCCCAGGAGTACCTGGGCGAGGGAGCTTTTTCTCGGCCATGCCGACGTGTGCTGGGGCGTTTAGGCCTAGCCGCAGTCTGGTTGTTCGTCGAGGTATCGGCGTTTGGCGACGATGCCAATCTTATTTTGGAGAACCAACACCTGCGACTGGCTTTCGAGTCTGCGACCGGCGCATGGACGAGCTTCATCGACAAACAAAGCGGTGACGAACTCGCCTTGCCGATGACGACGCCGGTCACCGTCGCCCCGCCCCGTGTCCCCACGATCAACTCCCCGCGACTGGAGCGAGCGATCGTAGGTGGGCGGGCACTCCGACTTACGGGCGATTGGTGCTTTTCACCCGAGCCGATCGCTGCGGAGGAGGTCGACAGACTACTGCTCGGGAAGTTCGACGGCAGCCGCTGGACATCCACACCTGTGCCCAGCCAACGAGGCCAGGGCGATGATAAACTGCACGACCGCGTCGGCGAGTTCTGGTATCGGCGGGAGTTTGTGCCTCCGGCCAGTTGGGGAAATCAGGAACTCGCCTTGCTGATCGGGGCCGTGGACGACTTTGACGACACGTATCTCAACGGCACACGAATCGGCGCTACCGGTTTGGGGACACTGCACCACTGGGAGACGCCGCGGTTCTATCGTTTCCCAGCCCGCCTCCTGCGGCCCGGCAAGACCAATGTGCTGCTTTGTAAAGTCACCAATGGATTCGCCGATGGCGGAATCGTGGGACCTGTGGTGATCGGCGAGGCAAACGGCTTAGACGTTCTGGAAACACAATTGCCCGCCCTCACGCACCATGCGCAGACCAGCGCTGCCGCGGCCACCCAACTGCAACTGACCGCCCGCGCCGAACAGTACGAGTACTCGGTCACCTTTTCGCTTCCGGCAGATTCCGCCGTCTTGGTGCGACAGCTCACGGTGCGTAACATCGGCGACAAAGAACAGCTCTTCCAGACCGCGGCCTACGCGACGCCACCACTGGCCGTCGGGCCGGAGCAAGTGCGGATCTTCCCGGGGTCGCTGCCTGTGGGCGACACGCCCGCCGATTCGCTGGCCCGCTGCGAGGTCTCGCGTCCACGCAGCGAAGACCCGCTGGTCGTTCTCTGGGATGCGCGGAAACAACGCGGCTTGGGGACTTGGTTCGCCTGCGAAGAAGAGTTCTCGCCGGTGTCGGTCGAACGCCCCGGTCCTGAAGCTGCCTTGATCCTGCGCCACACCCAGCACGTGATTGTGCGTTTGGCTCCCGGCGAGGCTGTGACGCTGGGCCGCCAGTTTTTCTGGCTCACGCATGGCTCACGCGACGTGGCGCTAGCCGGTGTCCAGTCTGTGTATCGAGCCATCGGCTTGCAGGCACCCGCGAATGGCTTGCCGGGCCTGCGGAGCATGGTCCTGTATTGCGGTCATCCCGGCGGGCCGCCCGAACTCGATTTCCGCAGATACGGCGGTTTCCGGGCGTTGGCGAAGTACGTCCCCTCCTTGACGAAACTGCACGTCGACCTGCTCTGGCTGCTACCGATTTGGGAACACGGCGAAGATCCGAAGTGGAACTTATACTCGCCCTTTGATCACTTCCAAGTCAGCCGACTCTACGGCACGTCGGACGAACTCAAGCAACTGGCCAGTGACTGTGGGGATCACGGCATACGCCTCCTGTTCGACTTGGTCCCGCACGGTCCGCCGGATTTCACGCCCCTCGCGAAGGCACACCCGGAGTGGACGGCCCAAGATCAAGCGGGCAAGGCGATTTATGCATGGAGGCAGTTAGCGTTCGACAACCACCATGCCGGTTGGCAGGACTACATGCGTCGGGCGGCGGAATGGAACTCGCGCCAGTTCGGAGCGGTCGGTGCCCGAGTGGATTGCGCAGCAGGCGGACCACTGAACTGGAATCGCGACGTCACAAATCGACCATCGCTATCTTCGCTCGCGGCGGGGCTGAGGATGAGTCAGGCCATCCGTGAAGGCTATCTCCGCGTGCACCCCGAAGTGTGCCTGCTGCCGGAGGAGTACTCGGGCGCCAACGTGTTCCATCGCGTGGCGGATCTGACGTACGATGCCCAGTTCTACTACGTGCAGGCCGATCTGCTGGCACGTCAAGCCTCACCGGAGGAGTGGGCACGGCAGTTCCAGCAGTTTCTCCACGATCAGCAGCAGACGCTGCCGCCAGGAGCGTTGAAGATGCGCTGGATCAGCAACCACGATACGGTCTGTTGGACGTTCCAGAAGCAACGCCCAGCGAAGGCGTACGGGCCGGACCGGATGCGGGCGCTGCTGGCCATGTGCGCACTGATCGAAGGTGTGCCGATGCTTTACCAGGGCGACGAAGACCCTGCGGTGTACGGCCAGGCAGGCGAGTCGAGCATCGAGTTCTTGGCGAGGATCTACGGGCTACGCAAGACCCTGCCCGCCCTCTGCGAAGGTTCGGCGGACTACGCCGCGGCCACCGCCACGTCAGGCGTATTCGCTTGTCTGCGTGAGGCCCTGGGACAGCGAGCGCTGGTGCTGATCAGCTTCAACCCGCACACCGTGGCCAGCCAAGTCAAGACGGACCGCGAGTTACCTGGTGCGTGGACCGACGAACTCTCCGGCGAACGGATTACGGTTGGACAAGCCTTGTCCGTGGCCATGCAACCGTATCAGGTTCGCATCTTGGTTCAATGAACGGAAGATAAGTGCTTGGACCCGTCGCAGCACGAAGTTGTCTTCGCAGCTTACGGCGTACGGCCAGCCTCGAACACGTTGGCAGGCTGCGTAACACCGACAGGGTTTTTCAACAAAGTAATCCAGCTCCTGAGTACTTTTCCGAATCATTCCCGTTTTAGACAGAAAAGCTCAGACGTTTGGTGACTTTGCCAAGTCGGAGTGGTTTGTCCGCCAATTTTGAATTCTGTACGTCTGAGCCCTGCCTGGGGCCCGGCACTGCGGAACCGTAAAATCTCATTCTTTACGCGCCAGGACCAAGAAACCGTTTGGTGCTAGCTGTCGTCGCGGTCAAGCCACCGCAAGCGGCACACGCATGGAACAGAACAGAGAAGAGGCCCTTCAATCCCGTCCGCTGGAACGCGGACGTTTTCCATCTTGTACGTAGGGAGTATGCAGCGATGGGTCCCTCACCGAACGGCCCGCTATCGTATCGTAGTCTTGATCTGAATGTCTTACTGGTGGATGACAGCCCCGTGGATAGTCTTGGTCTACATGTGTTGCTCGTGGACGACAACCCGTTATGTCGGGCTATGACCTCCATCGTGTTGCAAAACCTCGGTTTGCTGGTGACGTGTGTCAACGACGGTAACAACGCTGTCGCTGCGTTGCAGAAGCAGGATTTCGATGTGGTCCTGATGGACGTCGAAATGTCGGGCATGGACGGAATCACCGCCACCGTCGAGATCCGCCAACGCGAAGTACTGGTGCACAAGTACACGCCGATAGTTGCGTTGACGTCCACCACGGACCGCGACAGGTGTTTCGCCGCGGGCATGGACGGTTTTATACCGAAGCCACTGATGCCCGGTGATCTGGAGCAGATCTATCGGATCGTGACGGACATCAGGTCCCGGCCGAACGCATGCCTGGCGTAGCTGAGGTGTTGAGGGGGGCACGCCAGGAGGACCGTGACCGTGCCTAGGGAAGTCGCTGGATTGGCGTTGATCGTAACACTGCGAAATGCCGTCACTGCTAGCTGCTCCAGTCCGAGAAGCTCCCGACGTAAGTCGGTGAGAGCAGTCCCGCCAACTCCTAACACCGCGGCGCCTCACCGAGTTCTCCCGACTCGTCGGCTGCCCGCCGCC
>JAPLNJ010001185.1 GCA_026692885.1 Planctomycetota bacterium | reverse complement strand
TCGAACCCGCAAACGCCCGGGTTTAAGCCGAGCCGCTCTGCCGGTTGGCGTATCTGGGCCAAGGTAGTCCCGGATGGAGTTGAACCACCGTCTCTTGGGTGTAGGCCAAGCATCTTTGCCGTTGGACCACGGGACCGTCGTCGTGTGCAGTGGACTCACCGGGAGTCGCACCCGGATCTCCAGCTTGCGGAGCTGGCGTCGTCCTGTTGGACCATGAGCCCGAACGAGGGGCGAAGGTTCGCCCAAGGCACGCCCCCAAGGACTTGAACCCTGACCAACTGGGTTGGAGCCAGTCGTGCTGCCAATTACACCAGGGACGTGTGCTGTGTCGTCGATCAGCGGAAGCCGTGGGACTCGAACCCACAAGCGGTCTGTGCCGCCGCCTGTTTTCAAGACAGGTTCCTCATCCAGCCGGATGACTTCCGTTTCGTTCGACGTTGCAGGCTGCGGGGGCTGGAATCGAACCAACACCGAGACGTTCAGAGCGTCCCATCCTGCCGTTAGACGACCCCGCAGTAGTTGTCTGTGACACGAGTTTCCGCGGTAGGTTCGGCCGCGTGTCGAGGCACGGGGAGAGGGAATCGAACCCTCATCGCCTGGTTCAAAGCCAGGAAGCGTACCGTTAGCCCATCCCCGGACAAACAGAGTGCCCTGCGGGAATCGAACCCGCCTGTCCAGCTTGGAAGGATGGTGCCTCTGCCAATCGGCCAAGGGCACGTGCAGGCGGAAGGAGAGGGAGTCGAACCCTCAAGGCTCATCGCTCGACCGCCTTCGGGGCGGCTGCCATCGCCAGTTGGCTTGCCCTTCCGTAAAGCTGCGGTGGCAGGAATCGAACCTGCGACGTGACGCTTAACAGGCGCCTGCCCGTACCAACACAGGCCCCACCGCAATCGCAGTCAGGACGGCCGGATTTGAACCGGCGATCTCGTGCGCCCGAAGCACGCGGAATTCCAGGCTTTCCCACGTCCTGTTTGTGGAGAGCGCCCAGCGGGAGTCGAACCCGCACTTCCGCCTTGGCAAGGCGGCAGGCTGCCGCTACATCATGGGCGCTTGGTTGGAAGCCGAATTGTCAAAGAACTGAGAGCACCGGGAGGGAGTCGAACCCTCGTCGCCGGACCAACGCTGCGCGTCGGTGCCCCGGGAGCGGTGTCTTGGCCACTAGACCACCAGTGCGAATTTGTTCTTGGTCCGTTGTTCTTGGTCCGTTGTTCTTGAGATCTCCGCCAAAACCAACGAACCAACGAACCAACGAACCAACGGACCAACGGACCACGGACAACGGACAACTGACAACGGACAACGGACAACGGACAAGCTACCGACCCCAACAAAAAAAAAGCCCGGCGTCTTTTGTGACACCGGGCTTTGGTAAGCTCGATCGGATGGTTAGGCCGAGTGTCACAATCGCAGACGATGCGGGGGCAGGGTATTCGCCGGTTGACCGGCAAACCGCCCATCGCAGTTTTGTTCGCGAAGGTAACTCGACCGCAAGACCATCATGTTCGTGTTCTCCGTCAAGGAGCGGCTCCAAGGCAACTCGCCGTCAAACGTCGCTCACTGTTAAGAAGGAGGAGGCACGCCGCGGAAGGTTCGCGAGAAAGTTTCGCGCACGTGCCATAAGATAAGACACTCGAACGGGCCGGTATATTCCCGACCACTAAAGAAAAGTCCGCATGGCCGCTCAGTCGGCGACCTCGTCGATGCCGCTTTCGGATTCGTCGCCACCGCACCGGCCGCCCTCGACGCACCGGATGGCATCCTTCGGCAACTCGTTGCCGTAGATCACGGACAGCACGGCCGGCAGGTACATGTCCAGCGTGGCCATCGTCACGGTGATCAGGCGGTCGATGACGCCGTCACCTATACTGTCGCCCGTCAGGACTTGGCTGGCCTGAAAACGCACTTCGCCTTGATCGAGATCCAACTCGAACTTGCCGACGCGTAAGCCGTAGTTTGCCCGCGCCACCGTCTCCTCGATCGCGGGACGGCTACCTTCGGGAATCCGAATGGGCGCGTAGCCGTAGACTTGGAACAACTCGGCCTCTTCGTCAACCTGGGCCACGACCCGATACATGGCGTGCCGCTGGGCCTATGCGGCCGCTCCTGCAGGTCCCCTGTCGGGCTAACACGGGCCTTGCAAATCCCGGCGAATGGGCTTTAATCATCTTGCGTCACCGCGACGCTGACTCGTTTGTTCGACAACTCCCCAAGAACACGGAAGGAAACTGAATCATGGCCAAAGCTGCTGCTGCCAAGAAACCCCCGACCAAGAGCGAAGTCCTGGCCAACGTCTCGGCCGCCACGAACCTGCCGAAGACACAGGTCGCTGCTGTCCTGGAGGCGTATACGGCCGAGGCCACCAAGAGCATGGGTAAGAAAGGGGCCGGCGTGTTCGCAGCCTTAGGGCTGGTAAAGATCGAGAAGAAACTCATCCCGGCCCGGAAGGCTCAGAAAGGCGTTCCCAATCCGTTCAAGCCGGGCGAACTGATGGACCGCCCTGCCAAGCCCGCTTGCTACAAGATTAAGGTTCGGGCTTTGAAATCGCTGAAGGACGCACTGAAGTAATCGTCGCCTAGCCTCGACCTGGTCGTCGCGTTCGACTGTCGCGACGCCAAGCGCGTCAAGTACGCCGGAACACCACCACCATCACTTCCAGCGGCGATTCGAGCGTCCGTAATTCGTCCAGCATGACCGCCTTGGCCCGCTCCTGATTGAAGCCGCCAGATCCGGCACCGATCAGCGGGAAGGCGATGGAACGGAAGCCATGTTCAACGGCCAGGGCCATCGCATTGCGGACGGAATCCCGAATCGACCGCTCGGACGCCCGCCACAGCAGGTTGATCCCGGCCACGTGGAGGATGGCCTTGAACGGCAGCCGCCCGGCCGAGGTCAGGACGGCACCGCCCAGCGGGATCGAGCCATGCTTGCGGAGTTCCTTGAACGGACCAGTCCCGCCACGTTTCTTGATGGCCCCGGACACGCCCTGGGGCAGGAGCAGCCACCACGGAATGATGTTCCGGTTCCAGGCGTTGACGATTACGTCAACGTCCTGGTCCAGCAGATTGCCCTCGACGGCGGTGACGTTCATGACCACCTCACCCCTTGAGATATGCCTGCCGCTTCTCATCCGGGAACCGCTCGATGGCGTATCGCAGCATCGTCCGTGGCATCACCCGGCAGTGTTCGCTCAGGAACTCCTCCAGCACCGCCGCATCCCTCTTTCCGACCTCTCGCAGCATCCAACCCGCCGCCTTGTGGATCAAGTCCTCTTTGTCCGTCAGGAGCTTCTCGGCAATCCTGAGCGTGTCGGCGAAATCGCCGTGTCGGATAAACCAATGGGTCGCCACGATGCTGATTCGTCGCTCCCAGATGCTCGCCGACTTCGCCAGCCGGTCGAGTGGCTTACGGCTCCGGTTCTCCAAATAGCCGCCGACGATCTGCGGCGCTGACAAGTCCACGAGATCCCAGTTGTTGATGTGCTTCGTGTTGGCGAGGTGAAGGTCATAGATCCGCTTCCTGGCGGAATCGTCGCCCTTCTCGAACTGGCCGACCAGGATCACGAGGGCCAGCAGCCGCTCCTCGTGGATCTCGGAATGCAGAAGGCACGCAACCTCGGTGAGTGACAGGCTCTTGAACTCCCCGGCGACCTTGCGAGTCACTGGAACCTTCACTCCGACGAACCGGTCGCCCTCGCCGTACTGGCCGGGGCCGGTCTTGAAGAAGCGAGCAAGAATGGCAGCCTGCTTGGGGCAGCCGAGGCTGCGGAGTCGTTGTTGGGCCGTCGGAGCGTCTTGGTCGGACGGTAGTTCAACTTCTGTAAGGGGCCGGATTGACTTGGGGCGAGCCATGCTGGTTCCGTCCTTACAACCCACTGCCGCAGTTGGCGCAGAACTTGGCGTCGTGGTCGTTGACACGTCCACACGACGAGCAGGTCTTCGCCAGTGGCGATCCACACTCGTCGCAGAACTTCGCATCCGCATCGCCCGGATGGCCGCACTTGGGACAACGAACCGTCTTGCCGGTTCCGGCCATACCTTGAGTCAATCCCGCTGCGACGGCGGTCGCCACCGTTTGCACTCCGTCTTTCGTCCCCTCGGCCAGATAGTTGAACGTGTCCTTGCCCACCGGAGCCACTTCACCGGCTTGGTAGCGTGCGAGTGCGCCCATGAAGCCGAACATGCACATCACGGTCCCGACAAACAGGATGGGCATTCCCAGGAATGCACACCAGAAGAACCGCGGCGGCCCGCCGCCCCCGAAGGCCAAGAAGAAACTCCCGACGCCGATGGCGATGAGCAAGCCCCCGAAGCCAGCGACAACTGGACCAGCGATCCTCAAGATCTGTCGAATTTCCCCGTGTTTCGGGTTGATTTTCTGTTCTTCGAGCATATCGGACTCCTCAGGGTTGCGGCCCAAGCCTGTCATTCGCTCGCCAGCGGCCGGAATTGGAGCGTTAGGCCACCGTCCTGTCATGGCTTCCTGTCCGGTCGTGATGGTCCTGCACAAGAAATAGTCCCGCGCGCCCTTTCAGGCTCCTAAGCCAAACAGCTTGTCGAGGTATTCCGTCATTTTCACGATGATGTCCCAGTCACAGGTGATGATGTCCTGGGAATGGGCCAAATTGTTCCGTAGGGCTTCCAGTTCCTTGACGGTCTGCTCGCCGCGGTTGCGTGAGACAAACCCCGCCTTGGTCCGCAATTCCTCGTTGCGGAGCACGATCTGGCCCCGGTCGGAGAACTGAAGGCAGTCCAGCAGGTCGAGGTCTTGGTTGCGACGATTCCGCTCGACCAGCAATTTCTCGGCTTTCTGCAATCGGCCTGCGGACAGGCATTGCCGCCACGAACCTTCGGGATAGGCGGCTTCGATCAGCCGGGTCAGGCCCATCTCGATGATCGTAATCATCCCGAACAGCCACATGCGCACTGGCGGCTTTTGGAGGTCGGTCTTGGTGACGATCCCGCCGACTTGGCCAAGCACGTTGACGAAGAGCCGGGTCCGGTCGTTTAGCCGCATGACGAGTTCAGGGAATCCAGCCGAGTCCGGCACCACGTCGCCTTCCTCAAAAGGATGAAGGAAATCACCGCATCTACCTTCAGCCAGTTCCTCCTGCCGCACATAGCCGCAAATGGTCCCATCCCTCCTAATTCCCGCCACCTTGTAGGCACAGCGGGCCATGACCGCCAACCCATCGGCCGCCGTGGTGCTGGCGTCAAATGAGGCCAGGGGTTCGGCGATGTCGGCCGCCGAAAAATTCTCGACGAACACCCGGCGCAGATGCTGCGGGGAAGCTGTCGTTGTCGTCATCGCAATCCTCCGAGGTTGCCCCCAACTCAACTCCGCAGCGTCCCACGCAGCCGATGCAACTGCTCGACCGACTCGGAAGCCATCATCCCGTCCTGGTAGATGCCGACGTTGAACGTCATCGGAGCCATGTTCTGGTTGCACGTCTGAACGTAGCGGAGCAACTGTTCGTCGGTGTACAGCGGCGGCCGGATCGGTGTGTCGAGCTTGGTGTGGACCCAAGCCCGGTCCTCCAAACACGTCCAGCCAAACCACTGAAGGCCGTTGTCCAGGCAGCGACTCTTGGCCGGAGTGTCGAGGTTGACCAATTCCCCGGCCCAGTAGTCCTGGTGCGTTGTGTACAAAAACGTCTGGTTGACGCCGGGGTTGTAGGTCACGAGCCGGGCCGGATGCCCAACCTTGGCGGCGACCGTGAACTGCTCCCACGGAAACTGGAAACCGGTCATGTCCGTCGTGACGCTATTGTGCGGGCCACGGGGATCAACCGAGTACGGACTGTCGAACCACCAAGCCTTGATTCTGTCGCCGTAGCGTGCGCCCATGCAGGCAATGATATCCGTCAGGTTCTTCGCAAACCGTTCCTTATTGGCGGCGTGATAGCCGACCGCCTGTTCCCAAGCCGCATCCTGTTTGCCGTTGCAGGAGTGGTTGTAGTAGACCATCAGGTGCTTCTGTTTGGCGGCCAGGGCGTCTGCCAGTTCACAAATCAGGTCACGTTCACAGGTTCGGCCCAGCAGAATGTCGTCGAGAAGGGGATGCGGGGCAGGCAACATTTGTAGGGCGTGGGCCGCCGTGAACAGCACGTAGTCGGCCCCGGCGTGCTCAACCGCTGCCATGAATCCGTTGAGGTCAAAGTCGGCAACGGCCTTCTGGAACGGCTTGGGCGGTCCATTGCGGGGAACTGTCTGGGCGGTCCAGTGGACGCCGATGCCGAAACGGCACTTGGCCAGCCAGTCCGAGTTGGCACGAACGTAGGCAGCGGTTTGGTTGTCTGCGCCAGCCAGTCGGTTGGTTGCCTGGAGAACGGCTGAGCCGAGCATGATTCCCACGAATTTGCGTCGAGTTGTTTGGGCCATGATAGCCTCCTTGGTGCGGTGTTCCTACGCTTACGGCGAGTTTACAATGTCGGCGTGTCGCTGAACATGCTGGACGGGAGCGAGGCCCCGACTCGTCCGTCCCAAACGGGAACCTACAACAACCCTGAACTCTACGAGTGGCTGCTCCAGCAGAAACGGACGGAGAGGAAGCCGGAGAGCAAGAAGAGGTGAACCCCTGATGAATGAATTGCCTGGATGGACCGGCTGATGATTCCACTTGCCCGCAGCGTGGGCCAAACAGCGGGCCACCGCCGACGCCAAAAACCAAAACCAAGATGAAGCTGTTGTCGCAAGAGTACTGGATCGACGGCTTCCATGAGGAACTACAGGGGCGTAACGGCGGTGGCGACCCTTGGCAAACGGATGGCAGGCTGCCGGTTGGGCTACTGGTTCCAGATCGTAACGAAAGTCACTTGGTGCAAGGGCAGCAGGACTGAACACCACCATGCCCAGACAGAGCGTCGGATGGTTGATGTACCGGGGAGTCCCATGACAAGATGCACGTTGATTTTGGCAGGCTTCTTGGCCTGCGTTTGTAGCCTTGCTGCAGCGGCTCAGGTGCCGCTGGAAGTGCCGGTCCTGGTGATCAAGTTCTTCCCGGTCAAGGGCGACCGCATTGACCAATTAGTCACCGGCGACTGGGGGGCGACACTGGCCGAGACAAGGCAGAAGACCGAGAACCAGACGAAGGAGGTGGTTGTCGCTTTGCAGGAAGGCTCCCGCTATCACGGCTACAAGGACCAGGACGCAAAGCCAAGCCTGCTCTACAAAGTTGCCGGCACGCTGGAGTTCCTGGAGCCATTGCCCACGGTGGCCCGGCCGGGCGAGCGAGTGCCGATGACCGACTACAACAAGATCATGGAACGGATCGGTATACGGGATTGGGTCGAGAAGAAGGGCGTCAAAGAAGTCTGGATCTGGGGCTATCACGGCGGCGTGCTGAACCTTTGGGAATCGAACATGGCGGGGCCGTTCGGGGACATCAGCAACAGCAATCGTGACCCCAAGGACTTGCGGCTCCTCGGTCAAACCTACACGGTGTACCACTACAATTACCAGCGGGGCACATCGGAGGCCGTCGAGGACCACATGCACCAGATCGAGGCCGTCCTGAACTTCGTGGACGGCCGGGACCGCACGCCACCCGACCAATGGGACAAGTTGTTGTTTTGGGGCAAGTTTGTCGGCAGCGACCGCACACACAAGATCGTCCACCCTGGTTGCGGCTGGGCGCATTATCCGCCGAACGCCGTGCAGGACTACGACTGGGGCAACAGGCGGTATGTAGAAACCGACATTGAGGACTGGAAACCGGACGGCAGCGGCAAGAAACAACGGCTCAACTGTGACCGCTGGGGCGGCAACAGTCTGAAGTGGTTCGTGTACTGGATGCAGAGCATTCCTGGTGCAGACAATGGCCTGACCTACCAGGACCGGCGTTTGATGAATTGGTGGGTTTTCATCGGGGACTTTGACAGTGCCATGCGGCGGAAGGTCGGCTTGACCGAAACCACAGATCATCCTCGCTCGCAGCAGCGACAGGGGAATTGATGCCAGAAGATCCCGTCACCGCACGTTGAGGCCGTGTACGCTGCTGTGCAGGCCCAGCGGGTCGAAGTGACGATCCAGCCTGTGGACTACGAGTTTCAGCGTGGCGGCAACCGGATGCTGCGGATCTGGCGTGCGCCCGGTACAATCGGTCGCTGAACTGAATCGCTCACCCGCATTCTGGAACCTACGCCATGATCCGCCGCACCATTTTGCTTGCCGCCGTTGTGTTGGCGGCCGTCCAAGCTCCCGCCCAGGACGCCAGGCCCCTGCGTGTCTACTTCGTCGGCAACAGTGTCACCGACACCATCAACTACCGGGCACTGGCCTATTCGTACTGTGCGGACATGCCGTCTACACGACTGACTTACAGATGCCTTCAGTGCCCGTCGCAACTTGGACGGCGAGTGCGAACCGGATCTTGAACACCTCGGTCCTGATCGCTGCCCACAGCAAGATCAAGATCCCCGTCAGTTGCGTGGAACAGGGTCGGTGGCGATACCGGTCCCGGCTGTTTGGCTCCAGCGGCAGCCATTCGTCATCGAAGCTGCGGTACTTCCTGAAGATGTCCGTCAGCAAGTCGGTGAAGGCCAAGCGTGGTCACCGCTCGGACCAGGGCAAGGTGTGGGAAGAAGTAGCACGGCAGCAGGAAGCCCTGGGCACTTCTTCCCCCAGCAGTGCCATGGCCGACGCTTTCCAGGCTTATGAAGGACGGATCGCCGAGTTCAGGCAAAAGCTGGGGTACGTTGACGGGGCTTCCGGGCTGGCCGTAGCGGTCGGGAAGAAGATCGTCGCCGTGGACCTGTTCGACAAGGTGACTAGCAGCCGGTCATGAGGCTGGTGCGACTGGGGGTGCAAACGCCACTGGTGGAGTAGAAGCTCGTAAAGCGAATCCCGTCCTTGGCCAGCCGGTCGATGTTGGGCGTCCGCTGCTTGGTCGCCCCGTAACAACTCAGATCGCCGTAGCCCAGGTCGTCGCAGTTGATGAGGACGATGTTGGGTTTGTCCGAATGACCCTCGGCCGGATATGCGAGGCCCGTTGAAACGCCTACCGCAAGCGCGACGAGGAAACAGCGAAATAGGGTCCTGGAACGCATGCTTGATCTCCACGATGTCTGATGACCACAAGGAAGGCTTGATTGGTGGACGAACGCCCCGATGACATACCACAAGCCGCGAGGTGAGGCGGCAAGTTCGGCAAACGGCTTTAGGAATCGAGTTGACATGCATCTCCGCATCGCAGGTTCCCTATTGCGTGGGGCGGCTTCGGTCCAAGGATACGCAGACGATTTCGTGGTTGTTGCGCGCGTACAGGCAACGGTTGGCAAAGGCAGGATGCGACCAAACGACCCCACGGCCGCCGCTGCCCGCCGAGGGCATGTCAGGGTCCAGAATGTGCGCGCGGCTGATCTCTTCGTAGCCCGCGGGCGTCAGACGGGCGAGGATCAGGTTGCCATGATTGTTCCAAACGAACACCTTGTCGCCGTGCGGCACCATGAACAGCGTGCTCCAGCGTTCGCGGGGCTCGGTCCCGCCGCTGGTCGGCTGCAGC
>JAPLNJ010001184.1 GCA_026692885.1 Planctomycetota bacterium | reverse complement strand
AACTGAGCACCGTGTCTCGGATGACAGCTATCAAGGTCTGGTACGCCAATGTCCCGATCACCTGATCCACGGTAGTTTGGATCTCGCTTTGGGCTTGCGCGGGCAGGGCTGCGTACTCCGGCAGTGATTCCAGACGTTGCCGCAAGTTCGCCAGTCGCTCGGCCGCTGCGGTCCGCTCTTCAGCGATCCGCTGCTCGACCGTTTGCCGTAACCGATCCAAGATGCCCTTGGCCTGTTGAATGCCACTGTTCCGATAACACTGGGGGTCGGCGAGAATCTCGTGCAACTTGGCGATGCCCTCGTCCTGGACCGAGGGGAAGTTCGCCTCCTGTTGCTTCACGAAAGCCGCCACGTCGGCGTACAATTCGGCTGGCGACCCGGCCATGAACCGCCGCACGGGGTCCAACAGCGAATCCTTCTGCTCAAGCAGCTTCTCGGTCCGCGTCTCGAACTCGGTGAGGAAGAATTTGAACGATTTCGCGGCCAGCTTCATCATCTCCTGCGCCGGGTCGGCCAACGCGGCCAGGAACGGGTACTCGGCCGATCGGGCGTGCAGCGCCGCCAGCTCGTCGTGCAGGGTCTGGAACCCGGCGGCCAGTTCCTCGCCCAACGCTTTGGCTTCGGTCGACTTGGGCGGGCGGTCGAAGAAGTCGTGATAGAACTCCTTCCCACGCCGGATCTGGGATGCGGTAAATTCGATCTGTGGCTCCAGCACGAGGTTGCCGTGAACTCGGGTGTTCTTCAGGGCCGCCGCCAAGTGGCTGTCTTCCAGGATTTCGCTGTCCGCCCGCGTCTCGACTTTGCCCCGGCCACACAGTTTGGCGAGCGTGCAGAGGATCGCCGCGAGATACCAGCCGAAGGGACGTTTTTCGAATTCCTCGACCAACGCTTTGACCGTCACGCGGATCCCTTTGTTCGTACTGCGGGCGATGAATGACAGCAGCTCCGTTTCCGCTTCGCTCATCGCGGTGGCGTCGTTGGCGAACAGGCCGTCGCTGGAATCTGATAGGCACTGCTCGATGTTGCCCTCCGTGTACGTGATCCCGCGGAGCATGCGGAGGTTCGTATAGGTGCTGCGAATCAGCACTTCAAAGCCATCGTAGATCCGCGAGTGCGGATCATGGCTGCCCGATTCGACCTCCGCTGCGGCCACGAACATCCGAGCGTTGCCCAGGGCGTCTTTGACATTCTCGACGAGATCGGCATGACGTTGCTTGTTGGTGAACGTCTTGTTGCTCAGGATGCGTTTGACCGTTTCCTGCTGGGTCAGCGAGATGTTCTGCCGGATGTACTTGTCCGTCTGCCGGTACAGGGTGAGATCGCGGATCAAGCGATGATCAGCGGGCAATACGATCAGCAGTTCCGCCCGTCCCATGGCCAGCATCTTCAGCTGGTCGATCCGTTCGAAGTTATCGTGGAAGGGGCTGATCACGTGCAGGGCCAATTCATATTCGCGGCCGTAAATGCGGTCGTCCAGTTTACGGGAGAAGGGGTAATCCTGTTTGGTTTCGTCACACCGCAGCTTGCGATTCTTCAGGACTTGGTCGTAGATGATTTTCGACAGTTCTTCGGCCACGTCTTGGGCCTCGACCTCGGTGTTCTGAATCTCCTGCTCAACGTCCTTCTCGTCGTCCGTCAGGAACTCGTACAGCTCGCCGTTACGCTGGATGTAGACTTGGCTTTCGAGCAGATTCAGGGCTTCCTGGACGTCTTGTGCCAGGCGGGGCAGGTCGCCGCCAAAGCGGTCGAGCATCAGGATGCACAGGTTACGGATCGTGGGCTTGAACTCGCGCACATATTTGACCAGGAACAGGGCCTTCAGCAGCCGGACGGCCAGGGGATTGTCCAAATGCTTCTCGGCCACCAGGATGGAACGTTGGATTTGCGACTTGAGCGCCGCCCGAATCCCTTCGAACATCAAATCAAAGGTAGCCAATTCGCCGAGTTCATGTTGGGAGATGGTCACGGCGACCTGCTGGAACACGCCCAGCATCGAGCGTTCGCCCACCGAACTGTGCCGGCCCTCGAAAGCGTTTTGCTTGGACAGGTTCTGGATGGCGGATTGAAATAGCGAGAACTGGTAGGGGACGAACGGATAGCAATCGATGAAGTGCTGCCGGTCCCGGAAATTGCGATAGGTCTGGGAACCATCGGAGAAGTCGAACAGGGTCTTGAAGTTATTAACCTCCCTGTCGTAGAGGGGGCCGAGCTGCTCGACGGCCTCGCTGGTTTTCGCCAGCAAGCGTTTCTGAATGACTTCCGCCACGTCCTGGCTGGTCAGCTTCATGCGGTTGGCAAAACGGTCTTGGATCTTGGAAAAGTCGTTGCCCTCCTGCTTGTCCATCTCGCCGACGACCGTGTCCATGTCCTCCTGAGCGGTGACGACAATCCAAGCGCGCCCCTTGCACTTGGTCGCCAAGCTTTCGGCAATGGTCTGGAGGTTGGTCATCAGCTTGGTGTTGCCGGCGATGTACTGGCCCACCTCGTCGACAAAGAAGTTCAACCGGAAGTTCTTGTCCGCTTGCTTGCGGATGTAGGCGTCGACCTGCTCGGCGAAGTCTTCGATGGAGACTTTGTAGTCGGCTTGGTGGCGGTCGATGATGCCGTGGACCGCCTGGCCGGTCACCTGCTGGTAGGCTTGGTCGATCTGATCGTGGAATCGATTCACGCGCACCCGCGCCCACTCCCAACCGCGGGGCTCCAGGGCTGCGAAGGCAGCTTGGAAGTCGTCCAACAGGCCGTCTTCGTCCAACTGGCGCTCGAAGTGCGCGAGGTAACCCTGTTTGCCGTAGTACCCGCAGGATTCGTCGAAGACCTTGACGAAGACCGACAGCAGGGCATCGACCTGCGTCTTGCTGATCACGTCGGCTTTCTGATCGATGTTGAACAAGATGCTTCGGGATGGAATCGACACGGCTTTGTGGATGGACGCCGCCAGGATCTTGTTGTCCTGGCACTTGCTCAGAAAGCACTTGGCGACGGCCAGCCCTTCTACCGTCCGATCAGCCAACAGCAGTGCCAGGATCTTCAGCAGATGCGACTTACCGGAGCCGAAGAAACCGGAGATCCAAACCCCCATGGCGTTCTGGTAGCGGTTGTAGGCGTCGAAGAACGCTTCCAGCCGCTTCTCCACTTCGTTCGTCAAGACGTACTCTTCGACTTCAATACGTAGACTGGCGTCGTCATCGGCTTTGATCACGCCTTCGATCGGCCGGTCGACAGGTTTGGCAAACAGTCCTTGCAGTTGCACGTGATGGCCCCCTGCTAGATTTCGCAGTCGTAGATGTTGAAAGCTCGGTAGTACTTGTCGTCTCGCAATCGCCCGAACAGATCCAGCGAGGCTCCCTTTTCGAGAGAATGCGTGTATTCTCCGGGAAAGAACATGACCGTCGGTTTCTCTTTGGCGACCTTCTGCAGATTGTTCAGCACATTGTGCGAGCGGATGTAGGGATACACTTCGCCCACACCGTTGATGAATAGAACGTCGAATTCCACCTGGCTCATCCGGCGAGCGATTTCCGGCACGATGACCGTTTCCGCGTCCAGGAGGCTCTGCAATGCGTCCCGTAACTTGTGTTTCGTCTTGGATGTTTCGTTCTTCAACCACCAGTCCCAATCGTTGTCTCGCAGCATGATGTCGCGCACCAGGTCGTACAGATTGATCTGGAGGACCTGCACGCCTTGTTGCGACAGTTGATTGACCAACTGCTTCTGCAGTTTTTCCATCTCGACAGCGACGGCGGGGCAAAACGGACAGATGAAGAACGGAACTTCATTGCCCAGCCCTTGTTTCTGTAGGAACCGTGGACTGCCGATCAGCCGCACCAGATGTTCGAGCCGCTCGGGCAAGGACGCATGTTCCAAGTTGGCGATCATGACAGCGTCCTCCGGATATCGGCTTCGGAGACGGGGAACACGTTGAAGTGTGCGATGGAATCGGCCTGAATCGCTCGGGCTACCACTACGGCGAGCAGCAGCGGCTGGATCACGTTGTCGGCGGACAGGATTTCCGCTTCGCGAAGCATCCGCAGCGCCACTTGCCGGAGCTTCGCCCTAGTGCTGTCGGCAAGTGCCTCGATTTCCGGATGCCAGATCGACTTGGATTCGAGAAACGCATCGAAGTCGGTTGGACCGAGCGTGAGGTCCAGTTGCAGGAATTTGTTGCGGATCACTTCGCTGCCGAACTCGTAGAGCAACTGGTAACGCTTGCAGGTGGCCAGCCACAACAACTGCCGCTGATCGGAACTCGAACCGGACCGCAGTAGCGAAAGCTGAACGGGGGTCAGCAACCGCAGTCGCGAAAGAACTTCATGCAGCACGCGGTCGCCGGCGCTGGCCGTCCTCGCCTGTAGCAGGTTTTGTCGTTGGACGCTCTCGATTGTGGCTTTCCAATCGAGCACGCGCGCATATTCGTCTGCCACCCGGACGGACTCCGAGCATAGCAATCCCCCCGCGGTAAAGGAGAAATTGTAGGCAGCCCCGGCCATTTCGGCGTTCCCATGTTGGGCGTTGATCGCCGTGTGATGTTGGATCGTGTCATAAACCCGTCTATGGTAGCAGGTTCCGTAGGTCGTGGGCTGGTGGTCGTGGGCTGGTGGTCGTGGGCTGGTGGTCGTGGGCTGGTGGTCGTGGGCTGGTGGTTCTTGGGGCTGGAACTACCTCGCGAAGTGATGGAAACGTAGCAGACGGCGGATACGGAGGGTGAGGCAGTCGCGGCGGCGGTTCCGGCTGCGCTGCCTGCCGCCGCAAACACGCATCGCGACAGCGACTTCGCCCCAATCCTCGTGCAGGTGCCGGCTCCCGCCAGCGCGACGAACACCGCGGCGTCTGGCACGAACGGAAATCGCTGGGTGCCGAGTCCCACGTCACTGGCTATGGCCGCTCGCCGTGTCGGTGGCTTGCGCGACCATGATCGGCTCGGCGACGAAAGAAATCCTGGGCCGACCGATCTCGAGTGGGACTTCCCGGAGTTGGACGACCTGTTGACGGACATTGCCCCGGCTGTGCTGGGCGGGCGGGAACGTCGCGACAACTGGGGCTAGTGCAACTGCCGTGCACACGGCCTTGATCATAACGTTGCGCAAAACGCTAGCAGCAGGGGGTCAGGGTGGCTGGCGGCAGAGTGCAGCGATGCCCCAGAAACCGGGTACTGGGGCTTCGCTTAGGCTCAGCCGCCAGCCACCCGGGCTGCTGCCAGCACCAACAGCCGTGCGCAACCTTATGATCAAGGCCCGTGCACACCCTGTCACTCCTCCGGGACCTACTCCAGTTTCCACGGGCTGCGGTACTCGTAGTGGAGCAGCTGGTTGGCGTCCTGCTGGTTGGTGATCGCTTCGCGCTCGGCATCCCACTCCAGCCTCAGGCCGGTCGCCAGCGAGATGTTGGCCAGTAGGCTGAAGGTGGTCGAACGGTGGCCGATTTCCACGTCGCCGTTGGGGATCGCGCGAGACTTGATGCAGTCCAGGAAGTTCCGGGCGTGCAGCGAGGTGAGCGACAGGTTCTTGTTGCCGCTTCTGGACGGGGCTTCATCACTGGCCTTCAGTTGGACCGGCTCGATCCGTGGCGCGTGGTCTTGGAACTGCCCGCCACGCTCGGGAATCACATCGATCACGTCGTCTCGGAGATAGGCCGTCCCCAAAGTGCCGCGGAGTTCGGCAAAGGCGTTTTGGGCCATGGCTGGGTTGCCACAGGCTTCGTACTGCCCAAACAGAATCAGCCGGCCGGAAGGGCATTGGAAAGTCACCTGCATGGTATCGGGGATGGTGCGATCGTCGTCCACGGCGAACCGGCCGCCCATGGCGCAGATCGACGCCGGAGCCAGGTCGCCTGTCATCCAGCGGATCAGGTCGAAAAAGTGTACGCCCTGATTGCCCACCTGCGACGAGTAGAGGTCCCACCAGCGGAACTTGTACGGCGCGATGGTCGCTTGGTACGGACGTAGGGGCCGCGGGCCGAGCCACATCTCCCAGTCCAGGTCCGGGGGCGGAGCGCTGGGTGGGGCCTTGCCAATCCCCGTGGGATACATGTTGCTGAGTTGGTAGCAGCGGCAGACCGTGACCTTGCCCAGCTTGTCGGCCTGAACGAACTGGGACGCCCGGGCGTACAGCGGCGACGAGCGGCGATGGATCCCCACCTGGACGACCCGTTTGTTCCGCCTGGCGGCCGCCACCATCCGCCGGCCCTCGTAGACCGTGATGGACAGCGGTTTCTCGACGTAGACGTCCTTCTCCGCCTGGCAGGCCGCAATCGTCTGAATGGCGTGCCAGTGGTCGGGCGTGGCGATGACCACGGCGTCGAGATCCTTCCGTTCGATCAGCTTGCGGAAATCGCCGCAGGTGTCGGCCTTGCCGCCGACCCGCTGCCTGGCCTTGTCGAGTGTCGATTGACACACGTCGCACAGGGCCACCACTTCCATGTCGGGGTGGTCCAGGAATGCCTCCAGCAGTTGCCCTCCCCGGTTGGCGACGCCGATGAAGCCGAGCCGGATACGGTCATTGGCTCCCAGCACCTTCTGCGTCTGGGCGGCGGTTAGGGCGAAGGCCGCCGCGGCCCCCGCCTTGGCAAACGTCCGTCGGGTAATCTTCGCGTCTGACATAGTTCTCTCCCGTGGCGATGGATACGTTCAACCGCTGTTTCCTGATTTCGGTAAGCCTGAAACTGATCCGGACTCACCCTGCCAACCATCCTAACAGGTCTCAACAGCGGTGGCTGCTGCGGGCCTTTGTCTGGACCCAGGCCTGGTTCAACGAACGATTCGCTGCACATACCGATCTCCCACGGAGACCACGACCGAGCTACCGGCATTCCACGCGACGGCCTGTTCGACCACGCCATCCGAGAAGATGTATCCTCCGTCAGGCATTTCCGAGTTGACAACAAGTGGTTTGCCAGGCACCACACGGCCCGTCACGAGACTTGTCCCAGTCGAGGGCCCCGGGAATGGTTCTCGAATGACGAAGACGAGTTCATTGCTCGCGGCGCCCGGCAACGACGACAATTTGTTGGGCAGGCTCTCGCGAGAGAGACCAGACACCATCGCCGCCACCGAGCGAATCCAACCCGTTGAACCCACCCCCGTCGAGACGATGATACCGCTGGAGGATTGATGTTCGTGCTGGTTTCCGAACGACAGCTCATAGCGCGCAGAGATATGGTCTTTGCGTCCGATGAAAATGTCGTTGATTCCCCAGACCACACGTTCCTCATCGAGCAACGCTTTCACAAAGGGAAGTCGCTCAATGCGATGTTTCCCTTCCTGGACCAGGGCAATGGCTCCTCCCACCGAATTTGGCGGGAAGAGCATGAGCGCCCCCGCCACAGTCTTAGGATCTGGATTGACCGAGAGAATCGGCTGATCGCCGACGTACTTCGCGAGATTGACGAACAGTCCGTCCGGACCGCAGACCACGATCAGGTCTTTGTCCCGGAACAGAAAGTGTGGCAGGTCTTCGCGACAAACCCTGGTAACAGGCAAATCATTCGGGATCTGCCGTCGCACTTGGGAGAGAGCGGCTTTGTAGGCGGCGTCCTCTTCCTGGTACGGGCCGATCAATTGGCCCCGCGACTCGAGCACAAAGCGCGCCGCACCTTCTGTCAGGTGTTGCAGCACGAGCTCCTCGAGCCGCGTTGGTTTGGTGACAATGACCACGCGGTCCACGGGGTCCTCACTTCTGCCCGACGGCAGCCAGGAATTCCGACGTGATGGCCAGGCTACCGAGTTGTCCGGTCTTGGCTGCGTCCATGATGGCCGCACCGAGCAGCTTGCCGGTTTCGACATTCGCGAGCGGGGCAAGACGGATTTCGGTCGCCTTGGCATCCGCTGCCGCTTCCTTCTCCTTGTTCTTGGCCTGCTCGTCGAGCAGGGCGCCTTGCTTCTTCTCGAGTTCAAGCCTGGTGTCTGCTTCGTACTGCTGGACGGCGCGCTCATCCGCAGCCGCCTTGAGACGCCGCTCATGAAGAGCATGGTCAGCCTTGGTCAGCATAATCTGACGTTCTGGGGCGCCGATCGCACGACCGACTTCCTCGTCGGCCGGCTCGATCATGGGGACCGAACAGGAATTGACCGTGATACCATCCGCCGAGAAAGCCTTCTCGCCGAGCGCCGCAGTGACGGCATCCTCGACATCCTTCTGGGACCGCGTGGCCTCCTCCACGTTCAAATCCTGCACCTTGCCGAGCACCGCGCGCAGGACGCGCTCGATGACCTTGGCATTCAGGATTTGCTCCCATTGACTGGTGTAGGAGCCATCCTTGGAATTGACCGTGAAGTCGAACGTCGAGATTGCTGTCTCAGGAATTAGAGTCGCCGTGAGGCTTCCCTGGACCACCACGCGCTGTTTGTCCTTGGTTTGAGCGTCGATCGCGAAGTTGAGGATCTGCGGCGTTGTGGGGACCACCGCGACCGTGGTCTGGGGACCAATGAAGCCGCTGTAGGCGAGCCCCTTGTTCGTGGTCCGGCCGTTCTTCAGGAAGAAGACATGCCCCGTAGCGCCTGCGCTATGGAAAAGTCTGATCAACATAACAGCCACCCGTTCTCTGGTTGTGGGTTGAGTTGGATCCGGGCTAGTGCATCGTCAAGGCTTAAGCTTGGGGTGACCGATACGGTGGCGTAAGCTTCCCGCTTGCGTTGGACGCGATGCATCGACAGGCAAGCAGGATGCTTACCCCACTTTTTAGTCTTGAAGACGCACTAAGCGTAGCCGAATTCCCACCCCGGACGCGGATCTCGCTTCAGCAGGGCGTTGGCCTTTTCGCTGTTGGTGAACTTGCCGGCGCGGAAGTCGTAGGTCAGCTTCTCCCGGACCCGCGAGGCCACGTTGCCGACCAGCATGATCTCGGTCAGGCGCGCGGAGTAGTCGAAATCGGCCGAGGAGCGGTCGCCCGTGCGGATGGCGTTGAGGAAATCAGCCTCGTGCCCTCCCTGCACGCGCGGCAGGACCGTCTTGGGCTTGCCGACTTCCTGCATGAAACTTTCCGGAAACAACCGCGTGCCGTTCATCCACCAGCCCGAGACGGCCAAACCCTTGGTGCCGAAGTAGGCGCTGGGATGCTGGGCCACGGAGGCCACGCGTTCGGGATCGACCGTCGGCGGCATCGGCTTGTCGTTGTACGCGCCCGAACTCCACCGCAGGATGCAGGGGACCATGTTGCCGCGCTGAGGGAACTTCCAGGAGACGCGAACGCCGTGCGGCCAGTTCGTCTCGCCCGGCTCCTCGCCCTCGCACTCCACCTCGCACGTGTCGGCTTCGTACAGCTTCAGCGCCCACACCGCGCCGTCGGCGTTGTGACAGAACCAATCGCCCAACAGACCGGTGCCGTAGTCGATCCACCCGCGCCAAGCGGCCGGATGGATACCGCTGCGGAACTCCCGCGTCTTGACCGGGCCTTGCCACAAATCCCAGTCGAAACCCGCCGGCACAGGAATCGGCTGGCCAGCGTTACGCGAACCGAAGTCCATCTGATTGAACGGCGGACGCACGTGGGCCTCGGTCACATCGCCCAGGCTGCCCTGCCAGATCCACTCGCACAGCAACCGCACGTGCTCGCCGGAATGGCCCTGGTGGCCCATCTGCGTGGCGACCTTTTTCGCTTTGGCGAGCTCGCGCAGCTTGCGCGCCTCGAAAATGTCGTGGCACAGTGGCTTCTCGCAGTAGACGGCCAGCCCGGCTTCGAGGGCGCGGACGGTGGCGGGGAAGTGATGGTGATCGGGCGTGGCCACCCACACGGCGTCGAGATGTTTCTGTTCGTCGAAAAGCCGGCGGTAGTCGCTGTAGATTTTCGCGTCGGCGAACTTGTTCTTGATGTTCTTGATCGAGCCGGCGGCGTGGTTCACATCCACGTCGGCCGCCGCGACAATCTGTTCGCCGGAGGCCACGTTCACGCCCTTGCCGCCCATGCCGCCGATGCCGATCAGTGCAAAGCGGATCTTCTCGTTGGCGGCGTACGTGCGGGCCATGCTGGCGGGGCCGATCAGCAGAGAAGCCGACGCTGCCGCGCCGGCCTGGAGAAGTCGTCGACGGGTGATTGAATTGCGCATGGTGGTAGGCGGGCTCCTAGCGGCCCGGAAGCGTTGAGGATGCCGGCCCTCGCGGTTCCCCGTGCGACCGCCGCACAAACCGAAGCGTGGCCAGTGGGGGCATTGTACCACGAGCGAAGACGCCCGAAAGCGTGTCACGCAGGAATCTTTGTGGTGCGACGGGCGTGTTGCGGCGTCTGGGGCAGAAGAGTACACTTCCTCACTCCAGGCTGCCTCTGGAAGCAACCGAACGATTCCTGACAACTTTCCTGATCCCTGACACCTTGTCTGCTCGAGGACTGCGATGTCGACGGCGGATTCGATCCATCCCCAAGTCCTGATCAGCTACAGCCACGACTCGCCCGCGCATCAGCAGCGCGTGCTGGAGTTGTCCGAGCGGCTGCGTTCCGACGGGATCGACGCGCGGCTCGATCAGTATTCGCCGTGGCCCCCGGAGGGCTGGCCGCGATGGATGGAACGAAACCTGCGCGAAGCCGCTTTCGTCTTGATGGTCTGCACCTCGACTTACCGGCGCCGGGTCACCGGCGACGATGAGCCGGGCGCCGGCCGCGGTGTGTGCTGGGAAGCGAACCTCATCTACAACGATCTCTACGTCCAGAAAATCACCACGTCTAAGTACGTTCCCGTCGTGTTTTCCGAGGACGACGCGCAACACGTCCCGCCGGTCCTGCAAGGCCACCCCCAGTTCCGCGTGGGAGCAGACGACGGCTATTGGCAGTTGTACCGACGGCTGACCTGGCAATTGGAAGTTGCGCCGCGCGAACTCGGTGACCTCAAGAAGCTCGCCCCGCTGCAACCTTTGGGGGCCGCGGCGGCGCATCCCGTCGCCCCACCTGCGGCTGGCCCTGGCCGGACGACCCCGTCCCGGAAGCTGTTCATTTCCTATCCGCACGGGGATCCGGACGAGGAGAATCTCGCGCGTTTCCTGCACGGCCAACTGACGGAATCCGGACACGAGGTGTTCATCGACATGGGCCTGAAGGCCGGCAGCGAATGGGCGGAAGAAATCCGCGCCCGGATCCGCTGGTGCGACTATCTGGTGGTCTTGCTCTCGGAACGCTCGATGCACAGCGAGATGGTGCAGACCGAAGTCCGGCTGGCACAAGTCCATCGCCGAGCGACCGGCAGCCCGCGGACGATCCCCGTCCGCGTGCGCTACTTCGGCCCCCTGGAGTACGAACTGGACCTGTACCTGGGGCGCCTGCAGTACGTCTCCTGGAACGGCCCCGACGAATCCGACCGCGTCCACCACGAGATCCTGCGGGCCATGGCCACCGAGCCGGCCGCGCAGCTCGAACCCCAGGTGCGCCCTGCGGCGCCGCCCGAACCGGCGGCCGCCGGCGCTCTAAACCGGCCCCTGAAGGCCCAGGACACGCGGTCCGCGTCCGTCCCCGGCGGCACCATTGCCCACAGCGACCCGCACTATGTTTCCCGGAAGGTCGACGAGGTCGTCGTCCACTGTGCGGCGGAAGCGGGCCACACGCTGGTGATCAAAGGCCCGCGCCAAATGGGCAAGAGCAGCCTGTTGCTCCACTATCTGTCCGAGTGCCAGAAGGCCGGCAAGAAAATCGCCTTTGTCGATTTCAATATCTTTTCCCACGAAGACCTGTCCGGGTACGCGACGTTCCTGTCGCGTTTCGCCCAGCTTCTCGGGCAGCGTTTACGGCTCGCCTTCTCCACGCCGCCCACGATCGATTCGCAAGCGGCGATGGTGGATTTCATGGAGCGGGTGATCCTGCCGCAAGTCGGCGGACCGCTGGTGCTGGCCCTGGACGAGGCCGACCGGTTGTTCAGCCGGCCCTACCGGGCGGATTTCTTCAGCATGCTGCGTCTGTGGCACAATAGCCGTGCGTCGCTGACTCCCGACTGGGAAGACGTCGATCTGGCACTGGTCATCTCCACCGAACCCTACCTGTTGATCGATCAGGGCGACCGGTCGCCATTCAATGTCGGCTTGCTCGTGGAAATGGAACCTTTCAGCCGGGACGAGTGCCGCGTCCTGAACCGGACCTACGGCGAGTTGCTCGCGGAAGACGAGGTCGAACAACTCTGGACTTTGCTGCGTGGCCATCCGTATCTGACGCGGTTGAGTTACTATCGTCTGACGGCGCCGGACAAGGTCGGTTTCGCCGAGTTGCTGGAGCGCGCCGGCGACGAACGGGGACCGTTTGGCGATCATCTCCGCGCGCTGCTGATGAAGCTGCACGAACGGCCCGAACTGCTGGACGCCATGCAGCAGGTCATTCGCTGCGGCGCCGTTCCCAATCACGACTTGTACTATCGCCTGTATGGAGCGGGCTTGGTGCGCAAGGAGGGACAGCGCATCAATCCGGCGAATCTGCTGTACGCCCGGTTCTTCAAGACCGCCTTGTGAGCGGCACCGCACTACCCCACAACTGTAGGATGGACATCCAGGTCCGTCCAGACCGTCCAGACCGCCCAGGTCCGTCCTGACCGCCTGGACGGACCTGGATGTCCATCCTACAAGTCGTCGTATGGCGACACCAAACGGCGCGATAATTGATACAGTAACCGGCAGCATAAGCGAGGATCGGAGTTGGCGACCTCGCTTACGCTTCTGGTTACTAACAGTCCGAACCGCATGCGGCAGACATCATGGACACCTCACCAGACAAACGGAAACTCCAGGTCGGCGGACAATTGAATCCGCGCAAGCATCTGTTCGTCGCGCGGCGCGACTTGGAAGACGGACTGTTTGAAACCCTGGTCCAGGGCGACTACTGCAACCTGCTGTCCTCACGTCAAGTGGGGAAATCCAGCATCATGATGCAGACGGCCTTGCGGCTTCAGGAACGGGGCCTCCGCGTCGTCACGATCGACGTCGCCGGCGAACTGGCGACACCGGCGACAGCTGCCGATTGGTATCGGGGATTTCTGGGCAAGGTCGTCCGCGCGCTGTCGATCGACATCAACGTCGACGCCTGGTGGGAAGCCCAGTCGGGAACGCCCAACCAGCGGCTGCTGGAATTCTTTCGCACGCCGCTGTTCGCCGCCCACGACTCGCCGGTGGTGATCTTCGTCGATGAAATCGACAGCACGCTCAAGCTGCCGTACACCGACGACTTCTTCACCGCCATCCGCACGATGTACAACCAGCGCGCGTCGGAACCGGCCTTCGAGAAAATCGCTTTTTGCCTGATCGGCGTCGCCACGCCCAACGAACTCGTCAAAGACCGCCGGACCACGACCTACAACGTCGGGAAGACGTTCGAAGTCCGCGACTTCGACCTCCAGCGCGACGACCTGTCCGCGCTGGTGGCGGTCCTCGCGGATGATCGCCAGGTGGGGACGGAACTGCTGCGGCAAGTCCTGCACTGGACCGGTGGGCATCCGTACCTAACGTTATGGCTCTGCCAAGAGATCCAGAAACGCCGGCTGCCGTCGCCGGCCGACGTCGACGCGCTGGCCGGCGACGCCTTTGCCAGTTTTCAGAAGGTCGAATCCGATCCGCATTTTCGGCAGATCACGCGATTTCTGGGCGAACGCGTCCGCGATCAATTGACCGCCCTCCGACTGTACGATCGCATCCGGCGAGGCCGGACGGTACGCGACACCGCGGCGCCCACCCACATCGAACTCAAGCTCTCGGGCATCGTCAAACGCGACGATTATGGAAACCTGGTGGTCCGCAATCGCATCTACGAAAACGTTTTCACCCACGAGTGGGTCCGCCAGAGCAAACCGCAGCAGACGGTGCGGTATCTGCGGCAATTCGCGCTGGCCGCCACAGTCCTGATGCTTATGGGCGGGGCTTGGTTCGGATACGACCGGCTCGTCCGCGACCCCGTCCGGCAAAATCGGATTTTTGCGGAGGGGCTGGTCGATGGCTATCTGGTGGCCGAAATCGGCGCCGTGCCGGATTTCATCGACAAAATGAGACCTTATCGTCAGTGGACCGACCCGCTGCTGCAAGCGCACCTGCAATCCGCCGATCCCAAGCGGCGGCTCCGCGCAAGTTTGGCCTTGCTGGAGGTTGATCCCGAACAGAGCGACTACTTAGCGAAACAACTGCTGTCCGACACATCGGACGCAGGGCCGGTGATCGCCCGCATGCTGGCCCGCTATGCCGACGCCGATGCCAAGTCGCTGACGGCGCGGATGGTGACGGGCAGCGAAGCGGAATTCCAGACGCTCTTCCCAAAGCTCGCTCAAGATTCCGCCCAGGCCAGAGAATCGCTGCGTGAGGCCATCGAATTCCTGAGCCAATCCCTCGGCGCGGCAACCGCTCCGTCGCGATTGGAACTGCACCAGCGGCGAGCGATTGCGGGCATCGCCGCGCTGCGCATCGGGGACCTCGATCCCGTCCTGCCATTGCTGGACCTGGGGCCGGACCCGGACACGCGGAGCTATCTGATACAGCAGATCGCCGACCGCTTCGGCGAGCCGGATCCGTTGCTGGGGCTCGTCGAGAAAGAGGAGCTAGTGCCGGCCGCCCGCAGCGCGTTGCTGCTGGGCCTGGGCCACTTCCCTGGCGAGAAGATCCCTGCGGCGGCGGTGGAACTGACCCAACGGATTTTCCAAAACGACGGCGATTCGGGAATGCATGGGGCCGCGTTCTGGGCCCTGCGGCAGTGGCAGCAGCCCGTCCCGGACCTCGCCCCGTCGGCGGAGCTACCCGCGGATCGTGGCTGGTGTGTCAACTCGATCGCTATGACGCTGATCAGGATTCCGGCCGGCAAGTTCTGGCAGGGCGACGAAAGCGAATTGGCCTATAAAGACGAAGAACCACGTCACGAGGTTACACTGACCAAGGGCTTCTTGCTGGGGGATCGTGAAGTGACGGTGGCGCAGTTCCTGGAATTCTACAACGATCCGGACTGTCCGCCGAGCGAGAAGCCTACCGCATGGATCGATGGTTGGAACACGACTGGGAAGAAATACAGCCCCAGCGATGATTGCCCCATCCAGACGGTCAGTTGGCAGGATGCCGCCAGGTTCTGCAATTGGCTCAGCCGTCGCGAACACTTGGCGGAAGTCTATACGCGAACCGGCGAGACGCGAAAGGCAAAAGATTCTATCGGGGAAGCCGAAATTGAGGTTTGGACATCCAATCCCGATGCGATCGGGTATCGCTTGCCGACGGAAGCCCAGTGGGAGTACGCTTGTCGCGCCCGAAGTCAGACTCAGTACGCCTTTGGCGACGATGCGAAGCTGCTGACAGACTACGCGTATTACAGTGAGAATTCTAAGGACGGGACGTCGCCCGTGGGAGGTAAGTCGCCCGTGGGAGGTAAACTGCCCAACGGCTGGGGCTTGTTCGACATGCAGGGTAACGTCTGGGAGTGGTGCGACGACTGGTGCGCGGAGGATGCTTACCAGCAATTTGCGGAGAAGGCAGCTATTGATCCCGGCGGGCCCAGCACGGGCTCGTACCGGGTGAGCCGGGGCGGGGGCTGGATCTTCTCGGCCGTGTTCTGCCGGTCGGCGTACCGCGTCTGGTACGGGCCGTCCGACCGGGTCAGCGGCCTGGGCTTCCGTGTCGCCCGTAGTCTGTCGAGCGAGTAAGTGTGGTATAGTAACGGTCTAGTCAAGGCCCGCAGCGCAGCCGGGAGCGTAGGCCGAGGGTTTCGCAGCGCAGCCGAAACCATCGTGCCGGAGCGGACGGCGAAGCGCAGGGCCGGTGATGTACCGGTGTGACAGTAATAGTGTACAAACGAATCGTATCGGATGGCCTAGCAGCGCGGCCGAAACAACTTCCTAAGTTCTGATATTTGCCGCGTAGCGGCTGCGGATTGTAGCCGTGGGTTTTAACCCACGGAGAGTCAATCGCAAGAATGCAAACAAGTCGCGTAGCGACGGTGGCCGAAATAACTTCCGGGTCTCCCAGAAGGGTTCGAGGCCCAACATGGTGCGACCCAGATCTTTCACCATGATCTTCCACCCTGCGATGCTCGACGGGTTGAGAGGACGCCCGAAGCCCGCAACCCAAAACTAGCACGGATGGCAAAGCCGGGGCACGGATGAAGACCCCAGAATCTTCACAAATTGTCCGACACCGCGCTGCTCATCCGTGCCCCGGCTTTGCCATCCGTGCTACTCGATTCGTCCCCGGTGCCGCCCCGTTGGCCCGCGCCGGAAACCGGGAAGCTATTTCGGCCACCGTCGCTTCGCGCTTACGGCGATGCGCTGCCAGCGTTTTTCGCAACGTTCCGATCAACGCCCCCGGCTAGATGCGCGTGGTTGGCTAGGTTATGATCAGGACCCGATTCGGGTTCCTGCGCGACGGTCGGCAGCGAGTCCGACCTGCGGGCTGTCGATGGAATGTAGGGTGGGCTGTGCCCACCACGAGCAGCTGCAGTTGGTGGGCGCAAAGGCGGGGGGGCGGGGCAACGCCGTCAACGATCTTGTCGCGGGAAGAAGCCGGCACGAACATTGTAGCCGAAGTCGCCATACTTCGGGTGCCACGCCGAACACCCGAATTCTGGCGACTTCGACTACGAAAATGCTTAACGGCGTTGCCCCTCTCCCCTGTCCCCGGAGTATCGGGGCGAGGGGGAACCGTTGCACCGCTTTTCTATTCACTCGCTTCCTCTACAATGAGCGGCATGTGCGGACGCTTTACCCTGCGCACCTCGGTGCCCGAGATCGCCAAGGAATTTGGTCTGGCTGGCGTGCCGGACCTCAGCCCGCGATACAATATCGCTCCGACGCAACCGGTGGCTGCCGTCCGTCTGGACGCCAGTCGGCAGCGGCGCTGCGTGGACTTGCACTGGGGCTTGATTCCCGCCTGGGCTGAGGATCCCGCGATCGGCAACCGCCTGATCAACGCGCGGGGCGAGACGGTCTCCTCGAAGCCCGCCTTTCGGCAGGCGTTTCAGCGGCGCCGGTGTCTGGTGGTGGCCGACGGTTTCTTCGAGTGGCAGAACGTCGGCGGCGGGAAGCGACCCCACTACATCCGGCTCAAGGAGGACCGGCCGTTTGGCTTCGCCGGCCTGTGGGAACGCTGGCAACGCGGGGACCAGACGATCGAATCCTGCACCATCATCACAACCGAGCCGAACGCATTGATGCAGCCGATCCACGACCGGATGCCCGTGATTCTCGACCCCGCAGCCTACGACCTATGGCTCGACCCCGAAGTGCGTTCCGGCCAGAAACTGGAGGACCTGCTGCGCCCGTACCCGGCGGACCGTCTGGAGGCTTTCCCGGTCGGCACGGTCGTCAACAACCCACGGAATGATGTCGCGGAGTGTATCCTGAGGCTGCATGCTTAACGGCCCTTTCCCCAACCAACCAGGAGCAAACGACCATGTCGCCCAATCGACCTTCTCCCCTTTCTCGCCGGGACTTCCTGCACGACACGGCCTTGTTGGCCGGGGCCGTGATTGGTGGCGGAGCAGCGCTGGCCGCCGAGACGCCGGCCGTCAACGACGACCGCTTGCCACGCCGCGTACTCGGCCGCACGAACCTGGACGTGACCTGTCTCACGCTAGGGTCCGCGCCGTGCGGTATCGCCCCAGCCGTGTCCGTCCAGGAAGTCGCCAGGATCGTCAATTTGGCCATCGACGAGGGAATCAACTTCATCGACACAGCGCCCAAATACGTGAAGGCCGAGGAGGGCGTTGGCTTGGCCTTGGGACCGCGCCGCAAGGAGATCTACCTGGCCACCAAGGTCTGGTGCGACACGATTCCCGACGCGGAGAAGTCTCTGGCCAACTCGTTCAAGACGCTCAAGACCGACTATGTCGACGTGCTCTACTTCCATCAACTCGGCAGTCGGGAATTGAAGTCGGCGCGGACGGCCGAGGGTGTCTTCACGTGGCTGCTGGCTCAGAAGAAGGCCGGCAAGTGCCGATTCGTCGGCATCTCCGGGCACAACCTACCGGGACGATTTCCCCAGTTCCTGGACAGCGGCGAAGTGGACGTGCTGCTGACGGTGGTCAATTATGTGGATCGCCACACCTACCAGTTCGAGGAACACGTCCTGCCGCTGGCCCAGAAGCATCAGGTGGGCATCGTGGCCATGAAGGTCTACGGCGGGCCCGATCCCAAGACGGGCAGCTGGAACGAGCCGACCGCCAAGCCACTGATCGGTGAAGACCAGCTGCAGTTGGCCGTGCGCTACACGCTCAGCACGCCGGGCGTCGTCACCGCCAATATCGGCGTCCACACGGTCGAGCAGTTGAAGCAGAACATCCAACTCGTGAAACGGTTCCAACCCCTAAATGCCGAGGAACGTCAACTGCTGGTCCAGCGCGGCCAGGAACTCGCGGCGAAATGGGGTCCGCATTTCGGTCCCGTGCAGGAAGAGAATCAAGTCGGAGTCAGCGACCGCCTCGGCCGTCGGGCGGAGTGGGACGTCGAGCACGGGTAACCCGAATTGCACGCAGCCGCACATCGCCCAAAACGCAAATTCTTGAAGTTGCGCACATCTGGGATGGCGGTTGTGTACGCCGCCGTCCGCAACGATTTAACGCCAACGGCGTTGTGTCTCATAGCCCAGGGTCGCGCAGCTACCCTGGGTTCTGTATCGGGGGTTCCCTCCTCTACCCCAACGGGGTTTTGTCACGGGCGGCACCCGGCGCGACGGAACCCCGTTGGGGTACGGGATGGATACGCCGCCGCGCCCCAGGGTAGCCGCTGCGCGGCAACCCTGGGCTATGCGACGCAACCGCTTCGCGGTAATCCGAACGGCAATACGCCGCTGCTGTGAACATCTTGCGGTTGTCCAGGTCCTCGATTTTCTCGTTCCGACGCTCTGCGTCGGAACGCAAGCCACGGACGCTCTGCGTCCTTGGGCAGACGACGCGGAGCGTCAAAGTACTTACGTTCCCACGCGGAGAGCCTGTGAAAAAATCGTAGGGTGGGCCAAGTACTCGCGGCCCACCAATTCTAAGGAAATGACCATGCTTTGGATGGTGGGCCGCGAGAACTTGGCCCACACTACGATTCTTTCACAGTCTCCGCGTGGGAATGCAAGTGTTTTGGCGCTCCGCGTCGTCTGCCCAAGGACGCAGAGCGTCCGTGGCTTGCGTTCCGACGCAGAGCGTCGGAACGAGAAAATCGAGGACCTGGACAACCG
>JAPLNJ010001183.1 GCA_026692885.1 Planctomycetota bacterium | reverse complement strand
GTACCCAGGGCGGCGCTCTGCGGCTGTCGCCGCGACGCTCTGCCCTGGGCTGATTTGTTAATGCCCCTTTGGGGCGGAAGAGTTGTGTATAACGACGAGGGCTTGCCCGGGGGCCTTGATCATAAGGTGGCGCAAGACGCTGGCAGCCGTCCACACTAGCCCGACGCGCAAGCGAGGGTGGTTGATGCCCACACGCCGGGAAGGGCGGTGAATTACCGTAGGTTCGGCAAGAAACCACATCTCAGGCGAAACACCGGGGCGAAGTCTGGGGCACCCTCGCTTGCGCGTCGGGCTAGTGTGCGCAACGTTATGCTCCAACGCTTCGAGGGAACATTGTCGGCGGGAAAGTCAGTGTGGCCACTGGAATTCCGCGTAGCACTCGGCTAACTTAGCCGAGGAGTCGTCGCGTGGAATGTGTTTGGGGAACGGCAACTGGGAATTACAAGCTGAAGGACAAAGTAACGATGCACCAACAAATCTGGGGAAAGCAAGCCACCAGACGTCAATTTGTCGGCACCGCGGCAGCGTTGGCAGCCTGGTCAATCGTACCCCGACACGTCGTGGCGGGCTCAGGCCAGCTGGCGCCCAGCGACAAGATGAATCTCGGCTGCGTCGGCGTGGGCGGAATGCAGGGAGCCAATGACGTTGGCAGCGCGAGCAGCGAGAACATCTATGCGATCTGCGACGTGGACGAAAACTTTCTGAATAAGGCGGCCGAGAAGTACCCGAAGGCCAAGAAGTACAGAGATTTTCGCGAGATGCTGGACAAAGAACATCAGCAGCTCAACGGGGTAACCATTACCATCCCCGACCACATGCATGCCTCCGTCGCGCTACGGGCCATGGAGAGAGGCCTAGCCGTTCACTGCCAGAAGCCGTTGACCCAGAGCGTCTGGGAAGCCCGTCTGATGACCAAGGCTGCTGAGAAGTACAAGGTGCCCACGCAGATGGGAAATCAGGGATACTCGTCGGTAGCGACGCGGGTGGCATGTGAAATTATATGGAACGGCGAGCTCGGTGACATCACCGAGGTGCATTCGATGAGCGGCGGCGGCTTTGCACGCGGCATCAAGGACTGGCCGCCTGCTGAGGAAGCCCCCAAGACGATGGACTGGAACCTCTGGACAGGCCGTGCTCCAGAACATACGTACAGCTCGAAGATCCATCCGTGGAACTGGCGTGGATTCCTGGATTATGGCACGCAAATGATCGGTGACTGGGGTATCCACATGCTGGGACCCGCGAACTGGGCACTGCAACTCGGCAGTCCCAGCAGCGTCGAGTGCACGGCGGTGGATGAGGTAAATCCTGTCACCTATCCTCACTACGCTTGCAAGTTTGAGTTCCCGGAGCGCCCGAATAGATACGTTCCAGCTGGCAAGATGCCTGCCTTGACCCTGTACTGGTATGAAGGCAAGATGACGAAGAACTTCAATGTGCCTCAGGGTCTGACCGCGGAGGATGTCAAATCATTCAACGAGATCTTCGTGGGCACGAAAGGGCATCTGGGCACGGGTGGTCGCGGGGAAAGTGTCCGCCTGATTCCAGAAGCCAGGATGAAGGACTTCAAGAAACCGCCAGAGGTAATCAAACGTTCGCCGGGACATTTCCAGGACTGGATACGGGCCTGCAAGGGTGGCGATGCGGCCTGCTCAAACTTCAGCATCGCCGGACCTTACACGGAATGGATGTTGCTCGGGGCCATCAGCTGGCGTTTCCCCAACGAGAAACTCCTCTGGGATGGCAAGAATCTGCGTTTCACCAACAGCGAGAAAGCCAACGAGTACGTCAAACCCCACTTCCGTAAGGGCTGGGAACTTAGCGATATCACGTAAGGCGGCTGGCGCACTAGTAAAACGTGGGGTAAGCATCCTGCTTGCCTTTCGATTCATCGCGTAAGACGCAAGCTGGAAGCTTACGCCACCGCATCGGTCACCCCAAGACCAAGCCTTGACGACGCACTGGGGTGCTGCAAAGTTGGGGTTGGCGGATGAAAGCCATCGGGCAGGCATTGGCTAATTGTGAGCGGCAAGGCGCTAGCCCGATGCCACTTACTTTGGGACCATTGGGGGCGTTTTTTGTTAGCGGAGCGGCGCAAGCCGCCCGGTTTTCCGACTGTAATACCGGACGGCTCGCGCCGTGCCGCTACAAAGTAAGTGGCATTGGGTGCCGCCCATCCCGCCGACACCGATGTGCCCCAGCGTCAAGCGATCATTCGCGCCGAGCTGCCCATGCCACGCGAGGACACGGGAAGGGGTCACGTAGGGACACGCGACCGCGGCGGTCGTCGTCAGGAATTCGCGCCGCTGAAGACGAGTCAAGGATGGCTTCATCGCAGGGGGTCCTCGGTTGCAAATGGAAAACAAATCTTCCGCGAACCGAAAGGGTATCGCAAGAGGCCGTGGTCCGCAGGCGCAGAACGCGAGCCTGGCGGCGACACCCAGCGGCATGAGTGCTTTGTCAAGGCTTGATCTTAGGGTTGGGTGCCACTGGCTTGGCCAGTGTTCGAAGGCCAAGAGGTGGAGCAACGGCACTGGCAGAGCCAACGACACTGGCAGAGCCAGTGGCACCCAAATTCTTAGCCTTGACAAAGCACTAGCAGCAAACGGTTTTCGGGGTTGTCGGTGTCAAGCATGGGGTTTTGCGCTTTCGCAGAGACGGACCGCCAGCTGGGGTCAGACGTACAGATTTCAGCCTGGATTATGGTGGCCGGAGCGAGGTCGCGCAAGACTATGCCGGAACGGCGCAACCGACGCTCGTAGGAAGAACCCGCTTGGTGCAGACGCCACGCGCCGGAAGCGACCGAAGTTCCGGCGGTGCTTCCGGTTGCTTGTTCCGGCCTACAGGAGCATGAATCATCCGGGTTGATGGTTTTCCGACTCGCGGCGGCGGCTGGGGTCTGTCCTTCAAATTTCATTTTTCGCGGCGACAATGCTCCCCGTACTGACCAGAGGTCTCCGCCGCGAAACATGAAATTTGAACGACAGACCCTCGTCTTGCGACGCCACCAGCCCGAACTGACGATTGGACCAGACAAACTGGGCCGCTCGCCGGTATGATGGACGGCAGACCAGCCGACACTGACTCCCTGTCACACCTCAGGTATAGGAGCAAAGACACCCGATGAAACCGATCCAAACGGGCGACCGTGCCCCGACTTTCACGGCACAAGCACACAACGGCCAGCAGATCGCCTTGGCCGACTTTCAGGGCAAGAACGTGGTCGTTCTCTACTTCTACCCGAAAGACGACACACCGGTCTGCACCAAGGAAGCCTGCGCGTTCCGGGACGCTTACGAGGATTTCGTCCGAGCTGGTGCGGTCGTCATCGGAGTCAGTTCCGACTCCCCGGATCGCCACCAAGCCTTCGCCAGCGGACATCGACTGCCTTTCCTGCTGCTCGCCGATGAGGACGGCTCACTCCGGCAAGCGTTCGGCGTGCCGAAGAGTCTGGGGTTATTTCCAGGACGGGTCACGTACGTCATCGACACGGCAGGCATCGTCCGCCACGTGTTCAACTCGCAGTTCTCGGCCGACCGGCACGTCACAGAGGCTCTGGAGATCGTGCGTAAGCTGGCGCAGGACAACGGCGGCACGCAAGACAGACCCTGAAGATCGCCACCTGGAACGTCTAGTACCAAACGGCTTTTTGCGGTGGGAGTGGCAAGAATGAGGTCTAATGTTGTCGCCTAGACGGGGCTTGCCGCGAGGGCTCAGACGTACAGAATTCAAAATTGGCGGCTTGGCGACTTTGCCAAGTCAGAGTGGTTTGTCCGCCAATTTTGAATTCTGTACGTCTGAGCCCAGCTAGCGGTGCGTCTATGCGAAACCGCAAGACATCATTCTTGACACCGACAACCCGGAAAACCGTTTGGTGCCAGCAAGCAGCACAAGCGGTGCCCTTGATAGGAATAATCCGCGTTAGGACTCCAACCGGCGAGGGCCTTGGGTGTCTTCAAAACGCAAGGTATCCACGTCCTCTTCATGCTCCGCGTCCGGGGACCGGCTGTGGGTCGTCATCCCCGCACTCGTGGTCTCGTGTTCAGCGTCGGCGGGTGGCGGTGAGGCATCTTTCGGGGTTGGCCGCGAGGTCGGCTTGGCGGGCACGCTGTGCGCCTCCGCGCCGTGCTTGCCGCCACGCGGCGCGAAAATCAATACGGTCACCGCGCCGCCGATCACCAGCAAGAGACTGGCCAGGAAGAATGGTCCGACGGCCTGCAGGTTGCCTTCGGAGAGAATCGTCGTCAGGGTGTTCACCACCGGCGCCCCGCCGAACACCAACGGCATGACGTAAATCGGCTTGCCGCCGAAGTTGAATGCCAGGATGATGCCCAGTGCACCGACGGCGCCCGCGGCCCCACCGGCCAACGCCCACGCCACGCCATCGAATTTGAACGAGCCGGGCTCGACGAAGATTCGCATCAGCGACGAGGGAACCAGTACGGCGATCACGAAATACGCCAAGCCGACGCATAAGAAGGGACGCAGGCGACTGCCGTCCATCTTCATCTGGCCTTTGTGTAAGACCGGTCCGTAGCTGCCCCAGGCCAAGGCCGCCAGCGCAATGGCCAGCGGGATCATCAGGCCTTGACCCCATGTTAGCGGCTTCGCCTTGAGATACAGCTTGTAGGCCTTTTCCAGTTCCGGCTTTGTCTTGAGTTCATTGAAGTCCTTGGCGGTCCAGGTTTCCTCATGCGGTACGCCCTCAACCAACTCGGTAAGCGAAACCTTGATCGACCCAGCCTCTTTGATCGCAATGTCCTTCGTGCCGGGCTGGAAGAACAGCACGCCCCCGGCGCCGATGGCCACGACGATGACGCCCGCAAAGAAGGTCAGACTGGCCTGCCGAAACGTCTTGGCCATCCGCATGGTGACGAACGTGTTCACCACCGGGGCCAACCCGAAGACCAGCGGCATGACGTACACCGGACTGCCGCGAAACTTGAACGCCAGGATGATCCCCAATGCGCCGATCGCGCCGGCCGCTCCGCCCGCGAGCGACCAGAACATACCGGTCAGCGTCCAGCGTCCCTTCTCGCCTCGGAACTTGAGGATCGCCAGCGGCACCAACACGGCGATGAAGAAATAGGCCAGGCCGACGCAGAAAAAAGCCCTCAGGCTGCTGGGCTGGAGCGGAATCCCCAGCTTCTGCTGCCCGACGTGCAGCGTGGGGCCGTAAATGCCCCAACTGAGAAAGGCCAGGACCACGAACAACAGCACGGAGAGCAGGTTACGCATGGCGAACTCAGAATCCTCGGTCAAGAATGAAGTGGGCCCACGGCCCAACGACTCTCCGAGAGTCTAGCAGGTCGCCAAGCGATTGGGCATCCCGGCAGGGTGGCCCTAGGGATGGGAGGGCGACGGCCGGGAGGGCAAGAAGGGAGGGCGGAGCGTGGGAGGGCGACGCTCCCGCGGAGCCGTGGCCGTTCCGTGACGGCCTGCGGCAGCTCGGCAGGAGCCTCGCCCTCCCAGGGAATTCACAGCCTGCGGCTCAAGTGGCCAATAACACCTTGTTCTTCAGCACCTCGCGCAACGGATCGTCGTGCTCGCCGCAGAAGCCCATGTGCAGATGACGCCGCCAGCCCTCAGCGCAAGCAAACAGGCCGGACATGCGACCGACTTGCGAGTCCAGGTCGCGCAGCGTCTGCAGATACGAATCGAGGCCCTGGCTCTCGTCGAGCCACCGTTTTTGGCATTCGTGTTTCGCCAGCATTTGCACCTTGCGTTCGATCACGCTGGAGGTGTCGACGAACAGTTCCGGTTCCACAGTCCGCCGCAGCGGATCACAATTCCCGTACGGCTGGGCATGATAGACGGTCACTTTCCCGGCGATCGCCGGCCGCGGCGGATCCGTGACCAGATTCGGCATATTCCGCGCGAAGGTCGCCGAAACCGCGAGGCGGCAGGCGTTGGTGTGATCCTCCATGTAGTCCACCGGCGAGTGCGTCAGCACGATCTCCGGCGCAACCTCTCGGACGACGGCGGCCAACTTCCGCAGCAGCGACAGTTCGTACAAGATCTGCATATCGCCGCAGATGCTTTCGTGGAACACGGCCCCGATGCTGGCCGCCGCGGCTCGGGCCTCCTCGCGACGCGTCCGGGCCGTTGTCTCCAGGTCCAGATGGGCGGAACCCAAGTCGCCGTTGGCCAGGTTCATGTAGTGCAGTTCGTATCCCGCTTCGCCTAGCAGAATCAGGGTGCCCGACATGAAGAACTCAATATCATCCGGATGGGAAGCAATGGCAAATGCGGTCGGCATGGAAGTGTAACCCTTCTTTCTTAGGGATCGGGATTCGTCAGGAAGTACGCTTCGCGTGTGCGGGTCTCGTCGGGATGGGAGGGCCGGCTGGCCGCTTGAAAATGTCGTACTGACTCACGGTTCGGATCTTCCAGGTTTTGTTTCCCGCACGGATGGCAGAGCCAGAGCACGGATACCTTTCCCGCCACTTGATCACCGTCGCCGTTGGCGCCGCATTATATCAAAACGGGTACAATCCGGCAGACCCCGCCCAGCACGCGGCCTGTCGATTCGATGTAGGGTGGGCTGTGCCCACCACAAGCGGTTGCAGTTGGTGGGCACAGCCCACCGTACGGCTGGTACTGTTGCCGATTTAACCCGGATGATTCATGCTTCTGTAGGCCGGAACAAACAACCGGAAGCACTGCCGGAACTTCGGTCGCTTCCGGCGCGTGGCGTCTGCACCAAGCGGGTTCTTCCTGCGAGCGTCGGTTGCGTCGTTCCGGCATAGTCTTGCGCGACCTCGTTCCGGCCTACATAAATAATCTGGGTTCAATCGACAGGCCGGACGGCCGATTGCCAGTTGAGCCGGCTTCGCCAACAATGACGCGAGAACCGGGGCAATCGCAACTCCGCGATTTCGTCGCAGCGCGGATTTCCATCCGCTCGAACGGAATGAATTCCGTTCTACGTCGTTGCCCCGGAAGGCCCAAGGGAGGATGCTGGAGATGGTTGTGCAGGTCGAGACCCAGGCACTCACCAAACGGTATGGCGAAGTCACTGCGCTGGAGGACTGCACTTTGGCGGTAGAACGGGGCGAGGTCTTCGGCTTGCTCGGACCCAACGGGGCTGGCAAGACAACGCTCCTGCGGCTGTTGCTGGGCTTCCTGCAGCCGACCTCCGGCACCGCCCGTATCGCGGGCTATGACTGTCAGCGGCAATCCGTGCAGGTCCGCGAGCGGGTGGCCTATCTGCCGGGCGAGGTGCGGCTGTTCCGGCAGATGCGTGGCCGCCAAGTGCTCCAGTTCTTTGCCGAAGTGCGGCGCGGCGGCGATTTCCAGCGCGCCCTGCAACTCGCCGAACGGTTGGAGCTGGAGCTGTCTCGGCGGGTCGCCATGATGTCGACAGGCATGCGGCAGAAGTTGGGATTGGCGGCGACTTTGTCGGCTCCAACACCGGTCGTGATTCTGGACGAACCCACCTCGAACCTCGATCCTACGGTACGTGGGATTGTGCTGGAGATCGTGGCCGAGGCCCGTGCCCAGGGACGCACTGTCGTATTCTCTTCGCATGTCTTGTCGGAGGTCGAGCAGGCTTGCGACCGCGTGGCCTTTTTGCGCGCGGGGCGGTTGGTCCACACGCAGATCATGTCCGAACTGCGTCAGCGCCATCGGATCCGCGCGGTGCTCCACGGTCCGCTGCCGCCGGTCCCGGAATCGTTTCGCGAGGACTTGACGGTCCGGACAGACGCGGCCGGCAGCCTGACGATCGAGACGCCGGGCGAACTGGCACCGCTGCTCGGCTGGTTGGCGACGCTGCCGCTGGCCCGGATGCACGTCGAGCCGGTCGGACTGCGAGCCCTTTACGATCAGGTACACCAGCCATCATGAATCGCATGCTGCTCAAGAAATCGCTGCTGGAAGGTCGAGCGCTGCTGCTGGCCTGCATGGCGGCGCTGTTCGTCGTCGGTTGGACACGGGTGTGGCTGGTCAGCCAATTCGAGATGAGCCGCTTCCAGGCGATTCTCGAACAGTTGCGCGAGTACCAGCGTTTCATTCCGGTGCCCCTGGAGCAACTGTTCACCTACGCGGGCCGGATCGCCTTGACGTTTGACGAGCCCGTCGTGGTGGTCTGCATGTGCCTGTGGGCGATCGCCCGCGGTTCGGACTGTGTCAGCGGGGAACTGGGCCGCGGCACGATGGAGATGCTGTTGGCGCAGCCGGTCAGCCGTCGGCAAGTGTTCTGGTCGCAGGCGTCCGTCACGATTGGCGGCGTGGCCCTGGTGGCCCTGGCGGTCTGGCTCGGCATCTATACGGGCATCCTGACTACCGCGGTGCGAGAACCGGCGCCGACCCCGACCTGGTCCGTTCCGCTGTTCGGTTTCCAGATCCCTAATCCGCTGGCCGAGAAGAAATTCCAGTGGGTGCCGCTGTCCGAAGTGGTCGACCCGCAGGTCTTCGCTTCGGCCGTGTTCAACTTGTTTTCGCTAGGGATCTTCCTGGCGGGGTTCAGCAGCCTGTTCTCGTCCTGGGACCGTTACCGTTGGCGCACGATCGGGTGGGTCGCCGGTCTCACCATTTTCCAGATGCTGGTCAAGCTTTTCTCGCTGGCCTCGGAGCGGTTTGCCTGGCTCGCCAAGTGCACTTTCTTCACGGCCTACGAACCGGAAGCCTTCGTCAGCGTGGCGTTGAACTCACCGCAGGAAGCCTGGAGTCTGATGCGACACCCCACGGGCAGTGAGTCGCTGATACTGGGGCCGCTGGGCTATGATCTGATCCTGATCGGCCTGGGCCTGCTGGCATATCTGGTGGCAACCGTCGTGTTCCAGCGTCGCGACTTGCCGGCCCCGCTGTGAGACCGGATTATTCATGCTCCTGTAGGCCTGAACAAGCCACCGGAAGCGCTGCCGGAACTTCGGTCGCGTCCGGCGCGTGGCGTCTGCACCAAGCGGAAAACAAATCAGCCCAGTGCTTTGTCAAGGTTAGGATCGTGGGTTGTGAGCGGCAAGGCGCTAGCCCAATGCCACTTACTTTGGGACCATTGGGGGCGTTTTCTGTTAGCGGAGCGGCGCAAGCCGCCCGGTTTTCCGACTGTAATACCGGACGGCTCGCGCCGTACCGCTACAAAGTAAGTGGCATTGGGCGCTAGCCGCCGGTGGATTGAATTGTGAGCGGCAAGGCGCTAGCCGCCGGTGGCGTTCGGAACCGGCGGCTAGCGCCTTGCCGCTCACGCATCGCGCCCCCAACTCGGGGCGAACACCTGGGATCACGATCAGGGCGTTGTCCCGAGCTGTCATGTGCGCCCCTGCGGGGCAAGAAGCGAAACAGTCTCTCGCCTTGCCATCGTGCTAATTTCCTATGTCAACCTCAACTTTGCATCACCCTAGGCGCAGTCCACCCTACGTTGGACGCAGAATCTCAACTTGACAGCTCAACTTGACGGCTGTGCGTCGGAAGACCACGATAATGGACAGACTGCCGATCCGCGGTCGGGTCCGGCGTGCTTTTGTCTCATCCATCGGATTCATTAGGAGGTAGTTTGTATGTACAGCACAGGCCCCACGAAGCTGGCGGCGCTCACCCTGCTCGCAGCCGTGTTGTGGTTCACGGGCTGTGGGAAGAAAGTCAGCGACATCGCTAGTTCCATCAAAGACACGGCAGCCGATATGGCCGGCAAGGCCAAGGATGCGGCTCAGGATGCGACGCAGGCGGCGCAGAACATGACGGGGAGAGCCAGCGCCGCTCTGGATCTCGCCGGCAGCATGGACTTGACACTGGACGCCCCGCTCAAAGCCAATGCCTGTTACGTGAAGTTCATCCCTTCCAAGACCGGCCGCCCGAGTGTTCTGCAGTTGCAAAGCTACCGGGACGCGAAACAAGAGTCCTTTCCCTCGGCGTTCGTGCGAGCGCAAGTCTCCGCCGCGAATCTGGCGCAGTTGAACGGCCAAACTGTCCCCGCCGAATTGTTCGTGCAGGGGCAAGCGGACGGTCCCGCCTGGTCCACAAACAAGGATCTGGTGCAACTGAAAATCACGTTGCTGGACGAAAAGAACCTCTCGGCCGAGGTGGTTGCCGGCTCGCTGCTCAACGCGACTACCGGAGCCAGTCAGGCCGTGAAAGGCGTGTTCAAGGGTGTGCTTCAGTAGCACCTTCCGCCCGTCTCATTCCCTTGTTTCCCGGTGCACGTGGTCGCGCAGGGTGCCGGGCGTCCTTGTTCCGATTCCGTTCCTTCACGATCTCGCATGGGAGGGCTTCAATGTCCCGTTCTGCCATTTCCGGTACTGTGTTCTGTGTGACGTTGCTCTTCGCCTCGATCGCTGGCGCTAACCCCAGCCAGGACTCCCCGGACGCCGCCTTGGACTTGAGTAAGTTTGCCAAGTCGGATGAAATTATTAAACAGGCCAAAGGTCTGCTGGACTCGTGTGCCAAGACCATTCCAAACTTGGCGCAACAAGGCGCGAAGCTGCCCAGCCAACTTGTCTCGCTGCGGCAACTGCACCGACTGGCGCTCGATCTGCAGATGTGCGGAGAGACGGCCGGATTTGATTATGGCCTGAGGGAGGCTTGGCTGAACTCGCAACTGAAGCGGGCGATCGCACGGTTCAAGACGACGACAGCCGGAGCCACTCAAGCCGCCAAGGACCGCCAGATCCTTTCTGCGCCGGGAACCACACAGTTCCGTACCGTCGCCTTGGAGAAGGTCAAGCAATTGGCCCAGCAGCAAAAATGGCCAGCAGCCTACGCGATGCTCAACGACACCCTGGATAAGCTGTCTTCGTACACGATGTTCTTGGAACCCGCGGAAGAAACGCCGTATCTCCTGCCGTTTTCCGAAGTAGGCAATCTGGTCACGACGAAACGGAACGTGCTCTTCCGCCAACAGGTTCAGGAGATCCTGGATCAGCTTGTCACCGCTCAACTGCCCAACCCGCAAGGTCTCGTGACCGCGGTGTCAGCGGCTGCCACAGGTCTGCGAACCGCGTCCAGCGTCGACGTCGGGGGAAAGCTTCTGAACGGGCCGCAATGCCTGGAATACTTCGGCAATTCCTGGCGTCAAATGCAACTGGCAGCGCTGCGGTGCCGAGCGATCGAGTGGGCGCGCCGGGCGAGTGTCCCAGCTTACGCTTACTATCTGCCACAAGTTCCAGGGGCCAACCGCATTGTCGACGCGGATTATGGGCGTCTGGCTGACGATGTGATCAAAGCGTTGGCGAGTCTGATCGCGGCCGATGCGGCCCGCGCCGCGGGACCCGACGTCGTGGTGCTCTACGGGGCGTACTTGCAGGCCGCGGCACCGCTGGTTTCCGCCACCGCAGACGACAAGCTCAAGCTCGCCCTCGCGCCAGCCTTGGAGAAACTCGCGGCCAAGACGCCCGCTTTCGGTGCCGAAGTCGCAGCCTATCGCGCGGCGACTGACGAGTGCTTGCGGTGGCGCGAACGCGTGGCCAAGTGCGCTGCCGACGCACGCCAGAAGCCTTTTGTGCCGAGCGCTCAGCTGGTGCTGCAGGCCACGGCCAGCAAGGAAGGCTACCAGGGACTGCTCGCCCTTTCGGAACCGAAACTCGGCGAAGCACAACTGCTCGGCTCCTGTCCGGAAGTCCTGTTCGGGGCTGCACCCAAGTTGATAGGCCAGAAGACGCTGATCCAACACACCGTCGGATTGCCAGAAGGCAAGTTCTGTGTGAGCCGCTACCAGCAACGTCACTACGCCATGCTGCCGCGGCCTGACGTCGCTCAGGAGATCCAGAAGCTCAAGCAGGATCTTCTGATCTCCGAACAGGGACCACCGTTGACTCTCGATGCCGCCGTCGCGATCACCTCGGCCCAACAAGGTGATTACGTGCTGGTCGGCGGCGAAGTGAAAAGCATCTACCTGGAAGGTCTGATCCCTCGTTTCGCGAAACTGCCGGAGGCCGCGGCGCCGATCGTCGCGCTGGGAACCATGCCGTCGGAGCCTCCCGTCGAGCGACTGCTGAGCCACGTCCTGGTGCGATTGAACATCACTCCCAGTTGGGTCAACCACCGGTACTTCTTCGTGGAACTGAGCCAGCCGACGGCGCCTGCCAGCACCAACTGACGGCCGATGATCCAAGTCTTGATCAAAACGTTGCGCAAAACGCTAGTGCCGTTTCCCGTTCGTTGGTTCCACGCTCTACATGGCAAAGTGGGCGATCTGGCTGGGAGGACGAGGCTCCTGCCGAGCTGCATTCGGCAAAGCCGGATGCTTCGCGGCTCCGCGGGAGCGTCGCCCTCCCAAAAAGGCATACCCGCGGAAGTTACCAACGGGATGCGGCACTAGCAGCAGGATGTCAGGATGGCTGGGGCAGAGTGCAGCGATGCCCCCAGAAACCGGTTACTGGAGCTTCGCTTAGGCTCAGCCGCCAGCCACCCGGCCCGTGGTCAGCACCAACAGCAGTGCGCAACCTTACGATCAAGGCCAGTTGTATCTCTTATGCGTCTTGTGCCACTTGCCTCTACAAACAACTTCGCACAAGCGGCAAAACCTATTTACCCGTCGCCAATTCACGGCCGATGTTAATCTGCGATAGCTGCGAGCCTATGGTTGTCTGCGATTAGTGCGCAGGTCACGTGGACTATGTTAGCGATTGTTTGATTACTTACGGAGTCAGATGTTACTCCGACAGGACCCGTGAATATTGGTGACAACCATGACTCGCAAGACTTTAGGCTACCTGCGTCTACATGTCGAAGAAGCCCTCTCCCTGGAGCGTCCGCGTTTGGATGACGTGCGCAGCCTGGCGGCCGTGTGTGAGGCATTTCACCAGGTCACAGGCTGGACCATTCGTCTTTGCGGGGAGTCGGAAGAGCGCGAAAATGGCTGCTGGTCGCAGCACATCGCGGACCCGGAGGGACGCGACGTGGGCAGGCTCATTTTGGACGCTCCCGATGACGGTGCGTTCGGGGGTCACCACGAGAGCGCTCCGCCGCGGACGGATCGCGAAGCGATTCAAGATTTGGCGGCTGGGGTGGCCGACTTGGTTCGCGAGCTGTACCACACTCGACGTGCTCTATGGCAACGCGAAGCCGAACTGGCGGCCGGAGTGCCCATCGCAGCGTACGCGGACCAGGAGACCCACTTGGCGGCCCGCTTAGAGGTGGTACTGAAGGCGGGTGCACAAGCGGTGCATTGCCAAGCGGCCGCCGCCTACATGTTGGACGAGGCGACGAAACAACTCAAGCTGCGTTCGTGCTGGGGCTTGCCCAAGAGCCGGTTTCTGGACGCACCCCGGGCGTTGCGCGGTGCGGCAACGGACCTGGAGGCGCTGATCGGACACGCGGTGGTGTTGGAAGACACCCGGGTAATGGCCAACTGGAAAGTTCCGGAGGAGTTCCGGTCGGCCGTGTGCGTGCCGATTTCCAGCCCGACGGTGCCGTTGGGTACGCTGTGGATGTTCAGCGATACGCACCGGGAGTTCACGGTGCATGAGACGAACCTGATCGAAATCGTCGCGGGCCGTTTGGCTGCGGATCTGGAACGTGAGATGCTGCTGCAGCAGACGCTGCAGTCGAAGAAGTTCAACCGCCAATTGGCCCAAGCGGCGGCGTGCCAACGCGGCCGTCTGCCGCGGATCAAGCCCTTGCTGACGGGTTGGCAGGTGGCCGGTTGGACATCGCAGCGGGACTACCTGGGCGGCGATTTCCACGATTGGTTCGTGCTGCCTGATGGGGCTTTGGCGATCGCAGTCGGCGATGCGCAGGGCAAGATGTTCGAGGCCGGGTTCACCTGTGCCACGGTGCAGACCGCGCTGAAGTCGCATGCGGGCTATCGACACTCGGCTCAGCAGATGGTCGAGCGCGTGAACGAGACCTTGTGGACGACCTCGATGGGTGATCAGTTCGCGTCGCTGTTTTACGGACTGATCCAGCCGGTCAGCGGCGAGATCGAGCAGGCGGTGGCCGGACACATCCACTCCGTGATCCTAGGCAATGGGGTCCGCAGTTTGGCCGTCGAGGCGGGTCCTCCGCTCGGCACCCAGCCGGACAGCGCGTATCCGGCAAGCCGCGACCGACTTGCCACCGACGAGATCCTGGTCGTTCTCAGTGAAGGTCTGCAAAAATCGCTGAACGACGAGCGCAAACAGGATTTCTGGAATGTGATTCGCCAGCACCGTCGATCTTGTGCGGACGACTTGATCGGCAAGGTCGAGGGCCTGTTGGACGAGTTTCACGATGATCAAACGGGTGACGATCAGACCATCTTGATCGTCAAACGCGAGACTCGTTGACAGCCGTCTCCGGCACCCGATCTTGACGGCCAGCCGATTTCACCTAGACTGGCGTAAAGTAATGCGTTAGCGGGAATGGCGGAATTGGCAGACGCGCTAGGTTGAGGGCCTAGTCCCTGTAATGGGGGTGCAGGTTCAAGTCCTGTTTCCCGCACATTGTAAGTCGTTTCAAATCAATGGCTTGCGACGATTGTCGCAAGCCATTTCTCTTTGCGCTGCCAGAACTCGCAAGATGCCATCATCCTGACCGGCTACCAGGACGAGGAATCTCCCGGCCGAGCCCTGCTGGACCTGGCCCGCACCGCAGGCCCCAAGGAACTGCGGCTCGGTCAAGCGACCGTTTCCGTCGCGTGCTCGTTCGCCACCTACGGGCTGTCCGCTCACGCCGATCGCATGCAGATGGTTTCCTTTCTGGAAGCCTTGGACCCGCACACCGTGGTGCTGGTGCATGGCGACGAGAAGGCCAAGGAGGCGTTGGCCCGCAGTCTCCGCTGCTCGGACGTGGTGGCGGCGCGAGATGGCAATGTCCTGCAACGCGATTACCCGGCGCGTCCCGGGACCGGCGTCAAATCACCGCCGGTGATCCCGACGGCGGCGGACCTGGACATCGTCCGGGCTCGCCACCTGCTGGGACCCGCAGGCGGAACGCCGGTGCAGGCTGCTGCAGTGGCGGAAGCCTGGTTCGGCCAGCCCGTGGACCGGAGCACCGTGGAACGCTTAGCGCGTGTGCTCGAAGGGATCGGCTTGGTGCGGCGCGACGACCAGAGCCGCGACCGAATCAGGGTGATCTGCCCGCAAGATACGCATCTGTTTTCGGAGGAGGCGGAGTTAGAAGAACAACTCAAGCAGGCCAATCCCAAAGGTCGGTTGCTGGAATTCTGCATGCGTCAGGCTACGAGGTCGTTCATGAAGAGGGCCCGAGCCACCAGCCGGTTTTCTCCACGGTCGCCTGGGCAACCACGCCTGATGGGCAGACTTGGCGCGCCAGCCCAGTACGTGCCTCGTCCAAGAAGGCTGGCCAGCGTTCCGCCGCCGAGAATCTTCTGGAACTGCTCGTGGCACACGGCATCACGGGGCGAGCTGGGGCGTGTTAGGGGAGATCCTGGGTCGAATGCGGGAGGGTAGGTAGTAAACGTAGCTCGGCAGGCACCGTGGACCGTGGTCGTCTTGCTCGGCATGAGTCTTCCCAAAAATCCTGCTCAGTTTTGAGCGTGTCTGCCATGACTCACATGTTCTTACCCGGGAGATTTCAGATGAATCGATTCTCCGTGAAAGCTGTGTTGGTGGCTGATCGACCGCCGCACCTGTGTCCCGTATGTCTCCGCAAGCTGCAGCACGCCGTAGGTTTCAACATTCCCGCCCGCTACGAGCAGTTACGGGCGTTCAGCCAGCAGGCCGGGTTCGAGGATGAGACCGTCTGGCTCACCCGGCGGCTGGAGTACATCACAGCGGAGCCGGCGCCGCAGAAGCACCCCGCCCGGTAGAAAGGACGTACCATGCAACGCTTGTGGGTTTGTCTCGTCGTCTGTGTCCTTGGCTCTGCCACCGCAACCAGAGCGGAGGAGGAAGTTGCCGCCGTCCGCCCCACAGCGAGTTCGGCCACCGGTCCACCGACAGCCATGACGGAACGATCGCTCTCCCAGTACGGCATCACCTGGACATTTGCCCAGCCGGCCTCCGTGGGGCGATTCATCACGGGTGACTGGTGGGTCGTAGGCCCGCTGACGGTTCAGAGCGTGAGCCCGGCGCCCACCGCGGACCGCCACGGTTCGGTAGTGAATCCTTCCGCCTGTGATAAACAGGGCTACGACGATCGCCTGACACACTTCGACACTTCCCTGCGTGCGCAGTTTCCCTTAAACCTCAAGCCCGGCGACTCGCTAGTCACCACCGCGAGCGTCGACGCCATCGGCGATCGCACCGCGGATACGGTTCCAGGGCATTTGGTGATCAGCGGGGCAACAACGGCACGAAAGCCGAGGGCTACCGCAAGTTGAACGGGCTGACCTGGGTGGGCGAGGCTTTGGCAGCACGGCTCACGGGGATGGTCGACTGTTGGAACCACCCGGCCTTCTTCGACTACGTGGATCGCTGGTGGGATGAAGAGCAGCAAGCCAACGACTTCGTCAAGGCGATGTGGAAGCAGTATCGCGAGCAGGCCGACGAAATTGGAGCCAAGGTGCAGAAGAAGCCGTGATGGGATCGGATGGCTTCCCAGCCGCTCTGCCGAGCGATTCGCCACTTGCGGCGGCACGGCTGACCGGAGTGACCTGCGACGAACAAGACCGAGGAGCCGAAACGATGCCCCTGGCGATCCGGAAACAGACGTTCGTGGCAGCGGTGGTCCTGGTGGCGGCCGGAATCATCGCGGAGAGAACGGCTAAGGTCGCGGAACCGCCGCGGGCACCCACGGGTAGCACCCAACTGGCCTTTGCCGGCCTGACCTGGCTGGGCGGCATCGGCGGCACGAAGTGCGGCGGCGGGTGGTACGATCCGTATGGAGCCACGGAGTAGACCTACGTCGAGCAGGCCCGACAGACTGTCCTCGGCGGTGCCCGAAAGTCGCTCCTGTTCTGCTACGGTTCGCTCTTGAAGGACACCGGCCCGAAGAATGTCGAGGCCCACCGGGCAATTGTCCCGGATTTATTGACGGTCGCCGAGCAGATTGCTCGGCGCCAAGTGATCGGAATTTCACGAACTTGCGACGCGCGAGTGGTCCTGCCACTGGATAGAATGATGCCATCGGCGAGGCTCGTAGCGAACGGTCCTGCCTTTGGGCAACTGGTGAGTTGCGTATACATGACGGTCTGAGGCTGGACGAAGTCGAAGTAGATGCGCCAGCTCGGTCCTGATAGACCAGGCGGCCCGCTTGCCAAAGCGGTCAATCTTGGAAGGAATCTCGAATGAAGAACCGGCGTTTGTCCCTACTGTTGAGCCTGCTGGTTGGTTGTGCCTTTCCGCAGTGCGCCATCTCTCAGGAAGATGTCTCCAGGATTGCCGGACTCTCGGCTTGGTATCGCGCGGACCACGTCACGCAAGGCAGCAACAACGTGTTGACCGCATTGAATGACTGTTCAAAGAACGCACGCCATATCGTCGCAGGTGCCAAGCCGCCCGCCGTGGTGCCCCAAGCGATCCATGGCCAGCCGGTGTTGCGTTTCAGCGGTGATGAGACGCCGCTGGTGGCTGACGGGAACAACTGGAGTGCCGAGGGTTTCACCGCGTTCGTGGTCGCATCCTACGCCGTCATTCCCGAGCAGCCCCGGTTTCGTGACAATCCCGGCTATGCCGTGGAGACGCCCGGCCAGTCGCTGATTTCCGACAGCGGTGTGGCCGGGCTGGCGTTGGGGCTGAACTGGAACGGCCGGCCGGGCATGTCGGCCGGCATCCTCGTGGCTGACCCCAGCACTGCGTACGAGCCCCCATACCCCAACGAACAGGCGAGCGATCTGGTGATCGCCGCCGGTAAGTTCTATGCGTTCACCTATGCCTCCCGCGAAGGCAAGCACAACAGCAAGGCCAATGCCTGGGACTGCTGGCTCACGGTGTCCGTTTCCGCCAACGGGACGGCCTCGTCGATCTTGACGACCCCGTTCATCAGCATGCAGGCGATGAACGGCGGTCGGCGGCTGCAACTCGGCGCCGCCGGAGACCGGGACCGTTTCCGGGGCGACCTCGCCGAAGTGATCTTGTTCAACACGGAACTTTCGGAAGCCGACCGAACCACGGTCCTAGCCTACCTGCGGACCAAGTACGGACTCCGGGACGACGTCAGCCGATTGCCAGCAGATCCCGTGATCATCACGCCCACACTCGACAAGCAGACGTTCTGGTTTCGGGATGCGGTCACGGTGACCATGAGCACGGGGACCGTGGACGGCGAGATTCGCTACTCCACCGATGGTCAGACGCCGAGCCAGACCTCGCCCCGATACGCAGGTCCCATCAAGCTGACCGCATCCTCGGCCATCATGGCGCAGACCTTTGCCCCCGGCCGCGCCCCCAGCCCTGTGACGACTGCCACGTTCGTAAGACTCGCGCCGGCCCAGCCGACCGCCACCAAGTTGACTGCGGGTTGGAAGTTTTCCTGGGGCGATGAGTTCAACGGACCGGCGATTGACCAGACGCGCTGGGGCCGCGAGATCGGCTACATCCGCAACAGCGAGGCGCAATACTACTCCGAGCGACCAGAGAACGCCCGGATTGACGACGGCAATCTCCTGATTCAAGGGCTTCACGACAACTGGAAGGGGCACAAGTACACGTCGGCCAGCGTTTCCACCGAAAACAACATGACGCTCACCTACGGACGGTACGAACTGCGCGCAAAGATCGATGTCCGGTCGGGGAGTTGGCCGGCTTGGTGGCTCTGGAGCAGGCCGGATGCGGCCGGTTGGCCCAAAGAAGGCGAGATCGACATGCTGGAGTACTACACCGGCAAGTGTCTCTTCAATGTCGTGGACGGAAATGGAAGGTTCTACGGCCAGAGAAGGAAGATCGCGCCCTTGGGCGGCGACCGATGGGCCAAGGAGTTTCACGTCTGGACGATGGATTGGGACTCCACCAAGATCGACTTGTATCTGGATGGCACGCTGGTATTTCATTTCCTCGTGGACCTCGCGAACGGGACGGGTCCGAACGGCACCAATCCCTATCGGAACCCGCAGACGAAGAAGATGGTTCTCAATCAGGCATTGGGTGGCAGTTGTGGGGGATTCCTTAACGCCGCCGACTGTCCGTTCGCGTTTCGCGTGGATTGGATTCGCGTCCATGTCTGGAGCGAAGAGCCAGCCTATACGCTGACCGTCAACGGCGGTGTCGGCAGCGGCCCCTACGTGGCAGGCACCAAGGCTTCTATCACTGCCCAGATGGCGCCGGTCGGCTGCGCCTTTGATCAGTGGGTGATCCACGGAGACGCGGCAGTGGACAATCCCAGCAATCCATCGGCAACGATCACCGTGCCAACGTCGGACGTAACGATTACCGCCACCTACCGGCTCAAGTAGCTCTTGTATGTGCAAAGCAAGAATTCTGTTCTGCTCCTTCTGCGTGGTCATTCCAGGACAAAGCTGGCTGGCGCGTACGCCCGCAGTTCGAAGGTGAGTCTGCCGACGGGGATCTTCGCGGGCGGCCCGGTCTTCTCCCCGCACAGATCGACCGGCGTAGCGGTCTGGAAAGTGCCCGGCAACGTCACGAGCAGTTCACCCGTCGTGCCGCTCTGATCCCACACGCGGAGCAAGATCCCTGGCCCGTCCGGGTTCTGGCCGAACGCCGTGACGAGGACGCCGGGCCGGGAGACGCTCAGGCCGGTCTGCGTGGGTGGCAACTTTCCGGCGGGAGCATCCGCCCGGGCGGCGAGCAGCGGCAAGCGGGCCTCCCACGCGGGACGAGTCAGTTCGGGCGTCGGCCAGAGCCGCACACGGCTGTTCCACGAGCCGTCCTGCCACTCCGGGAAGTTGGTGTTCCACTGGTTGTTGTACAGGTTGACGAAGACGGTCGGCTTCTGCGGCCTGTAGTCGAGCGAGAACTTCCACAGTCCCGGCTGATCAAGGCTGACGCATGGCGAGTCGATCGGGCAGAGGCCGATACCGCTGCCGTCCTTGCCGGTAATCGTGAGGCCCGTGCTGAGGCAGAAGTAGTGCTTGTTGGCGCCGGTCACGATCTCGCGGGTCGGGTCGATCGGCCCGCCCAACCGGCCCAGCAAGAACCGCGGCTCGGCGGCGGCCAACGGGAAGCAAAGCCAGCCGCCTTCCGGCAGTGGATCGGGAGTCTTGCCGGTCACGCGCCACTCGACTTCCACGCCCGGCTGCTGGCGGTCGAACGTGAACACCAACGTGATGCCCTGTGCCAGCCCGATCGTATCCCTCGCCGTCAACGTGGCGATGTCGGCTACGGAGGTTCGCTGGATGCCGATGCTCCAGGCGGGCGGTGTCAGGGCGGCGTAGGCCAGATCTTTCGGCAGATTGCCTTTGATCCAGGAGTACCCGGGGCGGCCGTAGGCGTGGTGGAAGGCCAGCATTTGTTGCTGGTCGAAGCGTTCGTGCAAGAATTGGCCCAGGGCGTAGGGACTCGACTGGTCTACCAACTGGCGGCCGGTCTGCGTTTCGAGGAGCGACGCGATGCCGCCGCGCTGCAGATCGAAGGTGACCTGGAAGAACGGTGTGTGGAGCGCCGTCGGCGGATCGCTGAGCACCGGCAGGGCACGCTCAGCCTGATCCAGCCGGTAGGTCTTGTAGCCGCCGGGAGGCACATCGTGGGCGAACAGGGAGAGTCCGGGCAGCCCGGGGACCTCGACCACCCCGGACCGGCTCCAGGGCAGGCCGTTGTACACCACGATCCGCGGGCCATCGGCCTGGACCGACTGGGCCAGGAGACTCAGGCGGGAGGTCAGTTCGCGGTGCACGATGTCGTCCGCCCGGCGCACGAACGCACGCTTATCGTCAAACGCCTCCTCGTATTTCTGGTAGGCGCCGCGCGCATGGGCCGCCTGCCACTCGTCGCCGTAGAGGAACCGCGGCAGGCCACTGTTCCACGAGCCTCCGCTCGGCCCGAACGGCCCGAACGTGTGCTCGCTGAACAGATTGCTCTGCTCGTACGCCTCCGCCAAGGCCGGCGCCAGGTTGCCGGGCGTCAGCCCCCACAGCCGCAACTGCGTGTCGAGGGCCTCGAGCGCCGGTTCCAGCGGCCGCAGGTTGTGCGCGGCCTTGGCCTCGATCGGCATCGACAGCCAGCCATGAATCCATGTGTCCGGCATGTCCGCGCGAACGACCGGCAAATCGGGGTTCTCGGCGAGCACGGCTTGAGCGAAATCGTCGAGCGTGCCGAAATGGACGCGGATATCCGGCATGTTCTTCGCGGCGTGCTGCCGCAACTTCTCCACGTCGGCGACCGATGGCGGCCCGTGGTTGTCGCCGGTCATGACCATCGCCAGGTAGTTCCGGCTGGGCCAGTTCCGCGGCGGCGTGAGGCCCGAACCGTAGTCCCGCGAGTAATTGCAGAGCATCCGGGAACCGTCGGGGCCTTCCCACCAGAAGAGCGGCGGGACCCGAACATAGGCGCTGGTGCCGTTGCAACCCAAGTGCAGGAACTTGACGCCCGCGTGCGACAGCAGCGTCGGCCACACCCACGAGTGGCACGGCACGTCGGTCATCTTTCCGCTGATCGGCAAGGGGCGACCGTGCCGGCGGGCCAGTTGTGATGAGCAGCCCAGTCCGCGCACCAAGTCCTCCAAGTCGTCCGTCTCGGAATGGAAGGTGAACGGGATCGCGTGAAAGGCAATCGCGCCTTCCCGTACCGCCTGCTCGATCCGCTCCCGGCGCGCTGGCTCCTGCTGCGGCCCGAGTACGTGTGTCAGCGGCCAGCCGGCCAACGTCCACGAGAAACGCTGCTCGGGCGGCAAGTTGCGAGAGGCCTCGACGACCTGCAGGGCACCCTCCATCATGGTGACACGGTATTTCTGCAACACGGCCTCGATCCGGTCGGTGTAGCCCACGTCCAAGTGCGTCTTGAAGACGACCCACACATCGGTCACCTGGACCGCCGGAGTGGACACCACGGCATCGCCGGCGCGCGGGAGTGTCGCGGCCGTATGGACGTCGATCTCCGAGAAGAGCGTGCCGGTGATGTTCACGTTCGGCTGCAGCGGCGAGCGGGTCCGCTGCAAGTCGAACAGGAGATAACGGAACGCACCGAGTTGGCCGGCCGTGTCGGTGATGAACACTCCGTGTTGCCCGTTCCATTGCTGACCCGTTTGGTTCGGACGCGCGTCCACGCTGGCGATCTTGGTCCACGCGGTGAGGTTCCGCGAGTCCGGGCATTCCGCGCCGCTGCCGTACAGCGTATAGACTTGCGGCCCCCGCGAACCCTGATCGACTTGCCATTCATGCCAGGAATAACTGCCCACCGCGGCGACCGGCTGCACGCGACCCAAGTCGATCACCAGGCTGCCCCCATCGGCGTTGGCGTTGCTGAGGAGCGCCTCTTCGGACAGGTCCAGGCTGTCGTCGGGCAACCGCCCGTTCACCAGCACGGAACCATCGGACGCCGCGGGTTCGAATTGGTTGCCGACCAGCGTTACCTTGGCGTCCTGCGCCACGTCCGACTTGGACGGTCCGGGAATGGACTTGAACTGCCACGCCCGGGACGCCGGGTTGAGTTGCTCGGACTGGAGGCGGACCTCGGCCTGCGCCGAGGACAGGGCGACCAGTACGCCGGCCAGTACCACAAGCGGTGAAAACAGTCGGCTCATGACGGAGTCTCCTTTCTGATCGGTTCCCACTGTCGGTACGTTGGAATCAGCATCGGGCCAGGAAATCGCCCCGCTGGACGCTCAGAAGACGATTCCCAGGGAGGACAGTATCGCAAAAAGAAGGTTGAAAAGAACATTAGGGATTCGATCATGCCCCTGCTGACTCGCCAGACAGGGGATGCGGTTGACAGTTGCTACAGCGTACTCCCAGGGGGATTCGGGTTACAGTGGGATGCCACCGGTTGTCCGATCCGCAGCAGCGAAGTGGGAGCTCCACCGCACGGGATTCGAGCACCAATGTCGAGCACCAACCTCTTGGCTTGGAGCGATTCCAACGGGAGAATGAGGCCGCGTACGTTCCAGCCCAGCCTCAGGATGAGCGTCGCCGGCCGGCAGGCGGCCAAGATATTCAGCCGGTCGTCCACGGGATGATGCTGGGTGACACGGTGGCTTGGCCGGGGTAGGATTTCCGACGACAATAGGTCGCTCCGCATACTGAACCCCAGGGAAAGCCGCCATGATCCACCAGGAACAATTCTCCTTCGAGACGACAGGCCACGGGCACATGGCCGATGTCACCGATCGGGTCGCGGCGGGCGTTGGTCGCTCAGGTGTCAAAGCCGGCATCGTCCAGGTATTTTGCGTGGGCAGCACGGCGGCGGTCGGCGCGATCGAGTTCGAGCCGGGCCTACAGCGCGACCGGCCCGAAATGCTTGATCGCCTGATCCCGCCGAGCCGCGATTACAGCATCGATCAGCCGCTGGCGGTGGCACCGCGGGACCTACCCAACAGCTTCGCCGACATCGCGGCCAGCACCCTGCTGGCCAATCTCTGCACCGATGCCTTCCGAAAGGCCACACAAGCGGATATCGGCTTCAGCGTCAACGGGCTGATGCGAGCCGGCTTGACACGGGGGAAGTCAGGAGTGCAAACAGTCTACGATGTGTTTGCCGTGGCACCCCTCGGTGCCGGTGTCGTGGATGCCACCGCCGGCAGCGCACTGGTGACCGGCTACTTCACAGGCTCGGAACTGAAGCATCTGCTCGAATTCCTGCTCGTGGACAACCCGACCCACCCCGGGGAGTATTTCCCCCGCGCTTCCGGTATGAGGTTCCGGTATGACCCGTCGCGTCCCAAGTTCGACGTCGTGACGGCGATCGAACTGGGAGACCTTGATCGCGGCTACCGCGCGATCGACATCACCGGCAAGGACGAAGGCTTGTATAGCCTCACGTGTCCCCTGATGCTCGGCATCAGTGTCGTGGCCATCCCCAAGTACACCAAGGGCAAACTGGCGCTGGTTCCCAAGAACAAGGAGGGGCAGCCCCTCACATCGAGAGCCGAGGCACTCGATGCGCCTCACGACAACTCGGGCTACCTGCTGCCGCCGCCGGGTACGGTGGACAAGGTCAGTGTCGCCACCGGGACGGGGAAAGACGCTGTCCGGGAGATCAAGGAATGGCAGGCGATCATGGATCACCTCCGCAGCCTCCCGGTCAAGCGTAAGGGCGAACTGCCAGTGATCCCCGTGGATGAGCGCGCCGCAGAGGTTCGGGCGATCAAAGCCCGCTGATCGCGTTTCGACAAATGGAAAGCAACCAGAGGAACCTGGTTACCTCTGAACGTGTCAAACGCCGGCTGATCGTCGCGGCCCACGCGGAGCCACCGATGTGGCGTCGGCGGGGCAGAGCGTATGGACAGGCCGGATTCAGCCGCACCACTAACGGCAGTTGGTGGTCGCGAAGTCCCACATGCCACAGTGGAACCTAGGCCGGCTTCTGTCTGTGCGGGCAGGTGCCGGAACGGATACCCGCCGCAATCGTTTGGTAGAATCGTGCGTGGATCATCCTGGACACGTGTCGCTACCAGCTCGATAATCCCGCCATCGGCAAGCGAACCACGCACACCGTGAAAGGCAGACTGCATGAAACCGACGGCCGACGATGTTGTAAAGGCGTTCAAAGGACTGGCGATTGCCGCTGCGCGGGCACGAGAACTGGCGACGGACAACGGAAAGGAAGGGCTGCTGGATGATTTACCGCGTCGCCAGAAGGACGCCGTGCGGCAGCACCTGCTGGAAATCAAGACGGACGTGGAAACCGTGCTCCGAATCATGACGCAGCGGAACAAGACCTGAGCCGAAGTGGGTAAGGTGCAGATATGAAAAACCTTGTTGTGCTCGCCCTCGGCGTTCTGGCGGTCGCGTCCGCCCGCGGTGCTGCACCGTCCGATAGTGGTTGGCCGAACGTGCTCGTTTTGCACGTGGACCAGCTTCGCATCGACTGCCTGGGCACTTATGGCAACCCCGACGTGAAGACGCCCTACATCGACCGCTTGGCAAGCGACGGAGTCCGCTACACGAGTAGTTTCTGTGCGTTTCCTGTGTGCACTCCGTCGCGCTATTCGCTCTTGTCAGGCCGGTACGTGCACGAGCACGCAGGCTGGGATAATCGCAGCACCTTGTCGCCCAAGATTGCGACCTTCCCCAGAATTTTCCGGGCTGCAGGCTACCGCACGAAGGCGGTCGGCAAGATGCACTTCACGCCCACGTACCTGGACGTGGGCTTTGATGAACTGCTGTTGGCCGAGCAGGACGGACCTGGCCGCTGGGACGATGACTACCACCGCTACCTGATGCGATTGGGCCTGGTCGACCGAAATGATCTGGAAGATCAACTGGCCGAGTATCGCCGTGATGCGCCGCAGGAATACTGGAACCAGGTGGGCGCGACGGTCTCCAATCTGCCTGAAGTGCATCATTCGACTACCTGGATCGCCGATCGGGCTGTCGAGACGCTCCAGGGCTGGAGTCCGGCCGAGCGGCATCTCTTGATGGTCGGGTTCATCAAGCCGCATCATCCGTTCGACCCGCCCGCGCCTTGGCACACGATGTACGATCCGCAGAAGCTGACGATCTTGCCCGGTTGGACCGAGAAACCCTGCGAACATGATCTCAAACTGAATCGCGGCTACTTCCCGAACGAAGCACTGACCGAGTCGAGTCTCCGCCGCGCGATGGCCTATTACTACGCGACCATTTCGCAGATCGACCATCACGTGGGACGTTTGCTAACCGCGCTCCAGGAAAAAGGACTCTACGAGAACACGCTCATCGTGTTCACGGCAGATCACGGCGAGTATCTCGGCTATCACCACATGCTGCTGAAGGGCAACCACATGTACGATCCTTTGGTCAAAGTGCCGCTGATCGTCAAGTGGCCCCGTCAGCGCGGCGCCGGTCAAGTCTCCGAACGGCTGGTGAGCAACGTCGATCTTGCGCCGACCCTGTGCCTGGCGGCCGGCTTGC
>JAPLNJ010001182.1 GCA_026692885.1 Planctomycetota bacterium | reverse complement strand
CGGCGGTGAATGCGGCGAAGGGGACGGGATGTGGTTGCGGTACGCGGCCTTGGTTTTCAAACCTCTTGTCCACTGGGGCAAGCCCAGTGGGGATGGGCGGTGACGCTTAACCTCGTGCCTTTCGGGGCAAGCCCGGATGGGGACCCGACATGCCAAGCTGGAACAAGAGCCGGACCAGAGCTCACCATTGCAAGACTCTCTGGGATACAATGTTGAGCAACCCACTCCGAGGCTGTGAAAAACTGTGCGAACGCAATTCGCGGCAGGGTGGGCCAATTACTCGCGGCCCACCAATTCTAAGAAGATGGCTTTGCTTTCGCTGGTGGGCCGCGAGTACTTGGCCCACCCTACGATTTAATAACAGCCTCCCCGTGTCGTGAAATCACGGTTCGGAGAGCCGTGCCACAATGAAATCAGGACACTTCCTGATTCCTCGGTTGGTCCCGAATATTTTCTCGTGGGTGTTATAGACTTCACTGTCTTCAGGAGAGTAGAATATCGCCCGCGAAGAATGCAATTCCCGTCTCGTCCTATCCCATCACGTCACCTGCTGCTCCGCGAGTCGTACATGGACGTGTCTTCTGACGGTCGCGGGCCGGAGGAGTGAGATGCCAGGTAATCTGATGTCATCGCTCAGTTCCCCACGGGTCGCATCCATCGGCGACCGGCGCGTCGGCCGTAGAGTTGGACCAGCCCTGCTTCTTTCGCGATCTGGTCAGAGGCTTCTGGCTGGCGTTGTGGCTGGGCGTCTGTCGATGGTCGGTGTCGGCGGCTTGGCGTGCTTGTGGATCTGTCTGGTGGCTGCAGGGTGCGGCCGATCAAAACCGGGAGTCGGCAAGATCGACGACGTGCGGCAGAACATGCAGCGGATTGGCGTGGGTTATAACCAAGCCACACTGAAGCTGGGCCGGCCGCCGCGGAATGTCGATGAGTTGCTGCCTTATCTTCAGGATCCTCAGCGGCCGGGGCAGGCCAAAGATCTCCTGCGTTCCCCCAACGACGGCGAGCAATACGTGATCATCTGGGACGTGGATTTCGGCGAGTTGGCCAAGAAGATTCCCAAGCCATACGTGGTCTTTGCGTATGAAAAACATGGCAAGGGCGGCAAACGCCACGCCATGCAATTGCCGAACTTCGTCTCTGTCATGACGGATGCCGAATTCCAGAAGGCTCCGTTTCCCCCTGGGTATCAACCCCAGCTGTGAATTCGGGCGAGAATCTTTTCCTATCTATTCTCTTCGCGAAAGGTTTCAGCCGTGGCCAAGCTCTTGGGTCGCCGACAGGGGTTTACCTTGGTCGAGTTACTGGTGGTGATCGCGGTCATCGGGATCCTCGTCGCCCTGCTGCTGCCGGCTATCCAAGCGGCCCGCGAGGCTTCACGCCGCACGAAATGCAGCAATAACCTCAAACAGATCGGACTCGCCTGTCAGAATCATCACGACGTCTTCAGGACATTTCCTTCCGGAGGGCTCGCTTGGTCGTCGCCGCGAACCTGGCTCACGCCCGGCATTCCGGCCGGCGCTGACAGCCAGGCCTGGGGGTGGGCCTATCAGATCCTGCCCTACATGGAACAACGCGTGGTTTGGGAAAATCCGAATGATTCGGAGGTTCCCGGCACGGCCATCAGCAGCTATAGCTGTCCGACGCTGCGGATGCCGACAGCCTTTCCTTACACACAGGCCGGCTTCAATGAGACGCGGATGATGGCGGACTACGTGGGCAACGGCGGTACCTGGGGTGGCTGGGGTAACTTCGACAATAGCGGGAACAGTCTGGATGGGCCGCTTTCGCCATCTGGACGCCAGGTCCGTTTGGCCCAGATTACGGACGGTGTTTCCAACACTTTGCTCATTGGTGAGAAGTACTTGAACCAGCTCTCCCCCGGGCCGGCCTGCAACGACGATCAGGGTTGGGTGGACGGCTGGGACAATGACACGATCGCGTTTGTGCGAGGCACCGCGGCCTCGAACCCGATCGAAACGCCGATCCCCGACGGTCGCGTCAGTGGGTGCTGGATGGTCTTCGGCTCGCCCCATTCCACTCTGCTAGCCGTCTTCTGCGACGGTTCCGTGCACTCCATTAGCTTCAGCGTGGACTCGAATGCCTGGCTGTGGATGTGCGCCGGTAGGGATGGAGCAGCGTTTACGATGCACGACTAGCAGGCGGCTAGTGCATCTTCAAGGCCAAGATCGGCAGTTTGTGAGCGGCAAGGCGCTAGCCGCCGGTGGCGTTCGGAACCGGCGGCTAGCGCCTTGCCGCTCACGCATCGCGCCCCAACTCTTAGCCTTGAAGACGCACTAGCACCTGTCCAAGAACAACTTCGTGGCGCGGTATCGCCTCAGACTGGCTGAGCCTAGGCGAAGCCCCAGCAACAGTGGACTGGGGCTTCGCTTAGGCTCAGCCACCAGCCACCCGGCCTGTTGCCAGCACCAACAGCAGTGCGCAACCTTACGATCAAGGCCTGATCAAGGCCAAGCCGGTCTAATCCGGCAGCAGGCTTTCCACGAGCTTCTTAATCCAGGTCCGCATATCAAGCCGAAGGGGGGCCGCACCTTGTAGGATCTCCTCTCGCAGCGATTCGTCGGCGGAGTGGTAGCCCAAGGCGCGATATGCTTCAAACTGGTCTTCCTCGAAGAACTGGTCGGCGGTGGTCTCATGCGGAAACGTCGAATGACGATGGCGATAATCCAACACGGCCGCCGGTTCGTTGCCGGTCACGGCGTTCTTGAAGTAGACGATCACTCCCAAATCAGGCGAGGTTTTCTCCTCGCCAGGGCGCGGCTGGTAACGCACCACGCCGATCGTAAAGTGCGATGAACTCCAGCCGTCGGCCCGCGGCTTCAAGTCGTCCAACTGCGGGAACCGAATGTCGGCGTTCAAGTCGATGGCGGCGTAGCGAATCAGCCGCATCAGCGAGGGGAAACTGACGTCCCCATCGTGTTCGCCGTCGATGGCGATGATGAACTTGCACCGCCGCCGCAGCAGTTCGTACAGCCCCAGGTTCTCGATGTGCCCGCCGTCCGACAGGTTGATCCGCGTACTCTTCTCGTGCAGCCAGCCAAACAGCTCGCGGAACAGATACCAGGCATTGGCGGTTGTCGCCCAGCGTCCGGCGCGGGCCAGCCCCGACCGGCAGCCCGGGTTCGGCAACCAGTATCCCATCCGGGCATTGAGCAGCGTCAGCAGGAACTTCAGCGATCGTTCGGTCCCCACCCCCATGTACGGATTGACCGCGGCGCCCGAGATCGCCAGCGCCGTGCCCAGATTCAGGTGCCAATCCAACTTCTCCAGGTCAGCTGTCTTCAGGTAGCCCGTCAGTGTGCTGCCGCAGTAGCCCTGGCTGAACAGGAAGAAGTCACAGTCGCGGCCACGCAAATCGGGTTCCTTTGAGGATGGCACGTTCAGAGCCGTGTTGATCAGGTGGTAGGGAGCAGCCGGGTTGTTCTTCCGCAGTTCGGACAGTTGCTGCACGTCCACCTGCTCGACGCAGTCCGTCACCGCCGCTCCGCTGCTTTCGCCGGACTTGCTGCGCGGTTTCTCGCGGACCAGATACGCCTCGCTCAACCGGTTGCGATAGAAGCAGTGCAGGGAGCTAAAGTTCACGTTCAAGAGGAACAGACCGTAAACCAGCGGTACGACCGCGAACAGCCCGACCCAGCACTCTTTCAGCAACCCCCACCAAGCAAGCTCTCGGGGCTTATCGACAATCAGCCAATCGATCAGCAGGAAGTACATCGCGACGAAGAACAGCGGGCCCGACAAGCCGAACAACGCCTTCATGATCGGACCCAGCCACTTGCGGTTCCGGGCCCAGTGCGTGAGGGCGGCCGTCAACAGCGGCACGGCGGTCGAGATTACGGTCACCATAGTTTTGGGGCTGAGCTCGAAGCCGAAGTCCGGCAGCGAGTTCGGCAATCCGCCCAGCAGCCGATGAAACCCGTACGTCGCCGCCGACAGCGCGTTGATCACCAGGATTATGGCCAGCGGAAGCAAGGCCCAACAGCAGAGCTTCTCGTAGGCGTCCAGCAGCCAACGAAACTGGCTGCTGCGGTGGAACCACATCTGTATCGGTCCTAGCCCCGCGGCGAGCAGTCCCATAATCACCAAGCCCCAGACAAAGGCCGCCCCGGCCCAGCAATCCGTCGACATCGGGTAGGACGGCCAAGCGTCGTACAACGCGGTTAGCGTCAGTTCTTTCCCCAGCGTCCATTGCGTCAGCAGAGCCAAGATCGCGATCACCGGCAGGGTCAGGAACAGATTGACCGCCACGCCGTAAGTCACCATGCCGACGATCTGCAGCTTGCGGATGAAGCCACCGTAGATCAGGTACTTGCTGTGATTCCGTATCCAGCGCAAGGCCGCCGACTCGCTGTCGTTCGGGCCCAGGAACGGCAGCGGGTAATCCGTCGCAGTCGGCGGCTGCAGGCTGATCTCCGGCCGCGGGGCACTGAGCGAATCGCGGGGTTCGCTGTTCAGGTACGAACTGAGGAACGATCCCGTATAGCCGCCGCCGGAGACCGTCGACAGATAGTCCGCTTCGTGTAACATCCCGGTCTGAGCCAGCCGCTGAACCACGCCCAGGGCGAACGTGGCCGACCGGATCCCGCCTCCCGAAATCGCCAGGCCGATCGGGCTGGTTGCGCCCGGCTCCAGGTCGGCCGCGCGGCGTCGCTGCGCGATGGCCTGCCGTTCGTGCTGGCGAATGGCCTCGGTCATTTCGTGTCGGCGGAGCGACTCACGTTCGGCCGCGGAAGGCTTGGCTTTGCTGTTCAGGAGCTTGACAGGCTCCCCGTGCAACGTACCCGGCAGATCGATGTCGAACGGGATCGGCTGGTCGATTCCGTCCGGTCCCAGCAATTTCTTGCGGCGTTTTGCTGCGGACGCGGGCCACCAATCGGTCGGCTCCTCAGACTCGCCCGCATGTTCGTCCGGCGGGCTCGGAGGTTTACCCTGATCGGGCCTATTGTCGGGCACGAACTGATCGTCGCCTTCGGCCAGCGCGCCCAGCAGGTACAGAAACGGCCGCAGTTGGTCCTGCAATTCCAACAGCTCGGCACGGAACTCGTGGCAGACATCTTCGTTGGCCAGGTGCCCATCCACTTGGCGTTTGTGCCACTTGGCTGTGAAGCGGCGCACGACGCCGTTCAGCAGCGTGGTGGCCAGAACGGCAAACGAGCGGCATTCCGGACCGTGATCACGAATCACCTTACGCGTCGAGCCGAACAACTCGGCGAGACTTTCCAGCGCCCGTTTTTCGTTGCCCGAGCGGTAGTGCAATCGCTCCGTCGCGATGCGGGTCCGCAATTCGGTGTACAGTTCCCAAGCCGCCTTCCGGTCCTCTGCGGTCGGCTCCCAAGGCCGATCGAGCAACTGATCGGGGAATAGCTCCGCGACCCGTTCCTCGGACAGCCGGTCCTCTTCCTTCAACAGCCGTTCCGCGCCGACCAACCAGTTACGCCAACTTCTTACTGTGTCTGTCATAGGTTGTTCCTTTGGAGTGCGGTGACCTGTCACCGCTTTTCTTTACGCTTCACCGACACAGCGGCCCCGCTCCGCCAAGAGGCCGAGACGAGAGGTTGCGCCACGCGTCAACCGTGATTCGGCCCACGGCTACATTCACACGCCGCTACGCGGCGGGGAACCGTCCATTCTCACCGTCATTTGAGCAGCACCCGTTCCCATAGCGAAACCTCCCACGGCCCCACCTCATTCGGCCCAGCCAACTGTTCCAACTGCTGCCAGCACTGACCTCAAGTTCGCGGACCAGAAACTCTGCGTTGTGCTGCTGAAAGGTCAGCGCCGGTGCTTACCTGCGATCGGCCATGGTCAGTCCTCGCCCGCCTTCAGCTTCCACCTTCATCCTGATACGCGACTCTTCCGCCCCAACGGGGCATTAACAAATCAGCCCAGGGCAAAGCGCAGCGGCGATAGCCGCGGAGCGACGCCCTGGGTACGGGTTCGATTCATTCCGGCAGCCCTGAAAGGGCGAAACAAATCGGTTGGTCCTTAGTACCACACGTATCGTTCGTCGAAGCTTGTTTCGCCCCTTCAGGGCTGGGGTTCTTGAAACTCCCATGACCCAGGGCGGCGCTACGCGGCTAACGCCACTCCGCTCTGCCCTGGGCTACTATGTGGCTGCCCCTATCGGGGCGAAAACTGTCGGCGCGGCGCCGAGCAGCAGATGCACGTGATCCTCCGTTCCGCCGATCTGCATGGCGGTCATCTTATTCTCTCTCGCGATGCCACCCAAGTAGGACTAGATGCGAATTTCAATGCCCCGTTCGATCCATCGTTGGCGATGTTTCGTGCTGAAAATCAGGTGGTAATACAGCGCGTTGTAGGTGTTTGCCATCGGCTAATTCCGGTTTGAATGTGGTGAGAGCGCCGCAAGGTTCAGTCGTCGCTACGCGACTTGGACGATGGAGGTGATCTCTGGTCCGTGGGTTGAAACCCACGGCTACGTTCACAGGCCACTACGCGGCGGGGGAAACTTCCGCGCTCACGGCCGTTTGAGCAGCGCCCGCTCGCGCGGCGAAACCTGTTCCCACGATCGCACATCATTCGGCCCGCCCAACTGCTCCAACCGCCGCCAGCACTCCCGCCATTCGGCCTGCGTAAGCTGTCGCACGACCCCGTCTTCAATCGTCAGCGTCGTGCGGCATTGGATCGACCGCCACAGCTGCAGCTGCTCCGGCGGATCATTCGGATACGCTGCAGGCGGCGGGATGGCCCAGAATCGCACAAGGTTCCGGCTCGCCGTGGCCAGCGTGCGACCGTCCGGGCTAAACGTCACGGCATTGACCGCGGCTTCATGCTGCAGCGGTTCTCCGCATGACTGGCCGGCCGCGACGTCCCACAACCGCGCGGTCGTGTCAGCGCTGGCCGTGGCCAGCGTGCGGCCGTCCGGGCTGAATGTCACATCAACGACCTCGGCTTCATGGCTTCATGCTGCAGCGGTTCTCCGCATGACTGGCCGGCCGCGACGTCCCACAACCGCGCGGTCGTGTCAGCGCTGGCCGTGGCCAGCGTGCGGCCGTCCCGGCTGAACGTCACGCCGTTGACCGATCCTGCGTGCTTCAGCGGTTCCCCGCAGGGCTGGCCGGTGGCCGCGTCCCACAGCCGCGCGGTCCAGGCATAGCTGGCCGTGGCCAGCGTGCGTCCGTCCGGGCTGAACGCTACGGCGAAGACCCAGCCTTCATGCTCCAGCGGTTTCCCGCGTGGCTCGCCGGTGGCCGCGTCCCACAGCCGCACGGTCTTGTCCAGGCTGGCCGTGGCCAACGTGCGTCCGTCCGGGCTGAATGTCACCGCACGGACCTCGTCGTCATGCTTCAGCGGTTTCCCGCGTGGCTCGCCGGTGGCGGCGTCCCGCAGCCGCGCGGTCGTGCCGCTGGCCGTAGCCAGCGTGCGACCGTCCGGGCTGAACGTCACGGCAAGGACCGGTCTTTCATGCTTCACCGGTTCCCAGCGTTGCTTGCCGGTGGCCGCGTCCCACAGCCGCGCGGTATTAGCGCCACCCGTGGCCAGCGAGTGGCCGTCTGGGCTGAACGTCACGGCAAGGACGACATAGTCGTCATGCTTCACCGGTTCCCCGCGTGGCTGGCCGGTGGCGACGTCCCACAGCCGGGCGGTCTTGTCCTCGCTGGCCGTGGCTAGAGTGCGGCCGTCCGGGCTGAACGTCACGCCATTGACGAAGCTTTTATGCTCCAGCGGTTTCCCGCGTGGCTGGCGGGTGGCGGCGTCCCACAGCCGCGCGGTCCCGTCATAGCTGGCCGTGGCCAGCGTGTGGCCGTCCGGGCTGAACGTCACCGCTTTGACGCTTTGTTCATGCTTCAGCGGTTCCCCGCGTGGCTGGCCGGTGGCGGCGTCCCACAGCCGCGCGGTCTTGTCAAAGCTGGCCGTGGCCAGCGTGCGGCCGTCTGGGCTGAACGTCACGTCATGAACAGGCCCATCATGCGGAAGGCGGCGGCCCGCCGCGGCACCCCAAGAGGCGATCAAGCGGCGCGCCGACTCATAAGCGTCGGAACCCTTTTCCGCCGCCAGATACGCTTGGCCGTACCAAGCGAGCGCCTTGGCCGGGTCCTGTTCGAAGCGTACGGCGGTGCCGCCATTCAGCAAGCAGCTTTCCGCCAGAATTCGCTTGGCTTCGCGCTCTTTGCGCAAGGCATCGGTTCTCGATTGGACTGCGAACACGGCAGAGACCAGAGCCGCAACGAGCGAAACGCAAACCACGGCAAACAGCGCGATCCGCGCGAGTCGCCCGCGCAGTTTTCTGGCCTGCATCCGCTCGTCTTCCGCCAGGCTGTCTGCGAGAAACTTGCGGAGCAGCGACGGGTCTTCGACGTATCGCGCGATCCAAGCGTTGCTAGGCCGCTGGCTATCCCACCAGGCCAGCGCGAAACGCAGGCTATCGCCGCCCAGCAAGCCGCCCTGGCCCGCGTCCCTTCGCCGAGCCTCCTCGGCATAGTGCCGAAACTGCCGGGCCGCCTCGCTCTCGTGCGGCACCCACTTGCTCAGCCGCGTCCATTGGCGCAGCAACGCTTCGTGGCTGATGTCGAGCTTCGTCTCGCAAGTGATCTCGCCAGCCGGCGTGGTCCCCGTGGTCACCAGAAAGTTCCGGACCTCGGCACGGAAGGCTTCGACCACGGCCACCAGATCGTCGAATTCCCGCTGGCCGGGTTTCTCGTACACTGTCGCCAGGACCTCCGCGACCGACACCACCCGGCGCACCAGCGGGCCTTCCTCTTTCTGCTCGCACAACAACCGAAACAGCATCTCGATCGTCCTCAGTCGAGCCCGCTGCTCGTCCGTCGCCAGCCCTTTGCGAAGCTCCTCCGTCGCGACGCCGAGCACCTTGTCCGGCGGCAGTCCCAGCAGTTCCGCGACGGCTTGGTCCGCATCATCGGACAGAGCTCGCGCGATGCCGCCGACCGCCGTGTAGTCGCCCACTTCCAGACTCAACGTGCCGTCGCTGCTCGCGTCCCGTTTCTCCACCGCCCGCTGCCAAGTCCGCAGCAGGGCGTGCTGCATCAGCGGCAGTTGGTCGGGATCGGCACCGATCTCATTCAGGATCAGATCGACAAACCCTGGCTCCGCCTCGGCCCGGAACATTTCGAGCGGGCCGATGATCGCTTCGCGCAATTGATCGCGGGTCATCCGGGGCGTCAGGAATTGCGATTGATTGATCGCCTCAGGCAGCCCCCGGAACAGATCGCAGTCGCCCAGGAAGTCCGAACGCATCGTGATGACCACGTATACGGGCCGCTCGGTTTGGGCCGCCGCCGTCAGCAGTAGGTTGACGAACGCGAGCGACTCGTTGTGCCGCTCATACTGCGATTGCGGCGCCTCGGCGGTCCGCGCGACATGGTCCCTTTCCCGGTAGCGAAAGAGTTCCTCGAACTGATCGACCAACACCAGCACGGCCGTGTCGTCCGGCAGCCTGACGTCGGCGATTGCCTCCAGCAGGCCGAACCGCCCGGCGCGGAGTCGGTTCAACGTGAGGGGCACACCCGTGAGGTGCTCGGCGGCGTTCTCCGCGGGGTGGCGGTGCGACTCGTGCAGGGCTCGGGCCAAGTTCTCCAGCGGTGCGTCACCGGGACGCAGCTTCACCATTCGCCAATGCGGCAGGGCCTCCATCAGGTAGCCCTGCTCTAACGCTGGCAACAATCCGGCATGCACGAGCGACGACTTGCCGCAGCCACTGGACCCCACGACCGCCAAGAATCGGTGGTCTTCCAGCCGTTCCAGCATCTGATTGGTCTGCCGGCCGCGTCCAAAGAACCGGGGTGCGTCGTCCTGGAAAAACGGTCTTAAGCCGGGATACGGACCACGCGACAAATTTTTGGAGACCGAGGAAGTGGTCGGGGACGGAGTCATGGGGTGGCTCCTTTTCCGGTAACCTCGGACAGGTACTTGGCCAGCGCCGCCGCGTCGTCGTGATGGATCACGTGGAAATTCGTCGGCCGCTTCGGCAGCGGCGGCTTGGGGTCGGGCGGGCCGATGTAGATCGCGCACACGGGTGGGCTGCTCGCGCGGTTCAGGGCGATCTCGCGGCACTCCTTCACCCGCTGCTTGACCCAGTCGTACGGACTGTTGCCGTAGAAAACGACCAACCCGGCCTCGTCCTCGTAGACGTCCGGCAGCGGATAACTTTCGTCGGCGATGTCGGACTCCACCGGATCGCCCGTGGCTTGCTTGATTTGCTTGTCAAAGGCCGCGGCGAGTTCGTTGTCAATCCGTTGGGGGCTGAGCAAGAACGCTCGACTGTCGCCGAGTTTCTTCACGACAGGCTTGGCCAGGCGGGCGAGCAGCTTCTGCGCGGTCTCTTCGATCGTGTGCTGGAAGTCGGCGAGGAACCCAGCCTGTACTCTTTCGTCCGGTAGCAACTCGCCCGCCGACGGAATGTCGTCGGTCAGATACCGGTAATAGTCGGGCGTCAGTTCGCGGATAGCGTCGAGATCCAAGTCCTGCGGGCGCCAACGCAGGCACGGCTTGCCAGCCGCCTTGGCCCGCGCGAACTGCAAGCCCTCGTAGCCCTGCGGCAGGTCGGCGGATCGATCGGAACCGGCCTCGCCCAGAATCTGCACGAACAGCAGGGCCTGCGGCAGGTCTTCGTCCAGAGCTTGTTGGTAGGCGGCCGGATGGCGCTCGTAGGCGATTTCCGGCAGCACGCGAAAACCTGCCTGCCGCAGGGCCACTTCGACCGCTCGCCGGTCTTTCTTGCCGCGGAGATCTGACGTCGCTTCGGTCAAGTACACCACAGGACCTGTCGAAACGCCCGGCGTGGAAGGAGCCGTCGCGGGCGTCAAGGCGGCTACCGGCGATGGCTGCGGTGACTTGCGAAGTTCCTTGAGCTTATTCTCGACGTCACCACACAATTCGTAGATGCGCTCCTTGTATGCTTCTTTCAATTTCTCCGAGGTGTCTTCCAAGGGACGCCGCGACCTTGGATTGACAGGGTCTTTGTGGAAGAAGGTGTAGCCTTTGGGGCGTTGGAGCAGCGGCGGGCGCTCGTCGAGCGGCACGTCGTCGTAGTGGACGAGAAACAATCGCGGCGTGGCACTCTTCTCGCCGCCCTGGCAGCGGCAAAAGAGCTCGCGTTCCGTGTCGCAGTAGGGCCGCGTAAGGTACACCGGCGAGAGGACGACGATCAAGGTCGCGGCATTCTGGGCGGCCGTAACGACCGTGTCGTCGAGGTCGTCGTTTCCGGCGATGGACGAGTCGTCGAAGAAGATCTGCGTGCCGGGACAGCGCTCGTTCAGGATCCGTTTCACATTCTCCTGGAAACGTGTGATCCAGCCATGCTGGTCGTCGAGCGAGCCGTCCTGGTTATTGCGACGTGCATAGCTGACGAACACGTCGTAGGTGTAGCCGGGAACAAAAGCCATTCCGCACTCTCCACAGGCAAGGCGCGAGCTGCGTTTCTTGCCACAATCGAGCCGTCGAAATAAACGGGGCCAACCACGGGTTGCTGTGATCCCGATCGGAAGCAGCGGAGACGCCATCTACCGCGTCTGCGTTAATTGCCGCATTCTACAGCTGTGGGGTGTGGAAGCAAGCGGACGGGTTCGTGAAGGAAAGCGTTGGTTCCCAAGTCTGGGCCACTCGCAACAGGCCTTCGCGTAACGGTTCGCTGTGGCCTTGATCAGAACGTGGCGCACCGTAATCGCGAAGCGTCAGCGAGGAAGAACAGCGAGGAAGAACAGCGAGGAAGAACGGCGCTTCCTCGCTGACGCTTCGCGCTTACGACGATCCGCTACAAGTACCCAATGGGTTTCGGGGTTGTCCGTGTTGAGAATGGGGTCTTACGTGGCGTGTTTAGTTTGCGTCATTAAGATCGTGAAAGGGCAGGTTGACACGGTTCGTTTTTGTTCTTGCCCGACCCCCACGAGCTTGCCTCCATCGTGCCGAATTTCGGTTGGCACAAGATTTGCTAAACCTCGTGCTAAACCTCGTGCTAACTCGGCTCACGCGGCTCACGCGGCATCTGAGGGGCACCGAGCTTGGTAGGTGACCACGATCGCGTCGAGGAAGTTCTCGGCACGCACCAGACGTCGGGGCAAGCGGACCGCACGCAACGGCTGCTGGGCCTGACGCCAGCGTGTCCAGGGGCCCGCGGTCCGGCCGGCTTCCGCTAATTTTCTCGGCAACGCCGACAACTCGCCCAGCACCAACTCGACGTACACCGGGTTGTCTAGGTTACCCACCAACATATACTCGGCAGGCAGAGACTGGAAGTCACGCGTCAATTGGCAGCGTCCGTGACGCTGTCGGCAACGACGCTTGCTGGCCCCCCAGAAGCCTTCCAGCTGGTTCGTCGTACGCTCCTGACAATCCACGTCCTCCGCGGCAAACAGGTGTCCCTCGTAACGCTCCAAATGGTCTACCACCACTTGGTAGCGATCCCGCAGCGTTTTGTCTGCAACCGCACGGCTTTGCTCACGGCATTCCACCTGCAGCGTTTCCAGGGCCTGACGGACGTCCTGCGTTTCCGTCTCCCCGAGCACGTATCGCTCGTGGCCTCCGCCGGGAAGCCTTCCCCAGACCCAAACGCAGAATAGAACCGGGATCAAATCAACTGGTCTTGACGAGCACAAACTGAACACCCCAGACCAAACCCTTTTTCCACTGGGGCAGGCCCAGTGGGGAAAGTGGCGGAATGACAACGACTTACGCTTAACCTCGTACCATTCGAGGCAAGCTCGGCGGGGGTGGGAGCCCCTGTCCAAGGGGCTACGTCCCTGTGTTTATCTGCCGATTCCACTACACAAATTCGTCCTAGAGCGAAACAATTTGTACCCTGACGCACCCATTGATTTTCCGCAGTCAAGACCAACTTTGGAGCAGCCTAGGGGCAGCCACATAACAGCCCAGAGCGGAGCGGCGTTAGCCGCGTAGTGCCGCCCTGGGTTATGAGATTATCAAGAACGCCAGCCCTGAAGGGGCGAAACAAGCCAGCGCAGCACAACCACGCCACAATCCTTAGTCAAGAACCACATCTATCTTGTGTGAAGACGAACAATTCGTATCTGACTACCGATGTGTTTCGCCCTTTCAGGGCTGGTGGATCTTCGTGGAACGGAGAACCCCGGGTGGCGATTCGTGGCTCCGCCGCTTCGCTTACCCTGGGCTTTGTTATGTAACGCCTTCGGCGTAGGGAACCATCCTTCCAAGCTCGACTGGGTCCGTGAGGGGCTGAAGGACTTGGTGCGCGTCGTCCGAGAGAACGGCATCCGATCGGTGGCGCTGCCGCCACTGGGTTGCGGCGCCGGCGGACTGGATTGGTCGCAGGTGCGAGGTGAAATCGAAGCGGCGCTCTCGGAATTGGGCGATGTGGTGGTACTCGTGTATGAGCCCACCGCCGCGTACCAGAACGTACCCAAACGCGCCGGAGTGACCGAACTAACTGTGTAACACGATGGCTCGAATCCAGTGGGAATACGAACTGGTCGAACGCCCTTTTTGCCGGCAGCTCCACACCATGGGCTGGCAGTGGCTGGAGGGGGACGTCGATGTGCCGGAGCTGACCGAGCGAACGAGCTTCTGCGAGGTGCTTCTGAAAGCTCGCCTGGCCGACTACGTCATTGCCCACGAATTGGCTCACCTCCTGGAACCTCATCATGGTCCCCAATTCTCGCGCCTTCTCGACCGGTCGCTACCCGACTGGCGAGAGCGCCAACAGGAACTGCAGGTCAAAGCAGCAGCGATCCATTGGTGTGGGGCCAACATGGGACAGCGGGGCAACCTAGGACTCAATAGGAGCAATCCTGGCCCGCGTTCATTCCCGGTCCCGTAGCCGCACCGAGGGTGTCCCGGCGTAGTCGATCACCGCGTGGCGGCCACCCTGGCCGATCGAGAGCCGGGCCGCCTCGGTCACGAGTTCGTTGATGAAGCTGTTGGCCGGCGTGGCGAGGATGCCGCGGTCATCGATCTCGTGGAGGATCTGCTGCCGATTCCGGAGAGCCTCGGCACCGCTTCGCCCCTCGCCAGCCGCATTCACCCGCAGCGCCGAGAATAGGTTCGCTGCGATCGAGTCGTACCCGTAGCCGACCGGCTGCAGGCCGTCGCCTTCCCAGGGTACCAAGCGAAAGTAGTCCGGGCTGACGTAACGAAAGGCCGCCCCAGATAGCCGATCCACGTAGCCATGACTGACACCGCGAAACTGGTCGTCGTGCCGAATGATCCCGCCACAGTTGTCCCCTTCGCAGAACAGGCACAAGCCCTGATCGTTGGTTCCCGCGCCTTCGTCGGGGTAACCCAGGCCGTTGAGCAGGCTCAGGACGGCCCCGTTTTCCCAGACGACCTGGCCGATCGACCAGAGATAGCCGACATTGCCATTGGGGAATTGGCCCTCGACCCCGCGGACCGAGACCTCGACCGGTCGCAAGCCCGTGATGAACCAGACCAAGTCCACATAGTGGCAGCCGATGTAGGTGAACGGGTCGCTGTTCTCCTTCGTGAACCAGTTCTGGAAATTCGAGTGGCGGTAGTAATAGGGCTCGACCAACTTCGCCTCGCCGCAACGGAATTGGCCAAAGCGACCGCGGCGATACTGGCCCCGCGCATCCAAGGCTCGACGGTCGAACCGCTTGTGGTACTCCACACCCACGAACAGGCCCTTGTCGCGAGCCAGGTGCTCGATCTCGACCGACTGGACATACTTGAGTACCAGCGGTTTGACGGCCAGCACGTGCTGGTCGTGCTCCAAAGCCGTGCGGATCACCGGGTCGTGGAAGTGGTCGGGTACCGCGACGACAACGAGATTACGTGGCGGCAGCGAGGCAATCACTGCCTGGTACAGATCGGGGAACACCCGCTCCGGATTTTCCCCCAACGCCGGAAACGGCTGGAAAGACTGACCCGGAAAAGCCTCGGCGAATCTGGGCTCCTCGGCCAGCGCACGCAGGGGTGGCGAGTTCAACGCACAGATGCGGATCGAGCCGACGTGACCGCTTCGCTGCAGCTGATACATCGACGGTAGAATCTGGTCGTGCGTGATCATGCCGCCGCCGACGATGGCGACGTCGAGCTTTCCCTGCGCGTGAGCGTGCATGGCAGCGACTCCTAGTTTGAAACGAGCACCTCCTCGAACACCTTTTCGATGACCGCCAAGCCTTCCCGCAACGGCTCCTCCTGAATCACTAGCGGGGGCGCGATCTTGACCGACGCACCGCCGTATCCGACCGGCGAGAACATCAGGAGTCCCTGCTCCATCGAGCGGCGTACGATGTCGCAGGCCAAATCCGGATCGGGGTTGCTGCTACCCGCCTTGACCATGTGCAACGACGCCACCAACCCTCGGCCATGGACGGCTCCGATACGGTCCTGGAATCGCCGGCCGATACGGCGCAGTTCGGGCTGCAGGATTTCGCCCATGCGGCGTGCGTGCTCCACGAGGTGCTCCTCGATGATCACCCGCAGGCTGGCCAAGGCAGCCGACGCGCAGACGGGGTTGCCCGTGTGCGTCGAAGTCATGGCGCCCGGCGGGTAGAGGTCCATGATCTCCGGCCTGCCGATCACGGCCGAAATCGGCAGACCACTCGAGATGCCCTTGCCGCAACAGATCAGATTGGGCGTCACACCGTAGTGCTCGAAGCCCCAGAATGTCCCGGTGCGACCGAATCCCGCTTGCACTTCGTCGAACACCAAGAGGATCCTGTGCTCGTCGCACCAGGCACGCAACCTCTGGATGTACTCGGGAGGGGCGAAGCTGGCATTGCCGCCCTGATAGGTCTCGGTCATCACGCCGGCAATCTGATCGGGCGTCCGGCCCTGGGCCGCCAAGGCTTTGAGAAAACCTTCGAAACTCGTGTCCGGTCCACCCCGGAAACCGTCGGGGAACGGCACCTGGATCATGTCCGGGTCCAGGTTGACAATCCAACTCTTCAGCGCCGGGATGCCACCAGCCATCTGCACGCCCAGCGTCCGGCCGTGAAAAGCGTTGTGGAAGGTGACGATGCCGATCTTCCGATCGCCGCCGATCTTGCGCCCCTGCGTCCGCATGAGCTTGATCGCGCATTCGCACGCCTCGGCGCCGGTCGTCAGCAGCAGGACTTTTCCCAGTCCTGCCGGGGCCACCGCCGCCAGCTCCTCGGTCAGCTCGGCTCGGATCGTCGACGGGAAACAGTAGTTGTGCAGTAAGCCGTGGTTCACTTGGTCCAGGATCGCTTGACGGATCCGGGGATGGCTATGCCCGGCGTTCGCCACGAGCACCCCCGACGACCAGTCGAGCCACATGTTGCCCCAGCGGTCGAACACCTGGATCCCCTCGGCCCGATCCCAGACAACCAGCGGCTGGCCGCTCATCGACAGCGGCTCGTAGGTGCGAAGCTTCTGCAGGACGGCGATCGATTCGGGAACGGGAATCTCCGTGACGATGCGGCGGTACTTGGTCTGCACCGTGGGGACTTGACGAGGCGTAAGATCATAGCTTGGCATAGCTGGTGCCCTGAGAGAGGTTCGGCCAACATGAAACTTCGCACTTGGCCGCCCCGGTATTTCGGGAATCGGTCCGCCCGGAGGACTCTTGTTCGACTGACGGTGCCGCGACGGATGCCAGCAAGCGACCGCGTTGTCGGCCCGGACTGGTTGGCGCCGCCAGTCTCTGGGAAACTTGCACCCGGATGATGCACCGGCTTGGTAGGGTGGGTCGAGCAAGCCGTGTTCCTGGTGGGCCTCGGTCGCTGTGCCAAACGCAGTTGTATCGTCGCACTGTGAATTACGGCGGGGACGGTTTGCAAATGCCCACCAAGCTACTGCGATCCCTTGGCCCACCCACCATGAATAATCCTGGTTCTTGGAGCGTGATTCTAGTACTTCCCGGGCCGACCGGCAAGGCGCGGGGCAGGAGGAAATCTACCCGTAGGTCGGCCTTCCCAGGCCGATCGAGACAATCTGGGAAGACCATCCTACATCGAACTGGGTAGGCCATTTCCTGCCGCTCGCTCAGGCCGAGGAGGCAGGCGTCAAGTCACGTGCCTGGCCCTATTTGTCCTCGCTGTACGCTGGGAAACCGGCCGCAACTTGTTAGAATCGATGGAGTAGGTTGCCTCCCGCTACTCCCGGAGTCGTGCCGATGCCCAGCCCTTTTCCCGGAATGGATCCTTTCATCGAAAACCAGCGTTGGAGGGATTTCCATACGCGATTCATCACAATCCTCAGCGAGCGGCTCACGCCATGCGTACGGCCGCGGTATGTGGTCGAGGTCGAGGAGTACGTGTACTTGGCACGGGAGGATAACGACCCGGATCGCTTGATCGAGCCGGACCTCGCGATTGTCGATACCGACCGTGCAATTGTCGATACCGACCTCGACTGGGGGGCTGGTTCTCGGAGTGCAGGTAGTGCGGCTGTGGCGATCCAGCCCGTGGTCCACACCGTACCCGTGCCCAATCGCTTTCGCCAAGCGTTTCTGACGATCCGGAGCCGCGAATCCCAGAACGTCGTCACGGTCATCGAACTGCTGTCGCCGTGGAACAAGACGGCCGGGGAGGGACGCAGCGAGTACTTGGTCAAACGCAGCAACGTGTTCTGCACGCCGGCCCATCTGGTGGAACTGGATCTCCTGCGCGGCGGGCGACGCTTAGCCACACGGGAACCTTTGATGCCGGCAGATTACTACGTGTTTGTCTGCCGCAAGGAGCGACTACCGCAAGTGGACGTCTACGGGTGGACGTTGCGTCAGCCACTGCCGACCATTCCCATTCCGCTGGCCGGGGAGGATCCGGATGTGGAATTGGACTTGCAAGCGGCCTTCACGACGACCTACGATCGAGCCGGCTACGACTACGCGCTGAATTATCGCCGCTCGGTCGAACCGGCGCTGGAGCTGGCCACCGCGGACTGGGTGCAATTGCTGATCGCGGGGCAGGCGGGCTGACGCCGCGATTTGAGAAACGCTTCGAACATTACGGTGCGGCGAAGGGATCCTACGGCGCAGGGTCTTTTGCGCCGGGCGCATCCGGCTTAGCCTCTCCCGGTTTTTTCTCTTCCATAGGATCATCCGCAAACGGATTCAGTTTCTCGTCCGGGACGGTTTTGGCATCTTTCGCAGCCGCCGGCCCCGCGTTCTTCTTGGCTGCCCCACCTTTCGCCGCGGGTTTGGCGCCAGGAACATCCGACGGCTTGCCGGCGTTAGGTGCGGCCGGAGCACCAAACGGATCGGCAGCAGCTTCCTTAGCGGCCGGCTTCGGTGCACCTGCCGCAGGCGCTCCAAACGGATCATCACCCGCAGGAGCAACGGCCGGCTTCGGCGCGCCTGCCGCAGGCGCTCCAAACGGGTCATCACCCGCAGGAGCAGCGGCCGGCTTCGGCGCACCTGCCGCAGGCGCTCCAAACGGATCATCACCCGCAGGAGCAGCGGCCGGCTTTGGCGCACCTGCCGCAGGCGCTCCAAACGGGTCATCGCCCGCAGGAGCAGCGGCCGGCTTTGGCGCACCTGCCGCAGGCGCGGCTGGTGCGCCGAACGGATCGGCCTCAGCGGGAGCTTCCCCCGCAGGAGCCATATCCGGCGCGACAGCCGGCTTGGCTGGTGCGCCGAACGGATCATTTCCGGCAGGTGCAGCCGGCTGGTCGCCAGCGGCAGGCGCGGCTGGTGCGCCCATGGGGTCAGCGTCGGCCGGAGCTGGGGCTTCCTTAGCGGCCGGATCCATACCAGGTCCGGCCGCGGGTTGGGCGGGAGCACCGAACGGATCATTCCCAGCGGGTGCGGCCGGTTGATCGCCTGCCGCGGGGGCACCCAGCGGATCGGCCTCGGCCGGAGCGGCTGCTTTCGCTGCGGGGCCAGCTGCAGGAGGCGTCGCGAACGGATCATTTCCCGCAGGCGCTGCGGGTTGATCGCCCGCCGCCGGCGGTGCTGCAAACGGATCGGCTCCGGCGGGAGCCTCACCTTCTTTAGCTGCAGGAGCTGCACCTGGGGCCGCCGCAGGAGGCATCGCGAATGGATCGGTGCCGCCGCCCCCCGGCTGATCACCGGTTCCAGGCACAGCGGGTATGGCAGGCTGTGGATCAGCCCCCGCGTCGGGCTTGGCCGGTGTGGCAAACGGATCGTTCAGTGCCGCAGCAGGAGGAGTCGCAGCAGGCGGAGCACCGATACCGGGCTGAGGACCCGGTCCCACGCCAGGTCCAGTTTCTGGTGCCGCGGGAGCGACTTCGCGGAGCTTGGTGGTCTCGTCGCGTTTGAACTCTTCATAGCGATCGCGGCGTTGCGTGGATTCCCGCAACCGCGTGGCCAGTCTGGCTGTAGCGCGGTACTTCTCCAACTCCAGGCGGAGCGTGCCCTGCACGCGCTGCATGGATTGGCCGACGTCGATTTGCGGCGTGGCCCCACTGGCCTCCAACTCCGCCCCTTTCTTGAAATCAGCTTCGGCCTCATCCGGCCGACCCAAGCGAGAGTAGGCCAAGCCGCGAAAATAGTAACAGCGTGGATCCTTCGTGCCCTGTTCAACGGCCGTCGTCAGCGACTCGTGGGCCTGGGCAAATTTGCCGGCGTAATAGGCGTGCACGCCCTGACCGTACAGTTCTGCCGTCAAAGTGTCCTGAGCCGAAGTCTTTGAGACGGCCAGCGCGAAGAGCATCCAAGCAACGCTCGCGACTGCAGATTTCCTGGCCATGGTGATACCCCCCTGGTTTGACTTGTTTCCGACTGTTCAAAGTTGTCCACGCTGAACGCCCGCATTATATCAGTTTAGGCGAGTGTGGCACCTCAAGCTATCTGTGGTGGCAAGAAATCTAGCGCAGCAGGACATCTCATCGTACTGTTATCGCCCCACCGGCGAAGACAGTTCCACCCAGCAACTAAATTATCGATTGTACCTACGGCGGTGCCACGGGCCAGCCAAGACCCGGCTGTGAAGTGGCCGCAAAGTTTCGCCCACAGGCAAAGTCGCAGCCTGGGGCGCTCGTCCAGTGGGACGAAGTCATGGGAGGCGAGAGGTCAGTTGCGACTGAATTCCGGCGGGAAGATGAACCGCTTCGAGTCGCGGCTTGCACCAGCCTCCAGGGCTTGCAGGTGAGCTAGCAGCATTCTCGCTCGCTGATCGACATCGCACATATTCAACAGTTGTTGTTTTGTGCCCACGTCAAAGTCCATGGTGAACGCGACAATATCCGTCAGGGCAGCCAGCGAGAGCTTCTTCCGCAGCAACGGCTCCAACTCCTCCTGCAATTCCGCGTCGGACGGCAGCAGACGCTGGAACAAGTCCAGTAATTTATGCCGCAGAGCGGGACGTGCTGCCGCTTCGGAATACGCGGCGCGGTCTCGCAGCAGCCGGACCTTGGCACGTCGAAACGACCGCGTGAAGGGCAGCTCACACGTGATCGTGGCACGCTGCAAGCCCAGCAGAAAGACGTTGTAGTGCCCTTCCGGAAGACGACAGTGAGTCAGCACCCGCCCCAGGCAGACCACCGACTCGACTGGCAGCTGCCCTTCGTAGTCTGCCTCCCAGCCGGGTTTGAGGAGTGTCATGGCGAGCAAGCCATCATCGGCCAGCGCATCCTCGAGCATCTCCCTGTAGCGCGGCTCGAAAATACGCAGCGGCTGCATGACATGCGGAAACAGCACCAAGTCCGGCAGCGGAAACAGTCGGACCACGCCAGAGAACTCAGCGGGCCGGAAGGAGAAATCGTCGGGTGCGGTCATGGACATTCGCCCCACAGGGGATCGAAGGGAATCCGCGGAATTAGGTCGGTTGACAAGGTTCCTTGCGGAAAATCATCGGGACTACGCACGAGTTCCGCGCAACACTGCTCGAAATCAGTCAGCAATCGATCAAGGTCCAAACCGAGGTATCGGGGGCAATAGGCTTCCAGGTAACCACGGCTACTGTGATACAATTTCCGGGCACCCCGCGTATTCCCGTTGCCGAAATGATGCAGGCAAACGGCGACTTGAATCAACCCCTGATAATAACGACGCGACGGCCCCTGCTCATCGCGCCACAAATCTTCCCACACTTCGTGAGCCTCGAAGAATTCGCGGTTATCGAAACACCGGATCCCTTCCAGGTAGCGAGGGTCGTACTCTGCGTGTGCCACGGATACCCTTCACTAAGGCGGTTGTCCTTACCGATCGCGACTGTGATAAATTTAGGGATGACGCAGGATAAAGTCAAGCTTGCCCGGGTGCGGTCACTTGACACTCGCGTGACCTGTCCGGGACAATTGCCATGTGACCCCGGATTAGTCATGTAGGCCGGAACGAGGTCGCGCAAGGCCATGCCGGAACGGCGCAACCGACGCTCACAGGAAGAACTCGCTTGGTGCAGACGCCACACGCCGGAAGCGACCAAAGTTCCGGCAGTGCTTCCGGTTGCTTGTTCCGGCCTACAGGAGTATGACTAATCCGGGGTGACGTGGCGAGGGACGGAAGACTGGACAGTTCCCCCAGTTTCCAGAGCGACTCCGCGAACGAGGACACACGCATGATCCTTTCCGGCGAAGAGATCCGCAAGAATCTGGGCCAGCAGATTGTCATCGATCCGTTCCGAGAAGCCCAACTGAACCCGAACAGTTACAATCTGACGCTGCATGACGAGTTGCTGACCTACGAGGAAGTGGTGCTCGACATGCGGCAACCCAATCGCACGCGGCGGCTGACGATTCCCCAGGCAGGCCTGGTGCTGAATCCTAACCAACTCTACCTGGGGCGAACCGTGGAACGTACGGAAACCTACGACTTGGTGCCAATGATCGAAGGCCGCTCGTCCATCGGTCGCCTGGGGCTGTTCGTGCACGTGACCGCAGGGTTCGGCGATGTCGGGTTCTGTGGCTACTGGACGCTGGAGATGTTCGCGGTGCAACCGGTGCGCATCTATCCCCACGTCGCCATCTGCCAGATCTTTTACCATCAGATCGCCGGAGAGTACCGCGGGTACGCCAGCGACAAGTACCAGCACAATCGGGATATCCAGCCGAGCTTGCTGTACAAAGAGTTGAATCCCGACGCCCAACGGGTGGATCCGCAACTGCGTCTGGGGTTCGGGCCCGGGACGGGGAATGGACCGTAACTGGCCGTCGAGAAACCGCTCTACATCACCGAGAAGTAGTTCTCCACCGCGCAATCGAAATGCTGCGGGGTGATCTCTAGCGGCAGCCGGTGGTACGTGCAGTAGTCGCATACCTGCAGCAGCAGATCGCGAACGTGGCAATAGCGAAAGGGCCGTTGCGTGGCCTGGTAATGGCGGCTGATCAGATGCTCGACGGCCTCCTGCCGATAGGTCACGTGCAGCGCCGTGCAGGTTCGCTTCAGCAGCAACCGAAACTCGTCCTCTCGGGGATCCTCAACTTCAATCTTGTAGGGAATCCGCCGGAGGAACGATTCGTCCACCAGATCGCGCGGCTCCAGGTTCGTGGAGAACACAATCAACTGCTCGAAAGGTACCTGCACCTTCTTGCCTTTGGGCAGATTCAAGAAATCGTAGCGTTTTTCCAGTGGCACGATCCAGCGGTTCATCAACTCGTCGATACTGATTCGCTGCCGGCCGAAGTCGTCAATGACCAGCGTCCCACAGTTGCTCTTGAGTTGCAGCGGCGATTCACAGATGCCGGTCGACGCATTGAACGTGACCTCCAAGCTGTTCATCGTCAACTCGCCGCCAGCGACGATCGTGGGGCGTTTGATTCGCACCCAGCGTTTGTCGATGCGAGAAGGGTCGTACACTCTTTCGGACCTGGGCGTCGGGGCCTCCTCGTGAATCACGGGATCGAACAACCGCAGGATTTCGCCGTCGATGCCTAACGCCCGCGGGATCCAGATGTGTTCGCCATAGGCCCGCGAGACCCGTTCCGCAATACTCGTCTTGCCGTTTCCCGGACAGCCAAAGAGGAACATCCCACGCGCGGAGGTGAGCGCCGGCCCCAGTCGGGACAACATCTGGGGCGAGATCAGCAAGTCCGCAAAAGCCCGTTCCAGATCTTCCTTCGTCAGGTGCTGCTGCCTCAGAGATTGGGCTTGGACACTGGCCACATACTGTTCGAGCGGCACCGGTGCCGCACCGTAATAGAGGCAGTGCTCGACGAATCGCCGCGCGCGTTCGCGTCCCTGTTCGGTAAGTTGGTACAGATAGTCGTTCATCGCCGCCGCGGCTCGATAGCCCACCAATTGATCTGCCTTCATCTGCTGCAGCAGCGGAGCGACCAAGACGAATGGCAGGCGGATATGATCGGCAATTTCACGTCCGACACGGTCTCCCCGCGCTAACAGAAGCTTCAGAACCAGCGCCTCGACCTCACTGTCGGTCATCCCGCTGTCGCGCAGGGTGGCCGGTTCCTGTGGCACGAACACCTCGTGCAAGGCCGGGCTGCTCGCAGACTCACCCGGAACCATCTCGGAGACGCGCGGGAGCGGCGTCTCCCAGGCTGTCCCGAAAGTTGCCGCCGGACTCGTGGTAGGTGGATACAACATGATACCAATCGCTAGGGGGGGAGTAACGATAGTTGGGCGCATGGCCAGAATCGCGTCCGCTTAACCCTAGGATCGAGTTCGGTGCAGGTCAACTCCGCTCGGGAAAACCCATCCCCTTCCACCCCAGACGCCGATTTTGGAAGTTGGGCGCAGCAGAATTCACCAGAATTCTGGCCGTTTCGTGGTGCGGCCGTTGCCCCGCTTCCGCCCGAAACCTGGCGATTTCGGCTACTTCCCGTCGAAACGCGCAACTTCAAAGACGCAGGGCAGATCCGCCGAGTTGAGTTACCGGCAGGCCGTGGCGCGGCAGAACAATCCACGGGAACCGGCGCGAGCAACCGTTATGCCAAACGCGGCCCGAAACGGTCGACGAATTCATTCAACACGAACTCGCCGTCCAGCAGGTTTTCCTCGTTGTCGGTGACCTCGGCCGTGAGTTGGTGTAAGAACTCGTTCTGCACGCGACCGAGCGTCTCGGCCGCGACCTTGCACTTTCGTGCCAAGCCCGGGTTGGCCGCCTTCCACTGCCCCAATTCGGCCACCCGCTGCCGCTGCACGGAATTTACTTGCAAGATCAACTCCCCCAGCAGTTTACTCTGCCGCTCCTGGCCAATTACCAGTTGGCGCAGCAGCACGATCATGATGTCCTGTTTGTCGTTGGTCAACTCCGACTCCGCGGCCGTTGGCTCTGCGGTGACGTCGATGTGGAACATAGGAGGAAATTGTTGTGGATTAGGTGCCATAATTCCGGCTTCCCCTTCTGCCGCGAGCGTCCGACGGCGATCATCATCCGACGCGGTCCCGTGGAAACTTCGGCTGCTGCTGGCGGGCCCAACAGGAGGCGACACGAGCTTCCGCTGCGAAGAAATCCTGTGTGCTCAGTATAGACCGCCTCCGCGTGGATTGTCGAGACACCGGCGGCTTTTCCGGTTTGCCAGCGTTGCTAGCGGACGGGCGAAAACGGGGCGGAGCCATTCAGACGCTAAAGTCGCGGGCCGGCCGGACCCGATGGATTGTCAGTCGCTGCGAGCACGTTCCTTCGCGAACGAGCGCGAACGGTGCGCTAGCAGCGTCACATCCACGACGCAGCCTCATGCTGCAATCTGCGCGATTTAGCCAGAAACGAGTACGCCCTGCGATGGCCGCGACTGGTTCCACGTCCTCCGCATCGATCGGCTTCCTGACCGTGTGCGAACACGAAGGGCAAGGCCTGTTTGGCGGCTACCTGTTGCTGAATCTGGCAGGACGGCCGCTGGAGTTCTACTGTACCGCACCGGTCCGCCCGAATCGCGCTCAGGAGATTTTGTACGGCCCCACACTCAAGCCGTACCTGTACGGTGATCAGATCGGACAAACACTGCTGGAGAAAGCCAAGACGAAGCCGTTGTTGGTATTTACCGACGTCGAACCGGCACTGGCGGTTCGCGAGTACGTTCCCAGCCCCGTCGTACTGGTCCTAAGCAGCGAGCAAGCGACTCAGATGGAACGTGCCCGGAGACCAGACAGCGCCGCAATGCTGGTCGCGGGCGATCCGGTTGTGCCCCTCGCGTTCGCCTATCGGGTGCACTTGTTCTCGGTAGGCGAACAGCACTTCGCGGTGTCGCAGACGCATTGCCAAGATGCCGAAAAGGTCGTCTCGCAGTGGCAGCCCTACGTTGCGGAGTTCGACGTGCGAGAGCCGTTCCAGCGGATCCGCGATGCGATCGACGAGGCCCGCCGCAGCGCCAAGCAGGCGGCCTAGCCCGAACGCTTCGCTAGCATAGTGCCCAGGTCGCAAGAACGTCTGGGGGGGAGGCCGCCGATGAATGAGTCGCAACGCCCTGCCGTCTGTGGCGTCGAACTCCACGTGCCGGCTGATGTATTTCCCACGGGATTGGGGGCAGGCTTGGGACGCTCACAGCCCATTGTGACGCGCCGCGCGGTGATGGAGATGGACACGCCCCAGGTGGTCCCCGTCCGACTCCGTCCGCCCCTGATCAAGACGTTTGGCTTCACCTTCCCCGAGGCGCCCAGCTGGGGCCTGGCGTTCTCGAAAAAGCCCAACCCGGCGCCCGCCCGACCCACCCCCGCTGCGGTACAACCGAAAAAAAGCCTAACCCGCATCGCGCCGCCCGGCGACATCATCAAACTCGAAGATCGGCTGTACTACGTCCTGCAACCGTCTCTAGAGTCGGTGCTCTCAGCGACGTCGGTGGAATTCCCGTTTGAGCCATTTCCTTACCAATTTTCCGGAATCGCGTTCCTGTATCCCCGCCATGCCGCGATTCTGGCCGACGAAATGGGCCTGGGAAAAACGATGCAGGCCATTACCGCGATCCGCCTGTTGTTGTACTCCGGCGAGGTTCGCAACGTGCTCCTGGTGTGTCCCAAACCCTTGGTCTCGAACTGGCGCCGCGAGTTCTCGCTGTGGGCGCCCGAGATTCCGTTGGCCATCATCGAAGGCGACCCGGCCCGCCGACATTGGCAGTGGCAGCAGCCGCAGGCGGCCGTAAAAATCGCCAACTACGAGTTGCTGATGCGAGATCGGGATGTGATCACGGAACCCGGCCTGCACTTCGACCTGGTCGTTCTGGACGAAGCGCAACGGATCAAGAATCGTTCCAGTACCACGAGCCAGATCGTACGTTCCATCTCCCGCACGCGCAACTGGGCGGTGACCGGCACGCCGATCGAGAACAGCCCAGACGATCTGGTGGGCATTTTCGATTTCCTGTCCCCGGGCTATCTCTCGTGCGGCATGAAGCCCCGGCACATGGCCACCGCGACCCGTGACTACATCTTGCGGCGGACGAAAGACATGGTCATGTCCGACATGCCGCCCAAGCTGTTCCGCGACGCCGAGCTGGACCTGACGCCGGAGCAACGCGACACCTACCAAACCGCTGAAGAGGAAGGCATCCTCCGTCTGGAAGGCCTAGGCGAGGGAATCACCATTCAACACGTGTTCGAACTGGTGCTGCGACTGAAACAAATCTGTAACTTCGATCCGGTGACCGGAGCCAGCTGCAAGCTGGAACGTCTGGAGGCCGATCTGGAAGAAGTCACGGCCAGCGGCCAAAAGGCGATCATTTTCAGCCAGTGGGTCCAAACGCTGGAGAAACTGCGCGTGCACTTGCGGCGATTTGGGACGACCGAGTATCACGGCAAAGTGCCTTCGCGGCAGCGCGAACAGGTGATCGAGCAATTTCGCAACGATCCGAGCAAACACGTGATCCTGATGAGCTACGGGGCGGGCAGCGTTGGGCTGAACTTGCAATTCTGCCGGTACGTGTTTCTATTCGACCGGTGGTGGAATCCGGCGGTCGAGGATCAGGCCATCAACCGCGCGCACCGTCTGGGCGTGAAGGGCTCGGTCACGGTCACCCGCATGCTGACTTTGAGCACCATCGAGGAACGGATTAACCAAGTGCTCGAGGAAAAACGCGAGTTGTTCGACAGTGTTTTCTCGCAACATGGCGGGGCGGCCGTCAACGTCGGTCTCACGCAAGACGAGGTCTTCGGCCTCTTCCATCTCCGCACGCCCAAAGGCCCCCTGCGCATCGCGTCGTGACGGAACGTCTTGGAGTGCGGTGACTTGTCACCGCTTTCCTTTACGCTTCGCTTTTCCTTTACGCTTCGATGACGCAACGGCCTCGCTTCGGCAGCGGATCGGGATCAGAGGATCTGCCACGCGTCAAGAGTGTTCCAGGCGTTTTGAAAAGCGGTGACAGGTCACCGCACTCCACAGGGGTCTTCGCTTGTTTTGGGTCGCGCTGGGTAGGTGCTTGGAATTCTGGAATCGTGTACTCTGGTGGGAGCGTTGGCTCAGCCTTGAGAAATGGATCCGGTGTGGTCGCTGGCCGCGCTGTGTCCGTGAGGCTGGAAAGCCTGACCTCCGCCTGTCTGCCAAGCTACGAAAGGAACATCCATGAAAGCTACCCTCGTCCTGGCCGCCGTTCTGTTGACCTCGTTGGTGATGCTGACCGCCACGGCTGCCGACGTGCCGCCACGGCTGAACCTGGTCTACATCATGTCGGACGATCACGCCGCACATGCCATCAGCGCCTATTCCGGCCGGATCAATCAGACGCCAAACATCGACCGGCTCGCGAAGGAAGGTCTGCGATTTGATCGTGTCTTCTGCACGAATTCCATCTGCACGCCCAGCCGTGCTACGATCCTGACCGGCAAGTATAGCCACCTCAACGGCGTACCCGTGTTCAATCGCTTCGATGGTTCGCAGCCTACGGTCGCCAAACACTTACAGGCGGCCGGCTACACCACGGGCATGATCGGCAAGTGGCACTTGGGCAGCGAGCCGACGGGCTTCGATTACTGGAAGATCTTGCCGGGCCAGGGCGTCTATCACGACCCGGCCTTCCTCGCTGCCACCGGCCGCCAGACCATCCAAGGCTACGTGACCGATGTGATCACCGACCTGTCCATCGCGTTCATCCAGCAGCGGCCGAAGGACAAGCCGTTCTTCCTGATGTGCCATCACAAGGCGCCGCACCGCCCGTGGGAGCCGGATGCCAAACACGCCCGACTGTACGACGACGGCGACATCCCAGAGCCGCTGACCCTGCGCGACGATTACGCGACTCGCACCGACGCCGCGCGCGAAGCCGCCATGACCATCGCGCAGGATCTGACCAACCGCGATCTGAAGCTGCCGCCGCCTGTGGAGCTTAAGGGGCCGGAGTTGAACCGCTGGTACGGCATGAAGCCGACCGAAGTCGCGATCGAGATCAACGGCCAGAAGACGACCCTGACCGGCGAGAAACTATTTCGGTGGAAGTACCAACGCTACATCAAGGATTACCTGCGCTGCATCGCCTCCATCGACGACAACGTGGGCCGACTGCTCGACTTCCTGGACGCCAACGGTTTGCGCGACAACACGGTGGTCGTCTACACCAGCGATCAGGGCTTCTTCCTCGGCGATCACGGCTGGTACGACAAGCGGTTCATGTACGAGGAATCCCTGAAGATGCCGTTCCTGGTCCGCTGGCCCGGTGTGACGAAAGCCGGTACGGCCCAGACCGCCTTGGCGTTGAACATCGATTTCGCGCCCACGTTCATGGAACTGGCCGGCTTGGCCGTGCCCGCCGACATGCAGGGCCGCAGTCTGGTGCCACTGCTCCGTGGTGAGCGTCCGGCGGATTGGCGGACGAGCATGTATTACCGCTACTACCACGATCCGGGCGACCACAACACGCGGGCCCACTACGGCGTCCGCACCGAGACGCACAAGCTGATTTACTTCTGGAAGAAAGATCAGTGGGAGTGCTACGACCTACTCCAGGATCCGCAGGAATTGCACAACTTGTACGACAATCCCGCCCACGCCGAGACGGTGGCGAAGCTCAAGACCGAACTCTACCGTCTGAAGCAAGAAGTGCGCGACAACGACGAGTTCGCCAACGAGCAGCCCCCGCCCGGCGCGGACGGGCAACCGTCCCGGCCCGCCGGCAAGCCGAAGCGGTCAGGCGCGGCCGAAAAATAACTCCCTCGCCCCGGTACTCCGGGGCTCGTCCCCTCCAGGTCGCTACGCAGCAGGAACCGCTTTCCCTGACTCTCCACCTCGGTGTACTGCAACGCCGCCAGATCACGAAGCATCTCCGCCCATTCCAGTTTCTCGCCTTGCGCCTCCAATCGGTCTTGCAGTTCCTTGCGTAGCAGCAACGCCAGGAAACTAGTGCCGCAAATCACAATTGTCAGGCCACCACCACCGGAGTTCCCCCCAGCTTCTCGATTGGTTACCCATTTTTCCTTCCAAGTGGTGCCGTTTTACGGTCGTGGCGGCCACCGGACGGCCGGTGTAGGTCCAGCGGAACGGTTGGGCAAACGTGAGGTTGAAGTAGTCGATGAAGTCTAGGGTGTTGCCGAGAGACAGGCTATCCAGTTTCTTCAGTCCCTGGAGATGCTCCAGTTCGGCGTCGGTAACCGGGGTACTGCTGAGCCCCAGCAGTTGGAGCTGCGTCAGTCCCTGTAGCTGCGTCAGCCCGACGTCGGTAACCTGAGTCTCGCTGAGGCCCAGACGCCGAAGTTGTGTCAGTCTCCGAAGATGTAGCATCCCGGTGTCGGTGACCTGCGTGCCGCCGAGGTCCAACTGTTCCAGTCGCGTCAGTCCCCGGAGATGCGCCAGCCCGGCGTCGGTGACCTGGGTTCCGCGCAGCACCAGCCATTTGAGGTGAGTCATGCCCTTGAGATGTTCCAGGCCAGCGTCCGTGAACTCCATGTTGGCGAGGTTCACCTCTACGACATGCATGAACCAGTGGTCTCCCAGCAGGTTGCGCAGCCAATGGGGCCCCGGCGGTTGTGGGTTCGTGAGTCGGAAGACATACGGACCCACTTTGCAGTCCGCTTCGTAGTCGTAGGTCACGATCACGGTTCCCCAGGTTACGGCCTCGACGGACTCAACCGTCGCCTCTTCCTGCCTCGCCTGCTTCACCTTCATGCCGAACCAGCCCAGCGGCACACTGGTCGTGAGCACGAACACCATCAGCGTCCGCGGGCGGAGCCGCATCCAGCGGCGGCGGGGCTTCGGGGTGGGCTGTGAGGAGGTGGTATTCATCGAGTGATCGCCAGGGAATCACGAGACCGGCGGCCCATGCCCCTTCCACTTCAAAACGCCCGGAAGCGGAGCGGGGCGGACCGGCACGCGGCCGGACCTGCCCGGCCACTCGCTGCATTGTACCACCCGACGAGGGGCTGCCATATCCGGGAAGCCGTGCCGCGACCGCCGAACCGTCGGCGGCATGCCACACCCAGACTCACGATTCACTCCGGCGTGGGCGGCTGCCGCAACGGTTGGGGTGGGTTTTTCGCCTTCCACCCAAGGGGATTATCAAATAAGTGGCAATCCGCTAGCTGCCGGATGGAGGTGCCGTCACTTGCGACTTCCCAGAGGCTGAATTTGGGCGTACCGGTTGGGCCGTCGGGCCATTCTTCCCGGAGGAAGAACACTCGATTGCCTGCACGATTGAACAAGGGCCGATAGCAGGCGCCGAGGTCGGGAGTGAGCAGACGCTCGGAGGAACCACCGGCGTTGG
>JAPLNJ010001181.1 GCA_026692885.1 Planctomycetota bacterium | reverse complement strand
CCGGCCTCCAGGTATTGGCGGTGGATCTCGATGATCGCCGCAGGTTGTGTCAGGCAGAGCAGATCGATGAAGTTGCGGAGCGACTTCGGGTGCTGCGTGAATCGCTCGCCCCGCACGTCGGACTCGGTCAGGCCCAGGGACTGCACCATAGTACCCATAGCGCCGTCAAGCACCAAAACCCGCTGCTGGAGCAGGTGTTCGATCGCGTGTCTCTTGCGGGTAACGGCCATGAGCTGTCTCGCGTTCCTTTCGGTCGGGTCAAACAGGTCACCCTGCGGCACCTACGACGCCGCGCACGTGTACTCTGATTTGTGTGCAGTATAAGGCCGCACCACGAACCACGTCACCGGGGCACTATGATGCCAAGGCCATTGAACTGAGGGCAACGGAAATCGAAACGCTGGGCACGTTAGCCGGTTTCGATTGGAGCGCGGTAGCACCGTCCATTTTCGGCACGTTGTTTGAGCGCACCCTCGACCCGGCAAAACGCTCCCAGATTGGCGTCCACTACACCAGCCGAGAAGACATCGAGATGCTCGTAAAGCCGGTCGTCATGCAGCCCTTGCGACGCGAGTGGGAAGAAGCCCAATTCGAGTGCGACAAACGGCAACCGAGATTGCGGCATCCAAGTCGCCAGCCGTCAGGAAGAAGAAGATCAAGCAGCGCGACAAGGCGTTACAAGACTTCGTCGAACGGCTCACCCAACGCCGCCCCATGCCCTTGGCAACCCAGAACGTAATCAGTCGAGTGCGTACCGCGTTCTATCGTCCGGCTTTCTTCTTCGCCGTCTTGGGCGTCAGGATCTGCACCGCCCTCTTTACATCCGACACGCGGAAGAAGACCGTCGCCTGAGTATCGTCGGAGCTGCCGTAGGCATATTCGATGTTCACCTTGGCGCGTGCCAACTGGGTCGCCAGTTCGGCCAGCCTGCCGGGCTGGTCCGCCAGTTTGACGGCCAGGACGTCGGTCTCCACCACCAGCAGACCGTGCTCGCCGAGGATGTGAATCGCCTTCTGCGGATCGGTCACGATGATCCGCACCACCGCATGATCGACCGTATCCGAAACCGACAGGCCGCGGATATTGACTCCATGGTCAGCCAACGTCTTGGCGACCTCGGCCAGGACTCCAGGCTTATTCTCCAGGAATATCGACAGTTGTTTCTCGATCATCGGAACTCCTCCCCGTGGTAACAAGTTGTCGCGTTCTCCGTCCAAGCGACGTGTCTACCTGGCATCATAGCACCGACTTCCATTGCCGCACAGCGGTTGACAAGCATTAGCCCAGCCAACGTCAGACGAGTTTGGGCCCATGTTTTTCCCGTTCTTCCGGCCCAGCAATCAGCCGTACTGACGCGCTGATTACCACGGGCCACGGACGTAGTAGACGCCGAACTGATCCGTGTGGCTGGGCCACCGCGGGGTGGGCTGCAGCGGACTCGGCCCCTGCCCGGTGGCTGCATCGACCATCACCGGCCCTGGATAGGGACGCTTGAACTGCGGATAAATCGGCGACATCGTGGACTGGGACACGCCCCAACCCGAACGGGTCGACATGCGCGCTGTAGGAGGTACGACCAGGGCTACCGGCGCTCCGTATTGAGTGTTGTAGTAGCCCGCGTGCCAGGACATGGCGGCTGCGTTGTTGGCCGCCATCCGGTCGGCGCGCGCCCAGGGGTCAACCAGCAGCTGGCCGCGGTGCAGGCGACCTGCGTGTGCGTCGCCACACATACCGCTGGGGCAACCGCAGGGTGCCGTTGCTTGGTGGCAACCGCAGGGACAGGTGGCGTTCCCGTTGATCGACGGTTGCTCCAACAGTTGGGGAGAACCGTCTTCGGCGGCCAAACTGCGGCCGCATGTTCCCAACACGAGCAAAGAAACAAAGCGTAGGAGCGTTGAGGACGTTCTGGTCATCGGAGTATTCCTGACGAAGGTGGGGACGGGCGGGATATCTGAGGCGGGCAGGCCGGCGGCCGCGTCGCAACTAGCGCGGGATCTTGATGGCGCACCGAATGTCCTTGATGGCGGTGGCCACGGGATTCGAATACCAGACCACCTTGGTGCGATCGAGCCCGCGACCACTATCGTAGTACTTGTGGTACGTACGGGTGTGCGGATACATGAACTCGTGCGGCATCAACGGCTGGTAGGTGTAGTAGGACTGCCCCACGACTTGCGGCACGGGATACGGAGCTACGTACAACGGCGCCGGAACGCCGCCGCTATTGTTGGGCACGTAGAAGTTGTAAAACAGGTCAGGCTTGCCGTATTCCCAAGGACGGCCCCCATTGCCGGCGAGTGCACCCGCCTGAATAACGCTTCCGGAGGCGGTGCCGTAGTCGCCCAGTTCCTGGCCCTCGGACCATGTGCTGCACCCGTAAGCAACGCCGAAAACGGCGACTACGGTCGCCAGTCGTAACAGTCTGCAGATCATCGAGTCTCTCCTTGTGTCAGGCCACAGTATCGCTACAAAGTTAGTCGGTTCCTGCCGCCCTTACGGCTAAATCTTTGTTTTCCGGACGTACCAATTGTCCCTAACATCCAAGTTAAACAGCGCAACTTGGGTGTGAAGAAGTCGTTGAGATCGTTATAATCCGCATAATTTGACAGCCAGACCTGCTGCCACCGCGGCCCCGGCGCATGGCGGCACGCGGTGGGTCTGCCCTTTCCCGGTACAGGAGTGCATCCTTGCTGACCACTGCGAACGACAGCACTGCGAACGACACCGCTGCGAACGACACAGCTGCCACCCTTGACGCGGCATCCGAAGACAACGGGACGCCGCGCCGCCGTGCGACCGCCGAGTCCATGGCCGCCAAGCAACGCGATATCTCCGTCAGCGAATTTTTCGCCAAGAACCGGCATCTGCTGGGTTTCGACAATCCGCGTAAGGCGTTACTGACCACCGTCAAAGAAGCGGTCGACAACTCGCTCGACGCCTGCGAAGAGGCCGGGATCGTGCCGGAGATTTGGGTCCACATCCAGGAGATGGGCGAGAATCGCTACAAGATCGGCGTGCAGGACAACGGCCCCGGAATCGTGAAGAAGCAGATCCCACTGATTTTCGGCAAGTTGTTGTACGGCTCCAAGTTCCATCGCCTGCGGATGAGCCGCGGCCAACAGGGAATCGGCATCAGCGCCGCCGGCATGTACGGGATGCTGACCACGGGGAAGCCGGTGAAGATTATTTCGCGTTTGTCGGTGCGAAAACCGGCGCACTATTACGAAATCCAGATCGACACGAAAAAGAATTATCCCGAGATTTTGAACGGCAAAGGGGAAGGTGTCGACATCCCGCCAAACGATGCGGGCCGCCGGTACATTGAGGAGCACGGCATCGAGTGGGTGGCGGATTATGACCCGGAGGCAGGACAGTCGCCGAAACCAGTCACCAGCGGCACGCGGGTGACGATCGAACTGGAAGGCCGCTTCCATCGCGGTCGCGGCAGCGTGGACGACTACCTGCAGCAGACGGCCATCGCCAACCCCCACGTGACCTTGCATTATATCGATCCCGAAGGCGGTTCGGTTGCCTACCGCCGCTCCACGACCAGTCTGCCTGCTGAGCCGAAAGAAATCCTGCCGCATCCCTACGGGATCGAATTGGGGCAGCTGGTCACGATGCTGAAGGACACCAAGGCCCCGACGTTGTCCCAGTTCCTGGCGAGTTCGTTTTCCCGAGTCAGCCCGGCCGTGGCGAGGCAGTTATGTGAGGCGGCCAGTGTCGGGACGCGCCTCTCACCCAAACGCATCGGCCGCCAGGAGGCGGACGCCCTGTATCAGGCCTTCCAGAAGACCAAGATCAAGGCCCCGTCGACCGACTGTATCTCTCCCATCGGCGAAGGGCTACTGCTGAAGGGCCTGCGGCAAGTCGTGCCTGGGGAGTTCTACTGCGCAGCGACCCGACCGCCAGCCGTCTATCGCGGCAACCCCTTTCAGATTGAAGTCGGCTTGGCCTACGGCGCCGCCAACGCGGTGCAGAAGGTCTCGTTGGAACTGTTGACCCAGTTGATCCACGAGAGCGATGCCCGCACGCTGCGTCAGTTCATTATGAATACCTTCGATGGTCTGGGGGGCGGCGCGGTGGATCGCATCTTGGGCGAGACCAGTTTCGGTACGCGGCAGTCCCCTGCGAAATTGAAGCCGACCGAGATCCGACAGTTGCACGAGGCGATGCGCAACGTCAACGTCTCCGAGGGCCAAGTGATGCAGGTGTTGCGCTACGCCAATCGCGTGCCGCTGCAGTTCAAGCTCCGCGATTGTGCGATCACGGATGCGGTGATCAATACCAACTGGCGTCCCTACGGACTCAGCCAATCCCGGAACGCCCTGCCGACCGGCCCGGTGACCGTGCTGGTCCACATCGCCAGCGTCTGGGTGCCGTTCACCAGCGAATCGAAGGAGGCGATCGCCGCCTATCCGGATATCCAACGGGAATTGCGTCTGGCGCTGCAGACCGTCGGACGCAATTTGGGGATGTACTTGCGCCGCCGCCAGCGAGTCAAACAAGAAGGCGAAAGGCGTTCGGTTTTCTTGCGGTATCTGGCTGAAGTCGCCCGTGCGGTCGGCGACATCAATGGTACGGATCGTGAGCGGCTGTACGAGCAGCTCCTGCGGGTCGCCAAACGCAAGACCGCCGAGGCCGATGTCAAACTGGACGAGCGCGGCCGCAAACTTGAAGCAGCGGACGATTTTGGGGACAATGTCCTGATCGTCGACGATCAGGAGGGAGAAGGAGAATTGGAACAATTGCTGGCCCATGGGTCGAAGGCCGAGGAGCCACAGTTGAAGCTGTTCTAACTCACTAGCACGCAGAACCGGGAGGTGGGACGATGGATCGAAAGCCCGCTCTGGCACTGGCCGCATGGTTAGCGGTCGTGGGATGTTCAGGCCAGGCCCCTCAGGACATGAAACGCGCCGCCGCGGTCAGGCCAGAGCCGACAGGGGACGCCACCGCGGAGTCCAAATCGGAGCCGGAAACCGTCCCGGCTGAGTTCCCGGCAGACCCTTCTTGGCCGTCACCTGCCGGGAGTGCCCCCCCCAGATCCACGAGGGTCGCGGACCCGACTGTGCCACCGCCGAATCCACCGGCGGAAGTGACTTCGCACGGCCCGCCTGCGGATGAGCTGCCGCCGACGCTGAAGGCCTGGGAGACCGCATCGCCGCCCGGGCAGATCGAGAAGGGATTCACGCGAGTGCGAATTCTGTACGCTACTGACCGCCAGCGAGCCGGAGACACGCCGGATGATTGCTACGGCTCGGAACGAGGAACCGGCACGACATTGACCCCTTTCGAGTGCGGTCAGTGCGACGTTAGCGTGCCCTACAAGCATGACCCTGGTGAAATTGAACGCCCCGCGATTTGGAAGCTGGAGTTTACGCAGAATCCGGCTCGGCACGTGACGTTGCTAGCGGTCCGGCCGTTAGCTGGCCGGGCCTTCGTAAACTTGCTGCGGGAAGACATTCGCCAATCGGCCACCCAGTCCGCGTTCTTGTTTGTCCACGGCTTCAACGTCGAGTTCGCCGAAGCGGCCCGTCGCACGGCGCAGATGAAATATGACCTCGGCTTCGACGGCGCGGCAGTGATGTACACTTGGCCAGCGCCGAAGAATTACGTGGAGTGCGAGGGGAATGCCGTCTGGACTCGCCCGCACCTGGTCGAGTTCCTGACGCAATACCTGCAGGAAACCGGTGCCCAGAGAGTCCATCTGATTGCGCATAGCATGGGCACTCGCGTGCTGAGTGATGCCCTGAGCGAGTTGGGGCAAACGCGAAGCGGGAAGTCGCCGCGTTACAACCAGATCATCCTCGCCGCACCGGACATCGATGCGGCCATCTTTCGCCAACAAATTGCACCGCGGATCGTCAACGCTGCCGAGCGGATTTCGATCTACGCCTCGTCCGAGGACGTCGCGCTGTTGGCCTCGAAAAAGGCACATCACTACGTCCGCCTCGGCGAAGGTGGCAAGAATCTCTCGGTCTTTCCCGAACACCCGAAGATCGAAGTGCTGGATGCCAGCGGTGTCGACAGGAGTCTCTTGGGCCACTCCTACTACGGTGATAGCCCGACCATCCTTCGCGATTTGCGCATGGTTCTGTCCGGGGTCGCCGCCGACCGACGCGGCGTGGTCGCCCGTAACTCCTATTTTCTGTTCTTCCAGAAATAGGCTGGCGCGACCAATTCCAGCCCTGGACTTTCTCTCGTTCCCACGCTTCGAGGCTGTGAAAGAATGTGCGAATACGATTCACGGTAGGACGGGCCAAGTACTCGCGGCCCACCTATTCTAAGAAGATGGCCTTGTTTTCGACGGTGGGCCGCGAGTACTTGGCCCACATTTCGGCGTGGCGATCGGTCACCCACTGCTGGACTGCTTGCTTTCGATGGTGGGCCGCGAGTACTTGGCCCACCCTACGATTTTTTCACAGCCTCTCCGCGTGCTCTCCGCGTGGGAACGCAAACGTTTCGACGCTCCGCGTCGTCTGCCCAAGGACGCAGAACGTCCGGGGCTTGCGTTCCGACGCAGAGCGTCGGAACGAGAAGACATCTGGGACCATGCAAACGGCTAGATAAGATGCGGCATCTTGCGCGTCTTGGAAATCTAAGGCAACTCTTCCGCTAGTACCGGAAGTAGTGATTCTAGCTGTTATTACGAACCGATAGTGTGTGTCGAGCGAACTTGGATCTCGCCGCCGCTGTTGTAGCGGCGCCGATGGTGCGTGCCAAGTTCAGGAGCAACTGTAGACGCCGAACGGGCGTCGAGGCAGATTGCGTAAACACATTTCCAGCCGCGGAGAGACGTCCCATGACTAGCCGAAGGGCTTGGTGGCTGACCACGCTGTCCACAATCTCGACCTTGTTCGCAGCGATCTCATTGGGGCCCGCAGCGACGTTTGCACAGCAAGCGTATCTTCCTGGGGCCGGGATGCCGCAGCCAGGAAGCGTGAGTCCAGGGGGCGTTGGACAGCCGCAAATGATGTGGAATCCTTCCCAAATGCCGGGATACGGGGCGTATGGACCTGGCTGGAACGGCGTTGCTCAGGCGGGCTACGCACCTCCGCCGTACGTCGAAGTCGCGCCAGGTGTGTACCGGGATGCGGTCGGTGCCCCGGGCGGAGAACTCACTGCGGGGATGGTCGGCGGCGAGATGGGCGACGACTACGGGGAGGAATCAAATTGCCCCCACGGGTCGGGGAGACGCTATCTGGGAAACCCACTCGCGCTGCTGGCTCCGTACAGCGAAACGGGTCAATGCACAACTCACTGGTTCGATATCGAAGCGGAAGGCCTGTACTTGGGCCTGCGCCGGTATGCTTCGCCCTTCCGAGTTTTTTCCAAGGAAAATAGCGCGGCCGGGGCGAACCGGATCACCTCGGATGCCCTCGATCCGACCGAGATGCCAGGCTTCCGCGTGACGGGCGCCAAGCAGGTCGGACCCGGCAGCGATCTGGAGTTCACCTACCTCGGTTTGTTCCAGTTCCACCGACTCGCCAGCGCTGACGGCGCTGATAACTTGATGTCCGTGTTCAGCAACTTCAATCAAAATAATACCACTGGGTTGCAACAGTTTGACTACGCGTATCTGCACCAGATGGAGTACTCCAACGCGCTAAATAGCTTCGAGTTGAATTATCGGCGTCGGTGGCAGGGGTCAAGCTGCCTGTTGCAAGGTTCGTGGCTCTTCGGTGCCCGGTACGTCAATTTGACCGAACGCCTCGAATGGCTGTCCCTGAATAAGAAACAGCTTCCGGCAGGTTCCGGCCACTACAACCTGGACACGGAAAACTCGATGCCCGGCGGACAGATCGGCGGCGATCTTTGGTTGTGTCTACTGCCGGGTTTGAATATCGGCGTGGAAGGCAAGGGGGCATTATTCGGCAGCTTTGCCCAACAGTCGACCTCGATCTACAGCGTGCAAGACGGCCGAGTCAACACGCTGTTGAACCCGGAATACCTGGGCTACGCGAAGGTTCCGTTCGCCGGGGAGCTAAGCCTGATGGTGAATTATCGTGTCAGCCCGAAACTGACTTTCCGGGGTGGTTACGAAGTGTTCTATCTCGATGGTCTGGCTCTGGCCATGCAAAACTTCAACCCAGCCATCGGTGCTCCCTACACCCCACGTACGCGTTATCTGAACACCAATGGATCACTGCTCTACTCAGGTTTTACCGCTGGCGGCGAGTGGATGTGGTAACGTGAGCCGGTAGGATCTGATTGAGCGTCGGCTTCGTCGGACTAGTGCTTTGTCAAGGCTAAGAATTAGGGTCGCTTATAAGTAAGCGGCAAGGCGCTAGCCGCCGGTGGCGTTCGGAACCGGCGGCTAGCGCCTTGCCGCTCACTCATCGCGCCCCCAACTCGGGGCGAAAACCTGGGATCACGATCAGGGCGTTGTCCCGCGCGGTCATGAGCGCCTCTGCGGGGCAAGAAGCGAAACAGGCTCTCGCCCTTGCCATCGTGCTAATTTCCCATGTCCCAGCAACTTTGCATCACCCTAGCACTAGGCCATTACCGGACGATCGGCATTCTGGTATTTGCCGCGTAGCGGCTGCCGATCTTAGCCGTGGGTTTTAACCCACGGAGGTCCATCGCCAGAATTCGAACAAGTCGCGTAGCGACGGTTGAAGGCACGTCCTCACGCCCTCGGTGGTTCAATCGTCGCTACGCGACTAAAGCAGCTCGGACGAACTCCCGCGGTGGGTTAAAACCCACGGCTACGTTCAGGAGGTCGCTCCGCGACGAATTCTCCATAACACGCATTCTCAAGACGACTTGCGTCTTCTGCTCGCAAGCACGTCAGGCGGCCGTCAGGGCGGTTGCGAGAGCTGACCGGCGTCGTATCCCCGCGGCCTAGTTCCAAGTGTTTCATAGGGCGGGGCGGCAGATCCGCAATGGTCGCTACTTCCGGTTAAGTCGGCTCCTTCAGGCTCGCCTTTCCATGCGTGCCGAGAAACAGGGATTATTCTGGCGACCAGATCTCCCAGTCTACCGAAAAGGAAAATATTGAAGACCTGCCGCGAGGATCTTCCGCGTCTGCACAGCTACGTTCCTTGATGGCCCGAAGATCGCATTGGGAGGCGCGGCGGCTGGCTCGCCGGGCCTTTGCGGCGAAATAGCGAGGTAGGCGTTCAAATCCCGCCGTCCGGAACTTTTGTCATTGCATTTACGTCATAACTTGCGAAATTGATACGGGCTTGCCCAACATCGTAGGGATACCGCAAGCTAAGCCGGTCCATAGAATTCGTGCCTACGAGCCGCCGGAGCATGGGGGTTGGACTGACCCGTGTGCTGCCCAGGTAGACAACTAACTTCTAACTTCACTCAGTGAGGGTCGCGTCGTGAAATCTCGACTATTCTCCGCTCTGAAGAAGAGAACCCGTCGCCAGAACTCCAAGCTCCGCCGTGAAACCGGTTGGCGTCGCCGCCTCACATTGGAAACGCTGGAAGATCGTCGCCTGTTGGCTGTGGTGTCGCCTCCGCTGGAGTACTCGATCGAAGCGATCAACATCGAACAAAATGCCTTCAATAGCGGAGCTGCAGTTGTAAGGCCGCCGGACCCCCACGGTGCCATTGGACCCAACCACGTGCTGGATGTCGTCAACACATCCATCCAGTGGTTCAAGAAACCGGACGTCGCGGGCGGCCCAGCTATCCCTCAGGTCCATGAGAGCCTGACTAATTTCTTCGCCTCGCTGAATCCCACCCCAAGGGCAATTATCACCGACCCGAAGGCGTTGTACGATCCCTACGCCGGACGGTTCGTGGTCGAGGTGCTGGAAGTCTCGGATATGAGTCAAGGCGGTATCGTCGACATGTCGCGAATCTTGTTGGCGGTATCCCAGAAGGATGACCCCAATGGCGTGTGGTACTACACGTCGATCAACACCACGGTAAATGTCCTCACGACGACGACCGTCAATGGAGTCACCACCACGACGACCACGCCGTGTTGGACAGACTATCCCGGCTTTGCTCTGGACAAAGGCGCCATCTATGTGACGGGCAACTTGTTCGCCTTCGCCCCAACCGTTATCGGCGCAGGGGTAGGTAACGGCAACCGTTTATGGATTATCGACAAGGGATTTGGGAAGGGTGGCTTTTACGATGGCGGGACGGCGAGCGTAGTCTGGGATACGTCGACCGGACGCCAGGAACCGTGGGATGTCTCCGGGCGCACCAAACTCCCCTTGAAACTGGGAACCGGTAACCTTGCGCCCACGTTTCGTAATTTGCAGCCTGCCGTCGTACTGGCGAACAAGGCGGATGGAAGCGACGCACCTCTTGGCACTTGGTTGTCGGCCTACGATGGCGATACCGACGGAAAGTTCGAATATGTGTCGGTCATCTCCGTGGAAAACCCGCTGGTGGCCCCCAAGTTTACACTGACCAGGGTCAATGTGGGGGACATCGATTCTCCGGATTTAGCAGCCGCTGGCGGGCCGGGCGCTTTTCCCATCACTGGTGCACCCCAGCCCAACACCCTCGAGAGGCTCGTCGTCAACGATCGCCGCACCCTTTCTGCGGTCTGGCGCAACAACTCGCTCTACGTGACGACGGAAGTCTACCCAGCAAGCGGTCCGGACATCAACCAGGTCACGGCGTACTGGTTGCGTTTCAACGCCACGGCAGCGAACCCGGCCACGGTGACGTTGGCGGATCAAGGCAGTGCGGGTGGCGAAGAGCTGGGTTTTGCGGTCCACACCTACATGCCGTCCGTGGCCGTGGACTACCAAGACAACATGGTGCTCGGATTCGCCGCTTCGGGTCCCACCCTCTACGCCGGCGCCTACTACGCCCTGAGGGCGAAGGCAGATGCGCCCAAAACGCTCCGAAATGCCGGCACGCTGGCGGCGGGATTGGACAGGTACGCGCTCGACGGGTTGGTCAGCCGCTGGGGCGACTATACCTTTGTGGGCGTGGATCCCACAGACCAAGTGACGTTCTGGGTCTTCAACGAATACGCCCTACCCCAGCAGGGGACCCTGGGACGATGGGGCACGCGTTGGGGCAGCTTCTCCTTCGCGACACCGGCTCCTCTACAGCCCGTTGTCACTACGATCAGCGGGGTGGTCTACGATGACAGTGCGGACGAGGATGGCGTCTATCGACCCGAATTGGGCGAACGGCCGCTGGCTAACCGGCAGGTCTATTTGGACTTGGACAAGGACGGTTACTATGACCTCACCGAGCCGAGCGTGACGACCGACGACATGGGAGCCTTCGCATTCAATCAGCAACTTGCGGCGGGGACCTATTTCCTCCAGGAAGCGATCCCGCAAGGTTGGCACCTGACGCAACCCGCGTTGCCGTACACCTACTACACCATCACGGTCGCGTCCGACAACAAAATCACCGTTGTGCCCTCGGGAACGACGATCGGCCAGACCACGACGACCGGCCAAACCGTCGTTCTGAATTTCGGCAACAGCAATAAGAATAGCTTCAACTGGGGGACCGCACCGTGGTTGCCAAACACACTGGCGCCCTACCCCACCACGGCAGCCCAGAATGGGGCCTCGCATTTGGTCGTCACCGGATTTGGTCTCGGGGTGAGCCCCGTCGTGACGGGCAGTGCGGATGGGGTTCCCACGATCAATGCCAAGGGCGATGGAGACGATGGTGTGGTGCTCGACCCGACCACGATGCCGTTAAGCCCCGGGAAAACCTCAATTTTCAAGGTCACCGTGGCGACTGGCGGCCGCCCGGCCGGCCGATTCTACGGCTGGATCGATTACAACCGCGATGGCGACTGGAACGACCCGGGAGAACAGGTCTTTTTCGGCACAACGCTGATTGCCGGTGTGACCCCGCTGAACGTGACGGTGCCCGCTTCTGCTAAGCCTGGCCTGACGTACGCGCGCTTCCGGTATACTAGCGATCTTGATGTCCGCTACGACGGACCGGCGTCGAACGGCGAAGTGGAAGATTACGCGCTGGAGATCCTTTCCGTGACCCCGGTTGCGGTCCCGGACAAGTTCCCGCCGCAATCACCGACGGTGTATCAGAACACCTTCAACAACCCGCTGGATGTCCTGCTGAACGACATTCCGAGCGTTGCGGGCCGGCAGGCCCTCCAAATCACGAGCGTCAGCGGAGACCCCCAGAGGGTGACCATTGATCCCAGCGGCAAGCTGATCTACTACACGCCGATTACAGGATCATTGGCGGCCGAGACCTTCATATATTGGATCAAAGACACGAGCAATCCGAACCCGGCTACAAACTGGTCGAAGGCGACAGTAACCGTGAACGTTCAGATCCCCGAGCTCCCAGTGACCGCCGTGGATGATTCTTTCACGCTTTCCAGCTCTACGGCTAGGGTGCCCCTGGATGTGCTGAAGAATGACTTCCCGACAGGATCGATCACCATTGCCTCTGTGGACAAGACTGGAACCTCCGGCACCATCGCTGTCGTCAACCAAGTTGTGCTGTATACTCCCCGGCCTGGAGCCACTGGTCCGGATCGGTTCAGCTACACGGTGACCGACGCCCAGAATTCCACTTCCACGGCCAAGGTGACCGTGCATTTACCAGGTGAAACTTCGCACGACAAGATGACGTTCTCGCTGGTGGCGGCCGACATGGACGGAAACCCACTCCCGACCCTTGACGGAACGCCTAATACTAACCCTCAGGTTGGACAAGGGCAATTGTTCCAGATGCAGGTGTGGGTCCAGGACATGCGTAATCAGACCGGCTATTTCCCCCAATCGGGACTGTTGCCAAGTGATCAAGGCGTGTTCTCCGCATACGCGGACATGCTCTACGATAGCAGTCAGGTGTCTTTCAACGGAACTGTGGCCTTTGGTCCTCTCTTCGGCGGACCGAGTTATAACCCGGTAAGCGGGCCAGGGCAGAGTTACGATGCCGACACCCCTGGTCTCATTAACGAATTTGGCGCGTTCCAAGGAGGTTTCGACCCCGTGCCATTCAGTGACAAGCGACTCCTCTTCTCCTCGACCTACAAGGCCACTGCTCCAACGCTGGGTGTGAATGGCGTCGTTACCACGGAATTCAAGACGGATCCAGCCGACGTTCCGCAGCATCAAGTCGTGCTGATCAAACCGCCAAGTGTGCCCGTACCTTACACCGACGTGGAATACGCGACGCTAAAGGTCGACATTAACCCCGTCAAAGAACTGGCGCAGATTCGCTTGCTGACGACTGATGGGGACGGTAACATGATCAGCCAAGTTACGGCCGGCCAGGAATTCTGGCTGGAGGCCAAGGTGAGCGACTTGAGCCCCTCAAATCTAGGTGTTTACTCAGCCTATCTGAACATCAGTTACGATGCCACGGCGGCCGAGTTCTTTGAGGTGCTCCCCGCCGTGAATCCCCTAAAGTTTGAGATCACTTGGGGTCCGTACTTTACGGCCGGTCCCACAGATACAGTGGGCGTGGGCCGTTCGGGCGAGGCGATCGCGGGATTCATTTCCAAGGTGGGGGCCACGCAGGTCAAAACCGACTCCAGCATCATTTTCGTCGGAGAACAGACCTTGTTCCAAATCCACTTCAAAGCCCTGTCGAGCGGAGAATTGTTTTTCGACGCCAGCGCCGACCTGACCCCGAAAGATGACGTGACGCTCGTGGGACGGGATGCTGAGGTGGACCCTAGCCAAGTCAAGTACGTCGACACCTCGATTATCGTGACGGGAGGGGCTGGTGAGGGCGAGTACACCAATCCCACGAATCCCTTCGACGTGAACGGAGATTCCTATGTGTCACCGATTGACGCGCTGCTGCTGGTGAATTTCCTGAACAAGTTCGGCACATTCACCCTACCGGCGGCCGAAGGGGAAGCGTCCTCGCATTACTACTTCGATGTCAATCATGATCACATGGTCTCTGCCGTGGATGTCTTGTCTGTGATCAATTGCCTCAATAGCGACGGCGGTGGCGAGGGAGAGGCTCCCCACAGTGCGTTCTTCGCAGTGGCCTCGCCCGTAGCACCGCTGACACCTGACGCGGGGAGACGCTCGTCGGTGGTGACGTCAGGGCCCGTCGCCTCCGCGGGCACCACCAGCGGCACTTCGCCGTCCCTGCCCGCGGCAGACCGCGCGACCGGGGCGTTGGCGGGAGCGTACGAAGAATCGTCGCTGAAGCGATTGGCAGCGGATCAGGCGGACTTGGACGCGATTCTCTCGGATGGTTTCGCGGAGGATATCATGGGCGGCTGGTCGAAGCCGGAGAACAGCACCGGCCTGGGAGTCCTGTAAGCGGGACGGAAATCCGCGTCCGGCGATCCCCACAGATCCGGCCCGGCTCTCGCAAAATTAGACGGACGTGTGGCTAGCCCGACTTTACAAGTTATGGTGGCGCGTTCTCGCAACTCGTGGATGGCCGGCGGATTGCGCGCACGCGGCGGTTACCCTAAAGTATGCTCCTTCGTGGGGAAGGCTTCCCGGTGGGGGCCGGCGTTATCCACTACTCTTACGGCCCGAACGGGCCAAAACAAATCAGCCCAGAGCGTCGCGGCGACAGCCGCAGAGCAACTCCCTGGGTACGGTTTCAGGGTGCTGCGGGAAGCGGACGAAGTATTGCGGACACCAAAGCACCGCACATGAAAAATTGTGGTGGCACCTTTCTCGTTTCTCGCCGCCGACCGCGGAGCGGTCACAGCCGTTTCTAACGCGCGCGGCTGAGATGGGCGCGTCCCTTCGTAGAGCGGAATCCATTCAGATTCACTGCACGGATTGAAATCCGTTCTACGCCAAAGCTGCCCGCAGCCAGTTTATTTCCAGCGGTAGGCAGAGATCCCTTTCAGTTCACGAACGAAAACTTGATCGCCGCTGACGGCCAGATGCCCCCATGTCTCCTGCTCGCTGACCTTTCGCGAATCCAGGAGGTCGAACTTCTGGGGCGTGGCATGGATCAGCATCAGTTCCCCGCGTTGGTCCAAGGCCAGGATCCGGTCGTGCTGGGCCACGAGGCTCCAATACTGGCCGTAGGCCTGCGTTGTCCATTTCTGCTCGCCGGTCCCCAGATCCACGCACGTGAACCGCTGGCTGCGCAGATGCAGGTAGGCGTGGCCGTCGATCACCACCGGTGTCGACATGTACCCCTGCAGTGCGGTCTTCCAGACGGTCTCGGCCTGGAAACCCTGCTCTTGACGCTTGATTCCCAATAATTGGCTACCCCCCCCGTAGGCGCTAGTGAAAAGGGTGTCGCCTCGAACCGTCGGCGTGAGGATATTCATGCCGAGCATCGCCGGGATGTCTTGTGACCAAAGAATCTGGCCAGACTCAGGAACAACACCGGCCAGTTTCTGGCGTGTCTGGACGAGCAGTTGTTCCTGGCCGCAGAGCGTGGCCAAAACGGGCGAGGAAAAGGCGCCGCCGAACATCCCGCCGCCGTCGGCCAAGATCCGCCAGCCAACTTGGCCGTTCCGCTTGTCCAGCTTGTAGAAACCAGCGGCCGCCTGAACAAACACATGGTCACCCACAACCAGGGGCGAGCAGACACAGCCGAAGGCCGACAGGGGCGTCTTGAACTGCTCGACGAAGTCGACCCGCCACCGCTCCGCACCGGTAGCCGCGTCCAGACAAACCAGTACGTCGCGCATCCCGGCAACGTAGAGCGATTGGCCATCGTAGGCGGGTGTAGAACGAATCCAATCCCCGTTACGTTTGGCCATGAAAGGCACCGCCATGGCACCCGGCCACTCCGCCGCCCAAAGCTCTCGGCCCGTCTCTCGGTCCAGCGCTCGTACAATCTCCTTCTGCTGGTCTTTGGTCTCCGCCACGAAGACACGATCGGTCGCCACAATCGGTCCGGGATAACCGGGAGCAAGGTCGACATGCCAAGCCAACTTGAGGCGATCTTCCGCCAGGGTTGTCGGCCACGTCGTTCCACCGACAAAGCCATTTCGATTCGGCCCGCGCCACTGGGGCCAAGTTTCCGTCGGGTCGGCGGCCGGACTGGCAGTGCCAGCCAGGCTGCCCGCTGCCGCTCCAACAACACCAACCAGAACAAGTGCCAACCAACGGCGATGCATCGCTTTGCCTCCGTTAAGACCTGAATCATCCGCTGCACCTCCCACACGCAGCGCACAGCAACTGTGCCGTGAGTATATCATAAGACCACTGGACAGCGCCTCTCCATCCATCGCTGTGCACTGCAGACCAGACGGGGTTGGAATCCGATGGATGGCCGAGCTGCCAGGCATCGCTTCCCCCTGGTTGCCGACTCGCGACCCGTGGAACTCGCTGTCCTCCGCCGCCACCCTACCAAACCAAGGAATGATCCGCGCTATTGAGTCCTAGCACCAAACGGTTTCTTGGCGACGGTGGCGACGATGGCTAACGGCCAACGGGTATCGCACCTGGGAGTACGAGGACGACGAAAAGTTTCAGCAACAGCGCAAGATCAAAACGAGCCTGGGTGGCTGGAGGTATTCGTCATTCTGCAAAACCCAATATGCAAGCAATCCTGAATGCGGCGGCCCTTGCCCAAGTTTGGCAACACCCGCGATTGAATCGTGAGGTAACCACTTTGCCTCACGCGGCGGTGTGTCCATCCGGCTTGGTGCGCGTCGAGCTGGAAAGCCCAACCTACCTGGTCCGTGTTCAGTGAGCGGTCAGCCGCGCCAGTTCTTCACGCAGGCGGGCCAATTCGGCTTCAGCCGCTTGGCGCGCTGCAACCTCGCGGTCAGCCCGCTCGGCGTCCCGGTCGGCCCGCTCGACACGTGTCAGCAGCAACTCGCCCGTGGCCAACCGATAGAAACGTAGCCGATTATCGACCATGACCAGCCTCAGCCCCAATTCATGGCTCTCCAGGCCGCCCGCCACGTCCGGTTCGATGGGCACATAGCCGCCACCCACCAACCGATGACCTTGCAGCGGCGGATCTAAGTATTCCTGGGTCGGGTCAAATAGGAAGTATTCATTCACCCCCAGCCGCGCGTAGAGTTCCGGCTTGTCCACCGTATCCTTGCGCCGCGTGCTCTTCGAAGTCGTCTCGATCACCACGTCCGGCGATTTGCCCTCGACTCAGGTCTTGTACACCCGGCGCATTCTGGGAGCGAGTCCCTTGGCCACGAAGGCATCGGGCACCACGAATCGGCGAGGATTCCCTTGCTCGTAGTACACCAACAGGTCGCCCGACACGTAGACCCGCTGGCCCTGGTAGAAGTCATCCAGCACCTCGATATGTTCCACCATCCGCCGGCGATGTTCGTCCATCTCGCCCATAGGTTTGCCGTCCGATTCTGGATAGTTGACGTGCGTGACGCTGATGACTGAGGGCATGTGAGCTGCTCCTTCCGAAGACTTCCGCTGCGTCGAGGCCTAATTCTGCTACGGGCGGTCATGGGCGCTCCACTGGCTGGAGCAGGCCAGCCCTGACGGTTCCGCATTCTTGTGGAACGATTACCCCTTGTCAATCATCTGACTGGCGAATTTCTGGCGATCTTCCCAACTCGCGGAATGCCCCCCTTCATCGAGTCGGGGGCGCGGCGGTGACTGGTCAGTGGGCAGCCCGGATTAGTCATGTAGGCCGGACCAAGGTCGCACAAAGCCATGCCGGAGCGGCGCAACCGAAGCTCGCAGGAAAGACCCGCTTGGTGCAGACGCCCCGCGCCGGAAGCGACCGCAGTTCCGGCAGTGCTTCTTTGGAGTGCGGTGACCTGTCACCGCTTTTGAATGGCGGTGAGCAGCTTCCGGCTCTGGATACTTCAAGTGCCAATGAAAAGCGGCGACAAGTCTCCGCACTCCAAAGGGCTCGCGTCGGTCCCTGGTCAGTGGTCCGTTGTAGGATGGACCTCCCGGTCCGTCCGCGTCAGGTCTCATTCATGTAGGCCGGACCAAGGTCGCACAAAACCATGCCGGAGCGGCCTACAAGACCAGGAAAAATCCGGGGTCAGTGGTCAAAGGTCGCTAAGGGCAGGGGAATGTCGGGCAAAGGAATGTTCCGTAGATGAATCGAAAGGCAAGCAGGATGCTTACCCCACTTTTTAGCCGGGAAGACGCATTAGGCCTCCCAGGCAGTCTGGGAACGAGGGGGTTCCAAGATGGTCACAGCGGTGGGGCTGACGCGCCCCGCTCGTCAAGGTGACACACATCGCCCGCCTGTTCGGCGTCGGGGCTGGTTCTTTCAGGCAGCGTGACCTCTTCGGCTGTGGCTTCCTCGCTGCGGCCGAAGCGGGGGAAGAGCCGTTTGGCGTAGTAGCTGACGTCTTCCCACAACGAGTACGCCACCGGTGTGACGAGCAAGGTCAGCAACAGCGACAACGTCTGGCCGCCCAGGATCACCTTGGCCAAACTGGCTCGGCTGGCGGCGCCTGGCCCGCGGCCCAGGGCGATCGGGATCATGGCCGCAATCAGCATCACGGTGGTCATCAGAATCGGCCGCAAGCGGGTGTGATTGGCTTCCAGAATCGCCTCGTCTCGCGGCACGCCGCGGCGGCGGAGCACATTGGTGAAATCCACCTGCAGAATCCCGTTCTTCTTGACGATGCCGAACAACATGAACAGCCCGAACATGGCGTACAGATTCAGGTTCGTTCGCAACAGGATCAGCGAGATCAGAGCGAAGGGCAGCGTCAGCGGCAGGGCCAGCAAGATCGTGATCGGATGCACGAAACTTTCGAACTGTGCCGCCAGAATCATGTACATGAACAAGAAGCTGGTCAGAAAAGCAATCAGGAAGTTCTGGTTCGACTCGCCCATCACCTTGGCCTTGCCCAGGAACTCGTAGCGGTAGTCGGCCGGCAGACTCAACGAGTCGACCAGCGAGCTGATGTCGGTCACCGCGTCGCCCAGCGCCTTGTCCCCTTCCAGATTCGCGTTGATGACGACTTGCCGCTGCATGCCGTAGCGGTCGATCGCGGCCGGACCTTTGGCAGGAGTCAGCGTCGCCAGGCTCGAGATCTGGACCAGACCCGCTTTGGGCGAGGGCACCATCAGCCGGCCGATGGCGTCGGCCCGGTCGCGATAAGGCAATTCGGCCCGCAGCCAGACGTCGTACTGCTCGTCCAACTCCTTGTATTTCGTGACCGGTTCGCCGCCGACCAGAACGTTCAGCGTGGACGCGATCGCGACGACCGGGATGCCCAGGTCGGAGGCTTTCTCCCGGTCGATCTTGACCCGCAACTCAGGCTTGCGAAGCGAGAGGCTGGTATCGATGTCCACGTACGGCGAAGCCGAACCCAAGGTCAAAGCGACCGTTTGCGATTGCCCCTGCCGGTCCAGGACCACCTCCACGCGATCACCCGGCTTGGAACCTCGCAGGAGTCTGTCGATCTGGTCCGGCGTCCGCACCTCCTGCTGTTGGATCGCCGTCACGACGTCGCCCGGACGGATGCCGGCCTGCTCTGCCGGACCGGTTTTGCGGACGACCGTCACCGGCACCCCGCGAGTACCTTCCGGCCCGGCTTCCGCCAAGAATCCGTACTCGGGATCCTGCCGCAACCACAGCATGATCTGGTCCGAGTAGCGAACCAGGCGGTTCAGGTCGGGACCACGCAGATTCAGGTCGATCATCGCCTGCTTGAAGCCTGCACCGGAGACGACGGCCGCATCCTGGACCGCTGAGCGGAGGTCGGGGTAGTCCTCCATGGCTTTGCGAGCCTCGCGCTGCACGTCGAACTGCGCGTAGTACCGCGGATCGGATTCCGGGCGATTGAGCAGGCCATCGACCCAGAATCGCCAGTCGTACCACTTCCGCGTCCGCTCTGCCAGATCGACCAGCCGGGCGTAGATCGTGCCGCCGGTGACGTCGCCTTGGCCCCGGGACACACGGCCGGTCGTGTCGCCGATCGAGCTGAACACGTGCTGCACGCCCCGCAGTTTGGCCAACTGCCCTTCGATCTCGGCAAACATCTTGTCGCCCTGCTCCAGGCTGTAGCCTTCGGGCAGCGTAATCGCCACCTCGAATTCGCTTTGATCGTCGCGCGGGATGAAGTCGAAACCGACGATTCGGAACAAATAGAATGTGGCCAGGAACAGGGCCACGGTCGTGGTGACGATCACCCACCGGTGGCGGAGCGACCAGCCCAGAATCCAGCCGTAGCTGCTGTCGATCGCCTGCCACACGAAGTTCTCCTTGCTGCTGCCGCCAGGCCGGTGCTTGAGCTTCAGGAAGCGCGAGCAGAGCATAGGCGTCATCGTGAAGGAGACAAACCAACTCATCAGGATCGCAAAGGCCACCGTGGCGCCGAAGCTGCTGAAGAACCGGCCCACGCGGCCCCCCATGAATACGATGGGCAGGAAGATCACCAGCAGCGACAGTGTGGTGGCCGACACGGCCAGGGCGATTTCCTGGGTGGCCGACGAGGCGGCCTTGAGCGCCGACCAGCCGTGCTCTTCCATGTGCCGGAAGATGTTCTCGTTGATCACGACCGCGTCGTCGATCACGATGCCGATGGCCAGGATCAAGCCGAGCATCGTCATGTTGTTCAGCGTGTAGCCCATCCAGTACAAGAAGGCAAACGTGGCGACAATTGAGGCCGGGATGGCCAAACTGGCGATAATCGTCGTGCGCCAGTCCTGGATGAACACCAGGATCGTAACGGCCACCAGGAGGGCCGCGACGACCAGGTGGAAGTTCAGCTCCTCGATCGAACTGACGATGAACTTCGACTGATCCTTGACCACAAAGGTCTCGATGTCCGGCGGCAGCAACTCTTGGAGCTGGACGAAGCGGCGCTTGACCTTCTCGACGACCTCGACCGTGTTGGAGCCCGATTGCTTCTGGACGATCAGGCTGACGGCGTTGCGGCCGTCGAGCCGGGCCAAGCTGCGCGGTTCCTCGAAGGTGTCCTCCACGCGACCGATGTCCTTGATCCGCACCGGGTAGCCGTTGTGATTGGCCACAATCAATTCGAGGAAGCCGGAGGTCTTCTCGACCCGGCCCATGGTGCGCAGCACCAGTTCCCGAGAACCTTGGTCCACGCGGCCGCCGGGCAGTTCCAGGTTCTGGCGGATCAGGGCCTGCCGCACATCCTCGATCGACAGGTTCAGACTGCCCAGTTTATCGGTGTCGATGTAGATGTTCACCGCCCGCGCCCGGCCGCCGACGATGATCACGGCCCCCACCCCGGAGACGCTTTCCAGATCCTCTTTGATCTTCTTGCGGGCGATTTCCGTAATCTCTTGCATCGGCCGCTGGCCAGACACGGCGATCTGCATCACCGGCATGGCATTCAGATCGACCTTGTCGATGATCGGCGGATCCGTGCCTACGGGCAATTGCGCCACGATCGTGGAGACCTTATCCCGGACTTCCTGGGCCGCCACGTCACGGCTCTTCTCCAGGAAGAACTGCACGACGACCTGGGAGATGCCTTCCTTCGTCGTCGACCGCATCTCGTCGATCCCGGAGACCGTGTTGATGATCTGCTCGATCGGCTTGGTGACGCTCGTCTCCATTTCTTCGACGCTCGCGCCTTTGAGCGTCGTCGTCACGACGACGATCGGCATATCCACGTTTGGCAAGAGATCGACGCCCAGCCGGCTGCGGCCGACCAGTCCGAGCACGATCGGTGCGGAGACCAACATCACGGTGAAGACCGGCCGCTTAATGCAAAGATCCCAAAGACTCATAGTTGACTCACTGCGCAGAACTGGCGTTTTGTGCCAGAGGAATGCCAATCCCAAACGCGGCCCGAAGCCGCAACCAAGTAGGTCAGGCTTTCCAGCCTGACGCGCACCAAGTGTCAGGCTGGAAAGCCTGACCTACGCGCAGCGGGCGCGCCTCAGACAACCGCCGACTCCAATGCCGAAAACCCCTCACCCCCAACCCCTCTCCCCGGAGTACCTGGGCGAGGGGAGACGCAGTCACCCAGTCACCCGGTCACTCCTTCCGCTTCCCGCGGTCGACCACTATCACACCTTCGGCCAGCTTCTCCTGGCCGCTGGTAATGACCTTGTCGTCCTGCTGCAAGTCGGGACTCTTGGAACGTTCCAACTCCACCCAACCGCTGCCTTCCAAGCCGCTGACGATCGGTATGGCGTGCGCCCGACCATTGCGGACGACGAAGATCTTCGTCGACCCGGCGTACGAGACCACCGACTCGGCGGGCACGGTCCAGGCCTCCGGGTCGACGCGGGCCAGGATGTCCACTTTGGCGAACCCGCCGGCCTTCAGTTGGCGCTGGGTATTCTCGATAAAGACTTCCACCTCGAAGGTGCGGCTGGTGCGTTCGATCAGCGGGTTGATCCGGATCACCTCGCCCACGAAGACCTGGTTGGGAAAAGCGTCCACCCGGATCTCCGCCTTCTGGCCGGCCTGCACCTGACTAATGTACCGCTCCGGCACCGACGCTTTCAGCTTCAGGGCCCCGTCCAGGACCAACTTGAACGTGGCACTGGAGGAACCGGCCGCGTCTTTGACCATCTCGCCTTCGGTGACTTTCCGTTCCACGACGGCGTACTTGACATCCTGGGGTAGGCGGAGGCGCTGCGTCGGCGTCGGGACCTTGACCTTGGTGAGCGAAACTTTCCGGAGGGCGATCTTCAACAGCACGAGACGGTGTTTGATGCCCGCCCGGGCAGCTCGAGCGTCCGAGTCCGCCTGATCGTAAGTGGTTGTAGCCACTTCCCAGTCGGTCCTGCGCTGGTCGTACTCTTCCTGGCTGATCGAACCCCTCTGGCGGAGTTCCTCGACCCGTTTCAGACGCAGCAAGGCGTTGTCCCGTTGCTGCCTGGCACGGGACACCAAGGGCAGTGCCGCGACGTCGATCTTTTGATCGACCATCGTCAGGATATCTTCGGGGGCGAGGTCCGCGCAGGCGGCGATATCTTCATCCTTCACGCCAATCCGGGTCGCCTCGAGTTCCAAGGCCCGACGGGTTTCTTCCGCGGCCAGTTCGTAGTCCGTGGGGTCCAGTTCCAGGAGCACGTCGCCCGGCTGAACAAGATCGCCCACGTCGTAATGGACCTTGGCCACCACGCCGGAGACCTCGGCCACCACGGTCACCTCGTCATAGCCGAAGAAGCTGCCCACGGCGCTGACGGCCCGCTGGACCGACCGCACGGTGATCGGCACCACGCTGACGGCGACCGTGCGCTCCGCACCTCCAGCTGCCGCCGACGAACCTGGCGAGACGGTAGCCTTGGCCGGTTCCGCGGCGGAGATGCCTCCGGCTTGCCACGCGTGGTCCGCGCCGACCGCTGCCAGGACCAGCGTCGCACCGAGCAGGCTCAGCACGGGGATCCTGATACCTGTCCAGGTCACAGCCGAAAAATAACTCCCTCGCCCCGGTACTCCGGGGAGCCGGGCGGGGTGAGCGGCGGAAGGGCAAATGACGAGACTATTTTTCGGCCGTGCCCAAGTCTTGTGTGCTGCCATAGATTCTCTTTCCGTACGCTTAGCTTCAGATGTGCTGCGGGGCACGGGTCCGTTCCGAGTCGCTGAGGATGCCGTAGAACGCAATGTCGAAGATTTCACTGGCCTGTTCTTCGGGCGGACGAGTGCTGCCGACGAAATAGTTGGTGAACATCCGGCCGTACAGCATGTCGCTCAAGACATCGGTGATCCGTTCGGCCGGGACGCCCCGCACGCGGCCCGCGGCCGTCAGCGCTCGGAACGCCGCTTGCCAACGCACCACGTTCGCGTCGCGGTGAACGAAGTAGGTCGGTTTCTTGCGATCCTTGAACTGGGCCCGCTCCTGGATAATCAATTCCACGTACTCGGGATGCTGGGCGAAGAAGGCCAGGTAGACCGTCATCGCGCGCAGCATTCGGACAAGTGGCTCGTCCATGTCCCCCAGGGCCCGATCGATGGTGTCCGTCGCCTGCCGCATGGCCCGGTCGACGGCGGCCAGGAAGAGTTCCTGCTTCGACGGGAAGTAGCGATAGATGGTGCCTTTGCCCACGCCGAGCATGTCGGCCAGCACTTGCGTGTTGGCGTTGGAGAAACCGTGTTCGGCAAACAGGCGCGTGGCCGCATCGAGGATCTCCTCCTCACGCTGGTGACGGACCGCCTCGTTGGCCGGCCGGCCGGGTTTTCGGTGGCTACTGCCTGTCATCGGAAAAAGGTTCCTAGCTTGGACGGACCAGTCAGTCCGGTAATTGTAGCGGCCGAACTCAGGGACGCAAGAGCGAAAACGGGACAGGCGAAAGCGGGACAACCAGGATGCCGGTTGGAGACTTGAAAGCGGCGGACAGGACGATAGAGGACAGGAATCGCCCCCGCAGTAATTCACAGTGCGAGGATGCAACCACCTTGGGCACAGTGACCGTGGCCCACCAGGAACGCGGTTGGCTTGACTGACTCGGACTCGGAAAGGCGGCAAGATTGCGGTGGCAATCGCGGTGATCCACCGAAGCAACGAGAATAGGGCTGAAGAACCGAATAGAGCCGCAAGAAAGCCGCCCACGGGGCGGCCGGGCGGTTGCATCAGGGGCTGCGGGGAGTTCAAATTCCTATCAGTTTTCCAAAGGAACGAGGGTTATGAAGAGATTCACACTTCGTGAGCTGATTCTTTATTGCGGGCTGAGCGTTGCCGTCACCGTGTTAGTTGGTGCCATGAAACAGCCTCACGCGATGAATGGGGTCTTGGTGTTCTTCCATATAATCGCAGAGCCTATCATCGATCAAAACGCCTACCTCCTTGAGAAAGACGCCTACTACCGCAGTCTACCCACGCAGGACTTGCAGGGAAGACGCCTCGCGGATCAGGCGAAGCTCCTGGAAGCTTACGAAAAAGATCCCGTGGCTTTTGTCAATAGATACACGGGCGTTCGTCGCACTTTTCTCTTTGATGCCGTCGTTGACGGAAAGAATATGTTTCGCGTCGGCACCTTTGGCGACGGTGGAAAATGGCTGAGTGATCCCCAAAGCTTAAGACCAGGGGCGGTGGTCTATTCCTTCGGCATCAGCGACGACATCTCATTCGACGTCGAGATGGCTGGGGTCTTCGGCTGCGAAGTTCATGCGTTTGATCCAGGACCTTCCGTGGAGCGGTCTTTTTCCAAGTACCATCCCGGACAAGCAGTCGGCAAAGGGAAATTCTGGTATCACCCCGTCGGTCTGGGACCGACTTCCACCAATCCCGAGAAAGCCGACGATCTGGTCATCGAAGGCCGAAAATGCCCGGTCAAACGCTTAAGCGAATTTGCCGCCGAACTTGGACATCCGCGTGTAGATATCTTAAAAATTGATATTGAGGGAGGAGAAATGCCGGCTCTGATGGAAATCCTCTCGTCTCGGACTCTCGCAAAACTGTCGGTTAGGCAACTTTTGGTAGAATGTCATTTGTGGAACGATGAACAGTGGAGTTCTTTTGTGCATATCCTAGGCCTGCTTCGCGAGCAGGGTTACCTTATTTCCCGAAAAGAGTTCAATCCCTACGATGGGAAATGTGCCGAGTTCAACTTTCTTGGCCCCGAGTGAATCTTACCGTAGGCTGATCGCATCGGCCGGCCACTTCCAACCGCTCGCCGCACCGCAACACACGATACGGTTGGCCCAATTCCCGGCACTTGGCCACGAACGCATCTGGGGATTCGGAATTGAACGTGAACATCTCAAAGTGGCAGGGCACCACCAGCTCGGCCCGCAGTTCTTGGGCCAGTGCCGCAGCTTCCTGGCCCCACAGGTTTCCGGCAGTGCGACGGTTGGGCAGTCGGCCGTTGATCGGCAGCAAAGCCAAGGAAATGTCGAACGGCGCCAGCTGTTCGGTCAAGCCTGCGTACCAGATCCCGTCTCCGCCGTGATACACGCTGTGCCGTCCCAGTCGGACGACGTAGCCCATGCAGACCGGTCGCCCCCACGGATCACGGGCCACTTCTTCGTGAGCCGCCGCCAGGCCGTGGATGGTCAGGGGGCCGAGTTGCACGGATTGGCCGTCGGTCAAGCCCACCGGCCACTGGGGGTCGCAACCCAGGCGTTCCGCCACGAACGGCCGGTTGGCTTCCGGGATGACTAGCTGGATCTTCGGATTGGCTCGGATCAGCGGTCGCAGCGTCTCCGCGTCCAGGTGATCCGTGTGGTTGTGGCTGGAGGTGACGACATCCAGCATGTCGAGCCGTTCCGGCCGGATCACCTGTTCCGTCATGCGGACGTGCGGCTGATCGGTCTGCGCGTACTTGTAGGTCAACGAGTCCGACAGATACGGATCCAACAGCACGCAGCCGCCTGCCGCCTTGATCAAGAATCCGCTCTGGCCCAACCACCACGCGACCAGTCCGTCGCCCGGTTCGGCCGCCAGAATGTCCTGGCGTAGCACTTCGCCCTTCTGAACTGGCTCGATCATGGATATCCCCGCATCTGTTCCCACAGCTGCGCCGCGGTCGTATCCGCGGCCACGTCGAGCTGCAGGATGCGGGCATCCTGCTCGCGGTAGTACTCGATCAGCGGTGCGGTGCGTTCGGCGAAGATCACGAGTCTCCGGCGAATGGCCTCCAAATCGTCGTCGGTCCGGTGGGTGCGGTCGCCGCCGGTGTTAGCCGCGACGCGCGCCAGCACGGTCTCGGCGGAGCAAGCGAGGTTGACGACGGTCCGCAGCTGCAGGTTTTGGGCCATCGCCGCGGCTTGCCCGACGTGCCGCGGTAGGCCGTTCAGCACGACCAGCGGGTTGGCGTCCGCGGCGGCACGAGCCAGAAACGATCGCAGGATCCGCTGGGCGATCGGGAAGTCCTGGTCCTCCAACAGCTCGCCGCGGGCCAGCACATGCTGCAGGAACCGGAGATCCTCGGCCGAGACGATGGCATCTGGTTGGTCGCGGGCTACCGCTTGGCGCAGGTTCTCACCGAAATCGAAATGGGCGCACCGCCGTCCACCGAGACCGCGAGCTTCGAGCAATTGCCCCAGCGGCGTCTTGCCCGCACCGGTCGGGCCTAGCAGCAACAGGGCCTCGATCCGCCCGGCGGGCCTCTTGTTTTGTCTCAACGTCGACATCGTAGCCTTCACACCCGATTGGTCCGATCCCCAGCCAATGCGACTCTTCTCTTACGCCCTTCGCACGGATGGCAGAGCCAGAGCACGGATGTCGTCCTGGTTCGGTCTGCATCCGTGCGGGCAACAAAAGGCCTTGATCGTAAGGTTGCGCACTGCTGTCTGCTGTCCGTGCTGGCCACGGTCCGGGTGGCTGGCGGCTGAGCCTACGGCGAAGCCCCAGTCCACTGTTGCTGCGGCTTCGCCTAGGCTAAGCCACCAGCCACCCTGCTAGCGTTTTGCGCAACCTTATGATCAAGGCCCAACAAAATCTAGCAGCCCCAAGCAGTGAGTCAATGCGATAGTTCGACTGTTTTAGTTTCGAAAACGACCCCGTCCAACTCGCCTGGACGGTGAGAGAAGTCTTGTAAGCGAGATCGCGAACGACATTCACCGCCTTCCTCTCTTCCCCAGCCTGCCGCCTCCGGCGGCAGGCTGGGGAAGGGAGGGGTATTGCTGCGTTCGCGATCTCGCTCACAAGACTCCTTCACCGGCCGCGCAAGGCGGCAGGGGTCGAAGTGAGACAGTCGAAATAGTGAGTCCATACGACATTCTTCAGCGCTCAGCGTAGCCCAAGCTGCCGTGGAGCGCCAAGCGGACCTAATCCGACTTGACATCCGGCGCGCGGAAGCTCAAAGTGATCGCTTACGGATGCGGAATGGGGATCCGCAGGCCGTCGCCACCCGCAGGAATCACGCTCGCCCCGCTGTCCGAAATCCGCAGCCATTCGCTCTGGCCCTCTCGCGCATGGCGAGGAAACTTCTTTTGGAGGAGAAAAGACGAAGCCATGACTTCACCCATCAACCGGCGTACGTTTGTGAAGGGATCTGTGCTGGCCTCGGCAGGGGCGGTCTTGGCGACGGGCACCACAAGCCTCGTCGCGGCTGAGGCCGCCGTCCCACCCGCCGCCGGTGCCCCTGGTTCGAAGAATGCCCTGCCCCTGGGCAAGATCGGTGACCTGCAAGTCAGCCGGATGTTGCTCGGCGGGAATCTGCTGACGCACTTCACCCACAGCCGCGACCTGCGGTACGTCTACAACCTGGCGGCGCACTACAACACCGACGAGAAGATCATGGAGACGATGGCGGTGGCCGAGGCGCACGGCGTCAACACCCTCTCCATTCACGACCCGCCCAATGCCATCAAGCTGCTGAAGAAGTACCGCAACGAACGCGGCGGCAAGATCCAGTGGATTATCTGTACCACGGCTGCGGTTGAAGCGGGCCTGGCCAAGTACGCCGAGGCGGTCCAGAAGCTGATCGACGACGGCGCTGACGCGATCTACCTGTGGGGCGTGCGGGCCGATGGACTGCTCGGTGCGGGTCAGGTGGACTTGATCGGCAAGGCGGTGGACTTTGCCAAGGCGCAAGGCGTCCCATCCGGGGTGGGCTGCCACGACACGAATGTCGCGATCGCCTGCGAGAAGAACAAGATCGCCGCCGACTTCTATATCAAGACCTTCCACCACCACAACTATCCCAGTGCCAAGTTGAACCACGATTCGATGTGGTGCACCAACCCGGAGGAGACGGCCGCCTTTATGAAGACCGTCGAAAAGCCCTGGATCGCCTTCAAGACGATGGCCGCCGGTGCGATCCCGCCGCGGGACGCCTTCGAGTACAGCTTCAAGAACGGCGCCGATTTCGTGCTGGCCGGGATGTTCGACTACGAAATCGCCGATTGCGGATTGCGGATTGCGGATTGCGGATTGCGGATTGCGGATTGCGGATTGCGGATTGCGGATTGCGGATTGCGGATTGCGGATTGCGGATTGCGGATTGCGGATTGGTTTGCGGCGGCGCCGCGGAAAGACAGGAGGTCACTTACCGTTCAACGCCGCGAATTCCTGGGGGCCGGTGCCGGCGCCGGAATGTTGTTGCTGTCGCCCGCGTTGACCAGGGCTCAGCCAGCGGCGGGAACGCCGCCGTCGGACACGCTGAACGTCGCGATCATCGGCCTCGGCGTGCAAGGCCGCGCGCTGATCAACGCCGTGCTGGCGATCCCCAACGTCCGCTTCCGGGCCGTCTGCGATATCTGGCGGTACAGTCGCCGGTCTTCGAAGTATTACCTGGAAACTTACAAACAGGAAGTCAACGACTACGAGGACTACCAGGAACTGCTCCAGAAAGAAAAGGACTTGCACGCAGTCCTGGTGGCCACGCCCGACCATGTGCACGCCGAGCACACGAACGCCTGCCTGAAAGCCGGACTGCACGTATACTGCGAAAAGGCCATGGCGAACACGTTGGACGGCGCACGCTCCATGGTGCGAACCATGCGGGAAACCGGCAAACTGCTGCAGATTGGCTATCAGCGCCGCAGCAATCCCCGCTACCTGCACGTGCAACAGAACCTGTTGCAGAAAGCGAAGCTCACCGGCCGGATCACGCACGCCGCCGGCCAGTGGAACCAGCCGATCCGCGAGGATACCGGCTGGCCCAAGAAGTTCGCTATGACCGACGACGACTTGAAACGGCAGGGCTACCCCGGCATGCACGAGTTTCGCAACTGGCGATCGTTCAAGAAGTTCGGCGGCGGGCCGCTGGCTGACTTCGCCGCGCATCAATTCGACGCCGTCGGTTGGCTGTTGGGCGTGACGCCCAAGTCGGTGCTGGCCATGGGCGGCGTCGACTACTACAAGACGCGCCAGTGGTACGACAACGTCACCGCCCTGATCGAGTACGACACGCCCGACGGCACCGTGCGAGGCACCTTCCAGGTGCTGACCACAACCAGCGGCGGCGGCGAACGCATGTTCGAGCACGTGCTGGGGGTGGACGGCTCGATCAAGATCTCCGAGAATCCCAAATGGACCCGGATCTACCGCGAGCCGCACGTGCCGCAGTGGGACTCCTGGGTCGCCGCCGGTTACCTGAAGCAACCATCGGAAATTGCCGCGTCCAAGCCGGTCACCAGCGACGAAGAACATGTCCGGGAGACCGGCGTCGTGGTGCCGTATGAACTGCCCGTGGTGCTCGACAAGCCGCTCCATCAGCCGCACCTGGAGAACTTCTTCGACGCCATCCGTGGCACGGCCAAACTAAACTGTCCCGCCGACCTCGCCTTCCGCACGGAAGTCGTCGTCCACAAAGCCAACGAGGCGGTCGCCGCCCAGAGACTGCTGACCTTCACACCGGACGAGTTTGACGTTTGAGAAACTGCCTAAAGAGTAGTACCGTTTCTCGCCCCCGTGCCCCGGAGAGAGGGGCCAGATGTGCCCCGTAGAAGGCCTGACACGGAGACGCAGTGTTTGGCCGACGTGTGACTCTGCTTGCGTTATCCGCACGGATGGCAGAGTCAGAGCACGGATGAAGAACGAGGCAGAACGGCATCCGTGCTTTGGCGCTGCCATCCGTGCGGGAAAGAGAACCTGGAATGTCTTTTGTCTTCCCGAGGAGTCTGCTCATGTTGCTTGCACCAAGATTCGTGTGGCCTCTCGCCCTGCTGTTGCTGCTGTCTGCTGCCGTTCGAGCTGCGGACTCTGCGGCCGATTTCTATGTCGCCCTTGGCGGCAGCGATGCCTGGTCCGGCCGGCTGGCAGAGCGAAACACGGCCGGCAACGACGGACCGGTCGCCTCGCTCCAGCGCGCGAAGCAACTGGTCGCCGAACTGCGGAAGAACGAACCCAATCGCGACCGGCCGATTGTCGTGACCGTCCGGGCCGGGACGTATTTCATCGAACAGCCGCTGGCCTTCGGACCGGACGATTCCGGCACGGAAAAATCGCCGACGATTTACGCCGCGTGGGGCGACGAACGACCGGTGATCAGCGGCGGCGTCCGCATCGGCAACTGGCAAGTCGCCGCCGAGGGCCGCTGGCAAACCACGTTGGAAGACGTAAAGGCCGGCAAATGGTCCTTCGCCCAACTGTTCGTCAACGACCAGCGGCGTTCCCGGCCGCAGTTACCCAAGCAGGGCTACTACCAGATCGCCGAGCAACTCCCGCCTACGCCGGAAGCTGGCGACAAGGGCCACAATCAATTCCGCTTTGCGGGCGACGAGATCCGCGCCGATTGGGCCAATCTGAATGACGTCGAAGTCATGCCGTTCCACCAGTGGGCGGCGTCCCGCATGCATCTTGCGTCCGTCGTGTCCCAGGAGCACCGCGTTGTCTTTAGCGGCACGACTCTCGGCAAGTCCGACTGGGCCGCGTTCTCCAAAGGCCATCGCTACTTGGTGATCAATGTGCGCGAGGCGTTGGGCGAGCCGGGTTCCTGGTATCTGGATCGTCCGACCGGCGTACTGACCTACGTGCCCAAGCCGGGCGAGCAGCCGAATCAGGCAGCCGTCATCGCGCCGCGGGCCGAACAACTGCTCGTCTTTCACGGTGATCTGGCGGGCAAACGTTGGGTCCAACACGTGCAGTTCCGCGGTCTGAGCTTTGCCCACACGAACTGGACGCTGCCGCCCGCGGGCCAGGCTTTTCCGCAAGCGGAGGTCGGTCTGAACGCGGCGATCGCCGGGATTGGGGCAAGGAACGTTCTGTTTGACCGGTGCGCCGTGCGGCACGTCGGCGGTTACGCCATGGCCTTCGGGGCCGGCTCGCGGCACAATCGCATCGAGAACTGCGAACTGGTGGATCTGGCCGGCGGTGGCATCAAGATCGGTCATGCCGGCGCTGGCACCTGGGGCGAGGTCCACGCGCTGCCCAACGACCCGGAAATGCACGTCTCGCACCATACGATTCGCAACTGCCTGATCGCTCACGGGGGGCGACTCCATCCGGCGGCGGTCGGCGTGTGGGTCGGGCAGTCCTCGCACAATGTGATCGAGCGGAACGACGTTTTCGATTTCTACTACACGGGCTTCTCGGTCGGCTGGACCTGGGGCTACGGCCGTAGCGACGCGCATCACAACGACGTCGGCTTCAATCACGTGTACCAGATTGGCCAGGGCGTGCTGTCGGACATGGCCGGCATCTACACGCTGGGGATTCAGCCCGGCACCGTCATCCACGACAACCACTTCCACGACGTCCAATCGTTTGGCTATGGCGGCTGGGGCCTGTACACGGACGAAGGCTCGACCGAAATCGTCATGGAAAACAACCTGGTCCACCACTGCAAGACCGGCGGCTTCCATCAGCACTACGGCAAGGAAAACCGCATCCAAAACAACATCTTCGCCTTTGCCACCGAGCAACAGCTGCAGCGCACCCGCACGGAACCACATCGGTCGTTCACCTTCGAGCGGAACATCGTGTACTGGGACAACACCAGCCCGCTGCTGGGCAGCAACTGGAACGACGACAACTTCCTGCTGGACAAGAACGTCTACTGGAACGCGGCGGGCAAGCCGGTCCTGTTCCCCGGCAATTTGAAGCTGGACCAATGGCGCGAGAAACGCAAGCACGATCTGCAGTCCGTCGTGGCCGATCCGTTGTTTGTAGACGCCAAGGGCGGCAACTACCAGTTGCAGCCCGAATCGCCCGCGCTGCCACTCGGTTTCAAGCCCTTCGACGCCTCGAAAGCCGGCCGGCAGACGCCGCTCGTGTTGACCAAGGACCTGCCCCCCGTGCCGCCGGCGTTTCAGTAGGCCGGCAGTTCGACGGCAAAGGGCAGTTTGCGTGTGGTCCGCCGCAGCTCGACCCTACGGGAATCTGTACGAAAGTAGAGACCGAAGAAACACCCGCCCAGGGAGCCCACCACCGACTTCTGCAATCAGGTTGCGCGAGGGCACACGCGGAAGTTGCACTTCGGTAGCACGGATGGCAAGGCCGGGGCACGGATGAGGAATGCGAACGGTAGCCGAAAGTCGTCGTTGTGACAGGGCGGGCGATGGAATCGTCCACCGAGAACATCCTTCCGTTTCGTTCATTGGTTGTCATCCGAGCCCCGGCTTTGCCATCCGAGCTATCCTGCGACGCCTTCGGTTCCAGCCCGAGGATCCACTTCATGCCCGTTTCGTACCGTAACTGTCTGTTCCTGACCGTCGTCGCGTTCTCACTGCTGGCATCAATGCCCGTCCTGGCGCAAGGCACGCGGGCCGATTACGAGCGCGCCAACAACCTCCGCAAGCTGACCGAAAACAAGGTCTTTCGCGACAAGGTCAAGCCGCAATGGTTCAACGGCGGAAGCCAGTTCTGGTATCGCATCCGGACCGGTCCTGAAGCCGAGCAGTTCGTGCTGGTCGACGCCGAGAAAGGTACTCGTCAGCCGGCGTTCGATCACGCGCGGTTGGCCACGGCGTTGGAGCAGGCCGGTGTCAAAGACGCGCGGGCCGACCATTTGCCGATCGACCAACTGACGTTTGCGATCGACCAGCAACGTCTGGAATTCCGCAGCGGCGGCAAGCGGTGGCAAGGGGACCTGAACACCTACGAACTCCGCGAGCAAACCCACGCCGAGCCGCCCAAGACAGCGCAGCCGAAGCGAGCAGGTCCGCAGGCCAGCGTGCGGACCGGAGCCGAAACCAAGCTGACGTTCCTCAACCAGACGGACACGGTTGTCGAGTTGTTTTGGCTGGACCGAGCGGGTCGGCGGCGCAGCTACGGCAAGCTCCGTCCTGGCGAGCCACGCGAGCAGCACACCTACGCCGGGCACGTCTGGCTGGTCGTCAATGACCGCGGTGAGTCCCTGGGCGTGTTCGAGGCCGCCGACGAAGCGACGACGGCCGAGATCGAGAAGCCTGGCAACGGCCAGCTTCCGGACCGTCCTCACCGCCCGGAGCGCAAATCCCCAGACGCGTCGCCCGACGGCCGCTGGCGGGCCTCCCTGCAAGACCACAAGCTGCACGTGAAGAATACGGAAAACGGCGAGGAATTCGCGCTGAGCACCGATGGCACGGAAGAGGATTCCTACACGGACCAATTCCACTGGTCGCCGGATTCGACCAAGTTGGCCGCGGTCCGCGTGCGTAAAGGTGACGAACGACTGGTGTACTATGTCGAGTCCTCGCCCCAGGATCAACTCCAGCCCAAACTGCATTCCTATCCCTACCTCAAGCCGGGTGATCGTATCCCGCTGGAGAAACCACAACTGTTCGATGTCGTCGGTCGACGACAGATCCCGATTAGCGACGCATTGTTCGCGAACCCGTGGAGTATCACCCACCTTCGCTGGTGGCCCGATTCGAGTCGCTTCACGTTTGTCTATAACCAACGCGGACACCAAGTGCTCCGCGTGGTCGCGGTCGACGCGCGGACCGGAACTGCTTCGGCGACGGTGGACGAGCAGAGCCGGACCTTCGTGGATTACGAACAGAAGCAGTTCACGCACTACCTGGACGACACGCGGGAGCTGATTTGGATGTCCGAGCGCGACGGTTGGAACCACCTGTACTTGTACGACACCGGGAAGGACGCTGAGAAGGGGCAGGTGAAGCACCAGATCACGCAGGGTCCCTGGGTCGTACGGGGCGTGGATCGCGTCGACGACAAGACCCGCCAAATCTGGTTCCGCGCCGGTTGCATTCGCCCCGCGCAAGATCCGTACTACCTGCATTACTGCCGCGTCAATTTCGATGGCACCGGACTGGTCATACTGACCGAGGGCGACGGCACGCACTCGCTTGAGTACTCGCCCGACCGCCGCTTTTTCATCGACACTTGGTCACGCGTCGACCTGCCGCCGGTCAGCGAACTCCGGCGGACCGAGGACGGCCGGTTGCTGTGCGAGTTGGAGCGTGCTGACGGGACCTCGCTGCTGCAGGCCGGCTGGCGCGCGCCGGAGCGGTTTGTCGCTAAGGGCCGCGACGGCACCACGGACATCTACGGCGTGATCGTCCGCCCCACGAACTTCGATCCCAACCGAAAATACCCGGTCATCGAAGACATTTACGCCGGGCCACAGGATTCGTTCGTGCCCAAGAAATGGCAGGCGTATTACAAGACCCAAGCGTTGGCCGAATTGGGCTTCATCCTGGTCAAGATCGACGGCATGGGCACCTCGAATCGTTCGAAAACGTTCCACGATGTGTGCTGGAAGAACCTGGCCGACTCCGGCTTTCCGGACCGCATCTTGTGGATGCAAGCGGCGGCCAAGCAGTATCCGTACCTGGACCTGACGCGGGTGGGCATCTTCGGCGGTTCGGCCGGCGGCCAGAGTTCCACCTGCGCCCTGCTGACGCACGGCGATTTCTACAAAGTGGCTGTCTCCGACTGCGGCTGCCACGACAACCGCATGGACAAGATCTGGTGGAACGAATTGTGGATGAGTTGGCCGATCGGTCCGCATTACGCGGAACAGTCGAACGTCACGCTGGCGCCGAAACTCCAAGGCAAGCTGCTGCTGATCGTCGGCGAGATGGACACGAATGTGGACCCGGCCTCGACCCTGCAGGTCGTCCACGCTCTGATCAAGGCCGACAAAGATTTTGACCTGCTGGTAATCCCCGGCTCCGATCACGGTTCCGCCGAGTCGCCCTACGGCACCCGCCGCCGTCAGGACTTCTTCGTGCGTCATCTGCTCGGTATCGAGCCTCGCAACCGGTAGGGCACAAGACCAGAATAATTCCCGCAATCGCCCTGCCTCGTACGGGAAAGGGGCAGGGTGAGGAAAAAGAAAACGGAAGCGTTGTTTCGACCCCGCGTAACGGGCTAGCACGGATGGCAAAGCCGGGGCGCGGATGACAACCCGTAAACGCAGCAGCAGAACGTTTTCTGGGGACGATTCCATCACCCGCCTGCTTGGGATCATGGTCGTCGACGACCGTCCGTCTTCCTCATCCGTGCCCCGGCCTTGCCATCCGTGCTACCGAAGGTCCGGTGCCCAACGCGGAACTACGGCTCCCCGCCCGCAGCCGGGATCTGCGAGGCTCGTGGCGTCAGCTTCAGCTCGGAATGCGCGGCCACGAACTTCAGCAGGGCCTGCGTGGTGGGATCGGCTTCGCTCAACATCAAGCGGAACATGATCGTGATGTGATTGCGATCCTTGATCTCCGTGCAGGTGGCGTCAATGTGGTGTTTCTGCAGCGCCTCGCACAGGTCCAGAGACATGCGGCCGCAGCCGGGGAAGTCGTGCTGAGCGTAGAGGATCAGGAACGGAGGTTCCTGGCCGCTGACCTGCTTCAAGGGCGAGGCGCTGTCGGCAGCCTCTTGGCCGGCGCCAATCACGCGTTCCAGCCGGCCGGGTGCGAAGGTGTAGATGCCGCTGATGGGCATTACGCCCCGGATGGCGTCGAGTTTCAGGTTCTGCGCCTCGAGATAACGGGCATTGGTCGCCAGCAGGGCAGCCAAGTGCCCGCCGGCCGATTGTCCGGTGACGAAGATCTGGTCCGCCCGACCGCCGTACCGGCCGATGTTCTGGTGCGTCCAGGCGAACGCCCGGGCCACATCCTCGATGTGACCGGGGTGCTGCACCGTCGGCGTCAAGCGATAGCTGATGACCACCGTGCCGATGCCGTTGCGAGCGAAAACCCGGCCGACCAGACTGTACAGCTTGCGGTCTCCGCTCATCCACGCCCCACCGTGGACGAAGAACAGCACCGGGAAATCCTGTTGTCCCTTGGGCAAGAACAGGTCCAGCTTGTGTTTTCGCGGGTCGGCATCCGCGCCTTCGTAGTAGGCGATATCCAGGACATTTTCGACCTCGAAGTTGCCACCGGTTAGGATGGCGTCCTGATCCGGCGGACTTGGCTCGCTGGCCAGTCCTTGCGCGAAACCGAGCAGGACACTCGCCAACAACACCCAACACACGACACGCATCGGCCACATGGTCGCTCTCCTGTAAGAATGCCTTCCGCCGTCTTCCCTTGGCAATTCACTGGCTGCCGACGCCGTGGACGCGGGTGGGGATGGCGTACAGACCCTTGCCGGCGGTGATGAATAGCGTCTGCTGGTCGCGCCCGCCGAAGCAGACGTTGGCAGTCCAGCCTTCGGGGATGTCGATCTGTTCGACCTGCCGGCCGGTTTGATCGAACACCGTCACGCCCTTGCCGGTCAGATAGACGTGGCCTTCGTTGTCGATTGTCATCCCGTCGGACCCTAACTGGCAGAAGAGCTTCTTGTTCGCGAGTGTTCCCTCCGGCTGGATGTCGTACACGTAAGTCTTTCTGGCGGCGATGTCGGCCACGTACAGGGTCTTACCGTCCGGCGTGCCGATGATTCCATTCGGCTGCTGCAGGTCGTCGACCACGCGCGACAGCTGCTTGCGATCCGGCGCGAGGAAATACACGCACTGCTTGTCGATCTCCTGCGGTCCGCGTTTCCAATACGGCCGCTTGTAGTACGGATCGGTGAAGTACAGGCCGCCGTCGGGTCGGATCCACAGATCGTTCGGGCCGTTCAGCAGCTTGCCTTTGTAGTCCTTCACGACCACGGTGGTTTCGCCGGCCGGGTCGATGCACCAGAGTTCGTTCTTGTCGTCGGCGCAGGCCCAAAGCTTGCCTTGGCTGTCGAAGCACAAGCCATTCGACCGACCGCAAGGCTGCCGGAAGGTGGACAACTTGCCAGCCACGCTCCACTTGAGGATGCGGTCGTTTGGCTGGTCGGTAAAGTAGACATTGCCGTCCCGATCCGCCGCTGGCCCTTCGGTGAACTGAAAATCACCGGCCAGTTTTTCCAGTTTCGCGCCGGGGGCCAGGATACCGCCATCAGCAGCGTACGCGGCTCCGCAGCACAGCAGGCTCACACCCAGGACGTTCCACACGTTGCGTCGACTCATGATATTGTTTCCTTTCTTCGGGCACGAAGCTTGTGAGACGACGCGTGCCACAGCCGTCTCGAACGGATTGCCAAGCCAGGCATTGTAGGCCCGACGCAGGGCGATTCGCAAGCGACGGGGTCGGGAGTCCTTTTTGGTCACGGGCTTTTCCCCATGAAGCGACTCCTGCCCGAAAATGATTTCCGACCTCTTGCCCCGACGGTTCCCAAGATCTCTACTGGCCCGGCGAATAGCGAAACAATTCGGACGCTGCGCGGGTATACTGGGCAGCGACACACCCCGCAGGCTAAAGCTCGGGGTTGTCGACGAGCAGGGGAGGGCGGGAGGGCGAGGCTCCCGCCGAGCCGCCGGTGATCGACGGCTCGACGGGAGCCTCGTCCTTCCGCTCTCACGTTCCGTCGACGGCGCAGGATTATCAAGACCACGGTCTGGCAATCGTTTCGTAGAGGAGTCGCACGTGGAGCCGGCTATTCGCACCCAGCATCTGACCAAGGTCTACGGCAATCGCGTGATCGCGGTCAACGACATGAATCTGGAGATCCCGCAGGGTGCCATTTTCGGCCTGCTGGGACCCAACGGAGCGGGGAAGACCACCACGCTGCGGCTGCTGCTGGGACTGCAACGCCCGACCGCTGGTTACGCCGAGGTCTTCGGCCATCGCTGTGCCGCCCACTCCGTCACTGTACGCAGCCTGATCGGTTATCTGCCTACGAACCCCAAACTGCTCGGCAATCTGCGGCCGATCGAGTACCTGGACCTGTTGGGCCAACTCTGCCGGCTGCCGGCCGAAGTGCGCAAACCACGTTTGACGTCGCTGCTGCGGGCGGTGGGCCTGTTGGGCATCACGGATCGGCGTATCCAGAGTCTCTCGACGGGCGAGACGACCCGGCTGGGAATTGCCGCTTCGCTGGTGGCCGATCCGCCGCTGCTGATTTGGGACGAGCCGACGGCCGGGCTCGATCCGGCCGCCCGCCGCTTCACCCTGGACCTGATCCGGGAACTGGGCAAGAACCATACGATTGTCATCGCCACGCACATTCTGAACGACATCGATCAGATTTGCGATTCGGTGGGCGTGATGTACGAGGGCCGCATGATCTTCTGCGGGTCCATGCAGGAGATGAAGAACCGGTTGCGGCACGAGGATTTTACCTTGGAGCTGGAGGCTTCGGTCGAGGTTCTGGAACGGTTGGCGGTCGAAGTGGCGGAGGTGAAGGGCGTCGAGGCCAGCGCGCGCGCGGGCCAGACGCTGACGATTCGCGTGGCCGACGGGCAATGCCGAGCCGCCGTCTTGGATGAAGTGCTCCGGCGTGTCGCGGCGGCGGATGTCCCGCTCCAGGCCGTCCATTCCGGCCAGCACGACACGGAAAATGCGTATCTGCAATTGCTGCAAGAGGAGGAAGCTCATGGATTCTACCGTTTCGATGTCGACGTTCGGCACGCGCCTGATGCCGTTTCTGGCCATCCTCCGGTATGACCTGCGAACACTGAGTTCCAGTTGGCTGGTGCGGCTGTGGCTGGCGGGCAGCATCCTGCTGACGCTACTGTTGCTCGCCGTCTTGTGGCCCCATGACCAGCTCCGGACGGCGGAATTCATCGCGAGTTTGCTGTTCCCCTACCTCGTGGGACCCTGGTTCCTGATTGTCGTGGTGCTGGGCGCCGATCCGGTTTCCGCCGCGCGGACCGATGCCTTAGCCGACGGAATTCTCAGTCGGCCCGTCACTCGCTATGAATATTTGCTCGCCTCGTGGGCCGCGCGGCTGCTGGTGGTCATCGGCAGCTATCTGCTGGTGATTGTACCGGCGGTTCTGTTGGTGGCCCTGGCCCAGCGCAAGGCAGGGGCCGATACGGTGACGGCGTACGGGATCATCGCTTCGCTGGCGGTGGTCGGCCTGGTGCTGACATTTCTCGTGTCGTTGGCCTACTTGTTGGGCACGCTGTTCCGTCGGCCGCTGCTGGCGATTGTGGTGGCGCTGTTCATTTGGTTTCCCAGCAATCTGATTCTCAACGTCTTCGCCTTGGATGCCTTTTCCACCTTCAGCTTGAACAAATCCCTGCCCCTGCTATTGCGAACACCGTGGCGAGTTCCGGACAAATCGGCGGAGCCGGAAAAAGGGTTGGGGAGCGAAATGTGGTCGAATCCGCTGGAAGCTCTTCTCGGTTCGGCGATCCCCAAGCCGCCACCGGAGCCCAAGGGCTTCTTTGATCGCGATCGCGACGCAGGCTTCTCGCTGCTGCGAGTGATTCTGGGGTACGGCCTCTCGACCCTGGTGTGCGTCGGTCTGACGCTGTTCTGTTTCTGTAACCGTGATTTGTGAGGCTTTGAGGCAGGGAAGGACGACCACGGATGACACGGATAACACGGATGGGGGAAATGTATTTGGGAAATCAGTTTACGATGCGTTTCCACTGTAGCTTGGCAAACTTGAAGTTTAGCAGGAGTGCGAGTTTCAGGCCGGTAATGTTCAAGTAGCCAAGCATTTGGGCCATGTGCGTGTCGTTGAAAGCAGTGACGACCTTCGGATCGGCGATCACTAGGCCGTCCACGATCAAATCTGGGACTAACGTCCCAATGTGTTGGCCGTCATAGGTCACCGGAAACTCCTTCTGTTGTTCGACCTGATGGCCACGCTTGCGCAGCTCAATGACCAAGGCTCGCTCGTACAGCTTCTCGTCCAGTCCCGGCTTCAGAGTATTCAAGACGGTCATCGCCGCCCCGATAATCGACTCACTCAACTCCTTGCAAATCAGTTCGCCGCCCATGACGTTTCCTCTGAAGTAAAGAGGCCCAATGAAACCAATAGAACCAATGAAACCACGGATGACACGGATAACACGGATGGGGAAATGGTTTCCTATCCGTGGTATCCGTGTCATCCGTGGTTGTTTTTCTATTGGCCCGTCTCGAAGGGGCCGAACGATGCTTCTTCGGACAGCCATTGAGCCAGCCGTTGATAGCCCGCGGCCGTCGGGTGGCTGGCGTCCGCGTACAGGTCGCTGGGGAGGGCGGGCGGGATGCCATACGAGATGCGCTCCTGGTCAAGCCATGCGGCCACCTGATTCTTGCGTTCGTTGTACGTCCGCAGCGATTCCGCCTTTAGCATGTGTTCGTTGAACGGTCCGACCAGGACGAACACGCGATTGCCCCGCTCGCACAGCACGGCCACCGTGCGGCGGAAGAATTGCCACTGCAGCGAGTCGTCCAACGAGACCCACTCCGGCCGATACTTTTCGATGCCTTTGACGTGCCACGGCCGCGCGTCGGGTTCCGGCGACGGTGGTTCGTCGGGCGACGGCAATTCCAGCGTCACCTGGGCCAGCGGATTCTCGTACGGATGTTCGAGTGTCCAGGCCGCCAGATCGCTGCCGCCGAAATAAACCGTCCGCACGTGATCGGCCCAGCCCAGGAAACCGAAGTTTCGAGCCACGACCGTGCCTAGTTTGTCCGACAGCGGTGCTCGGTAGCAGGGAATCTTGGGCCAGAACTGCGGGACCAGCGCCGGGTGGTTGAAGGCGAACTCCTTGTCGGTCGACAAGTCGTGTCGCGCGGAACTGATCCACAGCAGGTTGCAGTTGAGCACCACGTTTCGCCCGCGGATCGTCCTGCCGTAGTGTTCGATCAACCCGCACAGCGCGGCGGGGTGCACGCCATCCAGTCCTAGGTTGGCAAACCGCGTTTCACCCGTCCGTTCGTTCAGGTAGTGCGACAGGGTCTCGCCGCTGGCCACATAGTGCCCCCACATCACCGAATCGCCGACCAACAGCGTCCGCTCTCCCGCCGCGACTTCGCGGCAAGTTCGGGCGTAGTTCCAGTAGTCGTTACCCAAGGCGTACGGGATGCGGTAGTCCGGGCCGGCGTCGAGCCGTTCGATTTTCGTCCACGCGAGCGGGATCAGGTAAAAGAGTAAGCTGAGCCATAGTGCCGCGACGACCCACTGACGGAAAGACAGTCGCACATTGTTGGAGCCGAACGGGATCTCGGCGCCCCTGTGGCCCACAGTCGCTGCGTCGGGTTTCGGATGGGTCATTCCCATGACAATTCTTCAAAATTGGAAGTAGATAAATGTCTGTCCGCTGGACGTCACGCACGTTGCCATGTAGAGCACCATGGCCACCACCAAGGCGATCCGCACGGGGGCCGGGCGCAACCAGCTGCTGAGCCGCGACTCGTACAGATATTGGTACAGCCAGATGGAGCAGACCAGCCCACCCATCCACAAGGGGAACGCTGGATCGGTCAGTCCACCGGACGCGATACGCCGCAGGATCAACCACGCATCGCTCACGCTCTGAGCGCGGAAGAACACCCAGGCCAGCGTGACGATCGAGAAGGTCAGGAATTGCTTGGCCAACGTCGGCACGCGGTCCCGATACCAAACCGCGTCTTCCAGTCCCCGCGTGACAACCCTCCCCACGGCGTGAACCGCCCCCCACATCACAAAGGTCCACAAGGCGCCGTGCCACAGTCCGGAGAGCAGCATGGTCAGGACCATGTTCACGTACGTGCGGAACTCCCCGCGGCGGTTGCCGCCCAGAGGCAGATACACGTAATCCCGAAACCACGTGGAAAGACTGATGTGCCAGCGCCGCCAGAAGTCGCCCAATCCGGTGGCCAAATACGGATTATTGAAATTCAGCAGCAAGCGGGCACCCAGCAGGCGTCCGACGCCCCGCGCCATATCGGTGTAGCCGCTGAAATCGAAGTAGATCTGCCAGGCGAAGGCCACGGTCGCCAACAGCAGCGCCGAAGCCTCATGACTGCTCGGCGAAGCGTAGATACGATCGACGTAGGGCGCCAAATAGTCGGCCAAGGCGACCTTCTTGAACAGCCCCACCACGAACAAGGACAGGCCATCGCCGACGTCGTGCCACGTGATGCGGGGCGCTTCGCGCAACTGCGGCAGCAGATTCGAGGCCCGTTCGATCGGTCCGGCGACTAACTGGGGAAAGAACGCCACAAACGTGGCATAGCACAGGAGACTCGGTGCCCGGTCGACTTTCCCCCGGTAGAAATCGATGCAGTAGCTCATCGACTGGAACGCGAAGAAGGAGATGCCCACGGGCAGCAGGTACTCGAAAGCCGGCACCGAGTAGGAAAGGCCCAAGGCGTGCAACACGGCGTTCACCCCATCACTGATGAAGCGGACGTCGGGATTGGCCAGGGTATACGGGATTCCCAGCCAGTGAGCCACGGCATTGAGATTTTCGATCACCCACTTGCCGTACTTGAAGAATCCCAACAGGCTCAGATTGCTCCCCACGCTGAGCGCCACCCAGGGCTTCTTCCAACGGGTCTTGGCCATGCCGATCACCGCCAGCCAGTCGACCACCGTCGCCCCCGCAACCAGCAGCAGATAGACTGGATTCCACCAGCCGTAAAACACGTAGGAGGACAACAGGAGCCAGGGAAGCCGCAGTCGCGTCCCCTTGATTGCCAGGTAGATCGGGTAGACGATGGCGAAGAAGGCCAGGAAGGTCCAAGTGTGGAAGAGCATCGCTGCGTTTTATTAAGTAGGTCAGGCTTTCCAGCCTGACATTGTTGTCCTGTCAGGCTGGAAAGCCTGACCTACTGGGGTTGTTCCATCAAGACGCGAAGGTGGGCTTCGACCGACGCGGCCAAGCCTTCCAGACCATAACCGCCTTCCAGGACCGAAACAAGCCGGCCTTGACAATTCTGCTCCGCGATCTGTCGAACCATCCGCGTCAACTTGGCATAGGCTGCCGTGGTGAGCTTCATCCCGCCCAGCAGATCCTGTTCGTGCGCGTCGAAGCCGGCCGAAATCAACACGAAGTCCGGCTGGAACGCGCGGGCGGCCGGGACCAATTGTTCCTCGAACGCGCGCCGATAGTCGCGGTCGTTACTGCCTGCGGGTAGCGGCACGTTCAGCTTTGTGCCCTGGGCTTTACCGCGGCCCTGTTGGTCGGCGTGGCCGGTGCCTGGGTAGAATGGCGACTGGTGGACGCTGAAATAGAACACCGTCGGATCGTCGTCGAAGATTGCCTGGGTGCCGTTGCCGTGATGCACGTCCCAGTCGACGATCAGGACCTTGGCCAAGTGGTGTTTCTTCTGGATGTAACGGGCTGCGATGGCCACGTTGTTGAACAGACAAAATCCCATCGCCCGATCCTGGCTGGCGTGATGCCCTGGTGGCCGTACGGCGCAGAAGGCGTTGCGGACTTGGCCTGCCAGCACCGCATCGATGGCCGCCAGCACGCCGCCTGCGGCGTGGACGGCGGCCGCGTACGATTGCTTCGACGTGGGCGTGTCCCGCGAGAGGCTTCCCGACGGAGCTTTTTCCGCCGCTTGACAGATCGCTGCGACGTGTTCCGGAGTATGGACAGCGGTGAGCCATGCTTCGGCTGCCGGCCGGGGCTCGATCGCAACCAACTCGGCGAGCAGGCCCGTCTTTTGCAACTGTTGGACGATGGCCGTCAGTCGTTCCGGTTTCTCAGGGTGGCCGGCTCCTGTCTGGTGCTGAAGGTAGATGTCGCCATAGACGAAGCCGGTCTTGGTCTTCGTGCCCACACTCTCGTCGTCATCTCCCCTCGCCCCGGTACTCCGGGGAGAGGGGTCGGGGGTGTGGGGCGCCGGAGGTGTCGGTGTGGCCCCGCTCTGTGTGGGAACGGCCTCAGCCGACACTCCGCGTCGTTCTACGGCGGAAGTGGCCGGTAAGGCGACAGCGACGCAGAGCGTCGGGAACGCGGATTCCCGCGCAAAGCGTGGGAACCAGGAACCTCGACTCGTCTGACGAGCGGCTTTCCGCTCCTTTGTCCGAGCCTCCTGCTCCGGTTGCCGCGGCGACTTGCGCGCGCAACGGAAGCCGATGGCGTCGCGCGCGAAGCAGGAGTCCTGAAAGCCGGGCGTCTCGCCCACGCGCTGCGCCGCCCGGCAGGCCTCGGCGCTCGAATTCCACGCTCCGCCCCGCAGCACGTATTTGTCGCCCGTCTGCGGGCCACGCGGGTTCTGCACGGGACTGTGCTGGTAGTAGTCTGCGGCGTACATGTCGTGGCACCACTCGGCCACGTTGCCGTGCATGTCGTACAGGCCCCAGGCATTGGGCTGCTTCTGGCCCACGGGATGCGTCTGCTTGCCGGCGCTCGCGCCGTACCACGCGGGGTCCCTCAACGCAGCGGAAGCGGAGCCATCGGCATCCGCGCCGACGGCGCCCGCGCGACACGCGTATTCCCATTCCGCCTCGGTTGGCAGCCGGTAGCCGTCCGCCTCGAAATCACACGCGACGGTAGCTTCGTTGTAGCAGGGCGTCAGTCCCTCGGCCTGGGAGCGGAGGTTGCAGTACAGCGCGGCGTCCGCCCAACTGATCATCTCCACCGGCCGGTTCGGGCCTTTGAAGTGCGAGCCGTTGAGCGAAGCCAGTTGCGTGTACTGCTCCTGCGTCACCTCGTAGCGGTCCATGAGAAATGGGTCGAGGGCGACCTCGTGAACCGGTTGCTGGTCCGCTGGGCCGCTGCTGGATCCCATGCGGAAGCTGTCGGCCGGGATCAACACCATCTGCGCGCCGCCCGCCGTAGTGATGCTCGCTGGCGGTTCCGCTGTCGACGGCGTCTCAGCGGGCCGACGGCAGGACGCGGTAGACCACACGAGCATCGCTAAGCAGCACCCGCGTGCCGCCACAGTCCCTCGAACATGTCGCGAGTTCATAGGTTGGTCTCCGTAACGCAGCGGGCTTCACAAGTCTCGGCTGGGGTGTTCGCTCTGGTTACGAGGCTCTGCCTCGTAACCCACTGGACGCGAGGCTCCGCCTCGCAGGAAGGCCGGCGGAGTCGGCACTGCCGTGCGTTCCCAGGCAGCCTGGGAACGAGGGGCTCCGAGATATTCACAGCGGTCGGGCTTCACAGGTCTCGGCTCTCCGCTCGGCCCTTTCGCGAATCCAGCAGGTGCCCAATCGCGAGAAGCGGGTGACGCAGTAACATTCGCGGTCCGGCGTAGCGCATGACTTCTCGGATCTACTTCGCGGGCAGCGGCACCCAATCCGGTTCCTTGTTGCTGGCACCGTCCTGAGTGATGATGATTTGGCCCTTTTCGCCGCTGGCGTCGGCCACACCGATGTTCCAGCCGGGAGCCGGTACGCCGACGATTTCGCAGACCATGCCCAGTTTCTTGACTGTCGGTCCGCAGCTGAAGGCGATGTACTTCCCGTCGGGCGACCAGTCACTGTGATAGATCTTGATGGGCGGCGTGCTCTTGGCCACATCACGCCGATGGGTCAACTTCGGCTGGTCACCGCTAAGATCCAAATCGGCCGCGCAGAGCACGAAGTCGCTGGCCCCCCAACTGATTTGCTTGCCGTCCGGACTGAGGTCGGGCCGGCAGCCGGGGATGTTCAGATTGAAGACTTGCGTGCCAGCGACTTGAAAGGCTAGGATCGCATGGCCGAAACCCATTCCCGCGTGGACGGTCGACACGAACCAGCGGTCGTCCGGCGACCAGCAGATGTTGTACAGGTGGTGCAGATCTTTGTTCGGATGGGGCCGTGTTTCCTTGGTCTTCAGATCGTAAATGGCCACTCCCTTGGTGGCGTAGTCGATAATCTGGAACTTCTGAAACTCGTCGGGCAGAAAGGCGATTGCGGTCCCGTCGTGGTTCCAACAGGCGTCGCGCGCGTACCTGGCCACTGGCGTCCGCCCCGTCCCGTCGATATGCATCGTCCAGATGCTGCGGACTGTCGCGTTGCCTGTGCCTTCGTCGACGCTGAAGACGACCTTGGTCCCATCCGGCGAGACGTGCGGATACAGTTCGTTGACCTCCGGCGTCTTCGTCAGATTGACTTGGTGCGAGCCGTCGGCGTCGACCATGAACAGCTCCCAGTTATCCTTCTGGAAGGTTTCGTAGACGATCTTGTACGGGACCGTCTTCAACTCTTCAGCCAAGTCTGCGGCCGCTGCTCGACCGGATGAAGTTCCGGCCGGCGGCCAGGCGGCCAAGGAACAAAACAGACCGAGCAAGGCGACGACGTGGAGACAGTGTCTGTTGCGCATGGATTGAAAACTCCGGTAAGGGGATGTCGGTGGGCATTCAGCATACCATGTCGATCCGCGAGTTTGGAGTCCCTTCCCAACAGCAATCCAAGACACCAGGCCCCGAATGGCACAAGGTTAAGGGTCAAGTGAGCTGCCAGGCGGCTTGGAGTTCGGCAACCAGAGCATGTCCAACTTGCCCTGGACCTGCCCGACGCTCAAATGCGGTTGGAATCCAGCGGGCCGGCCACGTCGGCGGCCGACGCTCGCTGCCGTCCGTGCGTGAGCCGACAAGTGAGCGTGATACGATTGCCGTTCAACGGGTCAGAATGATCGGTCGTGAGGTGCCCGTGGATGTTTGTGAGTACCAGCGCGAATACCAGAGTTTGTCCAGGGTCGGCACGTCATAGACCTGGATTCCCGGCGGGCCGAACGCCGGGTTGTCGATGATCCACCGTTCCCCCGCGGCATCGTAGCCCACCACGACGACTGTATGGCCGGTGGGGGACCGGCCCCGTCTCTCCACCGTGATCGGCAAGGTTCTCGTCGATAACCGGGTTGCGGTAGGTCTCGGCCGCATCAGCAGCATGAACGGCCATGACCAACGCCGTCACGAACACTGAATGTTGAAACGACATCTCGGGTGTCCTTGCATTTCGTTATGCGTTCAGTGATCGCTTCCGCCTGGAAATCCGGATCATGCTAGCCGGTGTCGGATAATAGCCCCTTGATCGGCGGACTCCGCCAGGCGGGCGTAGAGGGCCAAGTACCCACTGGTGAACCGCAGCGGCGGACGTTGCCACTGCACCAATCGGTTCTGGATCTCTTCGTCCCCAACGTGCAGGTGCAGCCCTCGCTGGGGGATGTCGATCGTGATCGTATCGCCGTCGCGGACCGCGGCCAGCGGGCCGCCTTCGGCCGCCTCGGGCGAGACGTGGCCCACAAAGCAGCCATTGTTGGTTCCCGAGAATCGTCCGTCAGTGACCACCGCGGTCCGCAGTGCCAGCCCACGACCGTAAAGCAGCTTCATGGAGGTGTACATCTCGCGCATCCCCGGCCCACCCTTGGGTCCTTCGTAACGGATAACCACGACTTCGCCCGACTGGACCACCCCGTCAAGGATGGCCTGGTTGGCCGCCTCCTCACTGTCGAAACACCTTGCGACTCCTGAGAAAACGTGCTGACATGGGTCGATGGCTGCCGGCTTCGTGATGGCGGTGCGCGGGGCCAGATTGCCACGCAGCACCGCCAGCCCGCCCTGGGTGCTCCAGGGGTTGGTGCGAGAGCGGATGATTCGCCGGTCCGTGGCGCGGGCGCCGGCCACGTTTTCGGCCACGGTTCGGCCGGTCACGGTCAAGGCATCCGCATGCAACAGCGGTAGGATCTCATGCATCACCGCGGGCACGCCGCCGGCGGCATGGAAGTCGGGCACGTTGCACGCTGCGGCCGGGTTCATCTTGGCCACGTACGGCGTGGTTCGCGACAGCTCTTCCAGCACGTCCATCGTGATTTCCCCACAATCCGCCTCGTAAGCGATGGCCGGGATGTGCAGGGCGAGGTTCGTGGAACCCCCGATCGCCGTGCCCAGGCGGAAGGCGTTCTCGATTCCCTGGCGGTTGATGATCTGCCGGGCCGTGATGTCGCTATGGACCAACTCGACGATCTGTCGGCCCGCCTCCTGGGCCGAACGCAGCCGCGCCGCGTGCGTGGCCGGAATGGTCGCCGAACCTGGCAGACACATGCCCATCGCCTCGGCCACACAGCACATCGTGTTGGCCGTGCCGAGGAACGAGCAGGAGCCGCAGGTGGGGGCCACGCGGTCTTCCAGGCGGCGGTAGTCGGCAGGATCGAGATTGCCCGCCCTGAGCATGCCCAGGCCCTCGGTCAGCGAAGTGATGTCGGAGACCCGACCGTCGAACTCACAGCCGCCCTCCATCGGTCCGCCGACCACCACGATCGCCGGCACATCCAGCCGGGCGGCGGCCATCAGCAAACCGGGCACGATCTTGTCGCACGAGCCCAACAGGACCACCGCATCGAGCTGGTGGGCCTGGACCATCATCTCCACGTCGTTGGCGATCAGCTCGCGCGTGGGCAGGATGTAGTGCATGCCGACATGGCCTTGGGCGATCCCGTCGCAGGCGGCGATCAGGCCGAACTCCACCGGCGTTCCGCCCGCCTGGAGTACGCCTTGCTTGGCGTACTCGGCCACCAACTGGAGATTGTAGTGCCCGGGCACCACGCGGTTCCAGGAGTTGGCGATTCCTACCAGCGGTCGCTCCAGGTCATAGTCGCTGTAGCCCATCGACTTGAACACTGCCCGCTGGATGGACCAGTCAGGCCGGCGAAGGATGCGTTGGCTCCGTAGTGGCACCGGGGATTCGCTCATGAGACGTCCTCTCTCAGTCGATATCTGCCGTTTCGGGTCAGCCTGGAACCGATCCGGGCTCACAATGTCAAACAGTCTAGCAGCTTCGCGATGGCAAGTCCAAACGATACGAAGGGGCCGCCCTGATCCGCTACAAGGGCCCTCAAGGGCACGACGAAGCGAAGCCTCATCGCAAAGTCGTCGGGCGCACGGTCGTCGTGGCTCGCGGACGTGGTTTGGGCCAGTGGCGACGGATCATCCCAAGCAACGCAACTCGTCCCGGACCGCGTCGTTCACATTCGGCGCCAGGACGATCAGCGAGATGTCCGCCTGCACAACACGCTCCGCCTGCTGGCTGTGCCACAGGAAGGAGCAGCCGACCAGTTGGGCCAAGTCGCCTGGCTCTAACTTGTCCGTCGGCCCTTTGAACTCGATTAACGTAAAGCGGTTCAAGAGCGGCACCAGCACCGACAGTTCGCGCAGATGGCTCTCGGATAGTTGGCCTTCTTCGCGGCGGATCAGGAGGATATCGACGCGCAACGGCAGCTTGCCAACCAACACCTCTTCCCACACCGTGTACGCGGTGGCCAACTCGTGGTCCAACAGTCGCGCCAACAGCGGATGCCACCACGTGCGCGTCTTGCCCGGCCGTTCGGATGGGTCAGGTTGCTGAGTCATGGTGACAACCTACCACATCCGCCTCCACGTGCCGAGCAGACCAGCAACTTCTGCATCGGGAACGAACCTCGACAGATCGACCATTCCCGAAACGCCGGCGCCCGAGTATGCTGCCGCCTCTCCCGACTCACGCCAGCCCCGAATTCGTACCATCGCTCCCCGACTATGAACTTCATCCTGCAGCCTTGGCAACTTTTCTTCCTCGTCCTGGCAGGCTGGGTCAATCGCCAGCAACAACAGGTCATCGAGTACCTCCGCACCGAAAACCAAGTGCTCAAAGAGAAGCTGGGCAAGAAACGCATCTTGCTCGACGATGAGCAGCGCCGCCGGTTGGCCGTCAAAGCGAAAGTCCTGGGGCGCAAACTCCTGGAGGAAGTCGGGACCTTGGTCACGCCGGATACGTTGCTACGGTGGCATCGACTCCTGGTCGCCCAGAAATGGGACCACAGCGACAAACGCCAGTCACCAAGTAGGCCGCCGACGGATGAGGCGATCGCGAAGCTGATCGTCAAGCTGGCGCAGGAGAACCCCACCTGGGGCTACGACCGTATTCAGGGCTCCCTGACCAACCTCGGCCACGAAGTCAGTCCCAACACCATCGCCAACGTTCTCAAACAGCACGGGCTCGAACCGGCGCCGGAACGCCGTCGACAGTCCACTTGGAAGGAGTTTCTCCGCGATCATTGGGAGCACTTGGCGGCCACGGACTTCTTCACGGTCGAGGTCTGGACCAAGACCGGCCTGATCACGTTCTATGTGCTGTTCGTGATCGAACTGGCGACTCGCCGCGTCCACCTGGCCGGCATCACGACCAGCCCGGACGAAGCCTGGATGAAACAGACTGCCCGCGAGTTGACCAACTTCGAAGACGGATTCCTGCGCGACAAGAAGTACCTGCTCATGGACCGCGACGGCAAGTTCTGCGAGGCCTTCCGGTCGATCCTCGAACAGAGCGGCGTGAAGTCGGTCCGTCTTCCGCCGCACTCGCCCAACCTGAACGCCATCGCCGAACGTTTCGTCCGCAGCGTCCGGTCCGAGTGCGTCGACCGCATGATCTTCTTCGGCGAGACCATGCTCCGCCGCGTGCTCGGGTCGTACCTCGCCCACTACCACCACGAGCGGAACCACCAGGGCCTCGACAATCGGCTCCTCGAACCGGAGCCGCACGTGGGCGAAGCCGCCGATCCAATCGAATGTCGCGAGCGGCTCGGCGGAATGCTGCGGTACTACTACCGTCGGGCAACCTGACGGGCCTTGACCGCTCCCGCCGTCAGAACGATTCCGCGTTTGCCGCTGCGCCAATTGCGCAACCAGGCCATCCCAAGACGGCAGGACGCGACAATCAGCGGTCCAATCCGGGTTCCCGCCCCGCACCGCCTCGGCTGACTTTCCGCGCCCGCGGGCCTCACAAGCACCGCATTTTCAAAGAACTAACGTTCGCCCGATTCTTTGCACCATACGGGTTCCATGTTTCCCCAGATAGATCATCCGACCTCGAATTCGGACGAATGCTTGGGCAGTTGCGGTATGCAGACAGTACTTTGGGATTCGGGCGGTACGCATCAGATAGTGCCTCCTGAAACAGAAGTGTGTAGTACTACACACTTTGTTCTGGTTCAGGATGCACTGCGGACCATCCGCAGAAGATTGCAAGTACTGATTACGGCCAGACTTACGGAAGTTGAGGGAACCGGACACTCTTCGAAATTACAAGAAGAGACAACTTGATGTCGCGCCCCTCATAACCCCGGACAGGGTTGCGAAATGACTTACTACCTGCGAGTGGTAATTGTTTGAGCTGAATGTATTAGTTTGGCAGGAGTCTCGATGATGAGACGGATGTCCGACGAGCACAATTGATCTTCGTAAGTTGCTTTCGTTTCACGACTTAGTGGTGAGCACACCAGTTCTACCGCGCCCACGTCGGAAAGGTCTTACTTGCCCCGCCTCCGTTCCAGCAGTTCGCGGAGACGCTGTGCTTGCTCGTCGGTAAGTCCCTCCGCCATTTCCTCAGGCGTAAGCCCCCGTAGTCGTTCCGCCGGACGCAAACCGTC